>JAKQQT010000006.1 GCA_029564025.1 Armatimonadota bacterium | reverse complement strand
CGAGAAATACACTTCGGTCCACGCGTGCAGGTCCTTCTGGCGGTAAATCAGCATCTCCGAGTTCACGTCGGAGGATCCCGGCGCCAGTCCGACAGCCACACGCGCGGGTATTCCCACATCGCGGCACAAGGCGGCCAGGGTGCTGGCGAACATCTCGCAGTAGCCCTGACGGCTCTCCGTGAGGAAGAACCACGCCGCATCCCTGCCGGGGGGCGTCCTCGGCGGGGTAAGGGTGTAAGTGTAAGAGGAGCGCAGATACTCCGCAAGCGCCTCCACCTGCTCGTACTGGTTGGTTGTATCGCCGATGATTCCCCGGGCAAACGCGCGCCGGTTTCTCGCTTCGTGGGTGTCGGGAACCAAAGTGCACGGCTTCATGCGCGCCGGAGGGGGCGGCGCCTGCCGCAACTGCTCCGCGGATGCGACGGAAACAAGCGATTCGGCGCGGTAGGCCAGCGACTCGATAAATGTGTCGGCGAGGATACTGCGGGCTCCGTCCTCCGTGACACCAAACAGGCGGGGCCATCCGCCTCTCCGGTTGCTTCCTCCGCGCATGCCCAGAGATTGCGGTTCCGCCGCCGTTGGGATAGCCGTCTTGCGCCCGGCGCTTTCCAGGCGCACATACTGCACTACCCGAACGCGGGCCTTTGCCTCGCCCGTCTCCGAGGTGTCCAGCGGCCGCAGGGCGTAATTCCTTAAGGGATCATGTTCGACCGGCGTTCTGCGCCCCCGCGTCATCCAGGAACTGCCGGTGTATTCGTCGAACACGCGGGCGCGGAAATACACCGGCGGAACGCTGTGACCCGATGACTCGATACGGGCGCGCATCACCACCTGGTCGCTGAGCGTGGGCGGCGATCCGCTGAGGTCCATCGTGTTTGAAAAGTCAATCGGGCCGATGTCCAGCCGTCCGGCCGCCCCCGGAGTGACGGACGTGTTGAACGACAACGCATCGAGAACATTGCCGGACGGATTGATGGCGACCACGCTGAGCGCCAGTGATGCCGCCATCAAAATGGTGGTTACAGTGGCGCTGTTCCGGATGGCTTGCGCAACGAATCCCCGCTTCTCTTCCGCGGCGAGGCGCGGTCGGCGAGTGTAACGCGCGAGCCGGGAATGGATCAGTCCATCGTAAACCACCATGAATACGGCCGAGGCGGACAGGCCGAGGAAGTAGACCATCAGATCGGTGTTGAAGTTCTCTCCGGCCACGAGTCCGATCAGCGCCAGCGACGGCACGATTCCGAAGAAAGCACTCTGGTCAAAATGAGAAAGCGCGGCCGATCCGAGGATAATCAGCATCAACTGCATTGACAGCGCCGCCTGAGCGCTGTCAACGCCGGAATAGATATCCGCGTGGCGCAGTAGAGTCAACGGTATGCCGGAAACGAGGACCGCAAACACCACGTTCAGACCGCCGCCTATGTTCTGAACCCGATGCGCCCGTCCGCGCAGGAACCAGGCGATGCAGGACGCCGCGATGACCGTGACCAGCACCTGTCCGCCGGACTGCGAATCGACCTGGAACACCGAGCGCCACGCGCCGACCGCGCACAGGAACAGGCACAGCGCCGCCAGATGGAACGGCGCCTCGTGCCAGTTTGCCCCAACCGGCTTGTTGTCCTCGTGATGCCTCGCCTTCACAGTGCGCTCCCCGCCGGTACCATTTCGGCCGCATCCACGCCTTCAACCAGCGCACTGTGCGTGGGAAGGTAGATTGCCTCTACGCCGTCCGACACAAGCTCCCGCACAAACACATCCGGCTGAACCGTCTCGTATTCCGGTTTGTCTGCCTTCGCGTGGGGTTGAACAACGGCGCCCACCGAATGCACCAGACGGTGGCGCAGATTCACGAGGGCTTCGCGCAGTTCCCGCGTTGGCGCGGACGTTACGGCCACCACGGTATCACCCGGAGAAAAGGCCGTTTTCATCAGTTCCGAATCCAGGGTTGTCTCGGTGTCGGCTTCCACGCGGGCAAGGGCGTCCAGTATCTCCAGCCTGTGGGTGGGACCGGACTGCGGAAGCAGAGGCATCCCCTCGATTCCCGGCAGGATCAGGCCCACGGCATCGCCGCGCATCCACGCCGCGTCCATAATGCTCACCGCCAGGCGCACACACCGGTCCATGGCTTGGAAGCGTTCCGGGTAGAGAGTCGACCTGTCGCGATTCCACACGGGCTCCAGGCGTTTCGTGATCCATCGCAGGACGAGCACATCGAAGAGAGTGGGCTCGTAATCGTCCATCCCGTCGCACTCGCCGCGCGTATCCAGGGCAATCCAGAGCCTGCCTGCCAGCGCCCGCTCGCGCATGATTGTCACCAGTTCGCCCCGCCTCGCGCTTGTGCGCCAGTGGATACCGCGAACTCCGTCATCGGGTTGATACTCGCGAATGCCGTAGAATCCGGAATCGTCGCCTCGCAAGCCGGAATCGGCGGACATCAGCCAGCCTCCGCTTCCCGAAGAAAGGAAGGCGCGTTCCATTTCCGGCAAACCGGCAGGATAAACAACCATCGGCGGGGAGGACACGAATTTGGTGGAGAAACTGAACACTCCCAACGGGTCGCGTCGTGTGGCGCTGATTCCGATGGTTTCATACAGGCCCCGCCGTTTGATCCGGGCGCGAAGCTCGTGCAACGATCCGTCCGGCGTAATCCCGGCGGTTCCCGCTCCGGAATCGACGCGCACATAAGGAACCGGGTCGCGCTCCAGCACAAGTCCTCCAGCGGCAATACCTGCCGGACCGGTGACGCGAAGACGCGCCGTGATTGATTCGCCTTCCGTGCTGGAGGACGGCAGATCCTGTGTTACCCTTATCTTCCGGCGCTGGATATAAGCCCAGGCCACCGACACGATCGGCAGGAACAGAAGGAACTTGGCCATGATGAAGATGTGCGGCGCGCGCAGACGCATACCCACCACGTAGAGGAAGACGCCGGAGCACACGAGCGTGACCAGACGCGGGTTCCAGGCCCAGCTGAGGCCGAACAGGATGCACGCGAGCAACGCGTAAACCGCAAGCATGACAAGGTCCATCGTCATGGAGACACCCTCTTATTCCCTGTCAATCGGCGTGCGAGACAGAACATCAGCGATGATGCCTGCCGCGTCCAGGCGGCGCGCGTGAGGCCGAAGTATCAAACGGTGGGCCAGCACGGGGCCGGCGACCACCTTGACGTCGTCCGGTATCGCATAGTCGCGCGACTGCATCAACGCCCACGCCTGCGATGCCCGCATCAGGTTCAGGCTTCCGCGCGGACTCGCGCCCAGGGCCACATCATCACGCGCGCGGGTGGCCGCCACAACGTCCACAATGTAGCGCGACAACTCCGGCGCCACGTGAACCTTGCGAACCGCTGACTGCAAGGCGAGAACCTTGGCCGGCGACAGCACGGGCCGCACGTCGTCGATGGGATTGCGCGTCACCTGGCGCTCCAGCACATGGATTTCGTCATCCTTCGACGGATACCCGATATCGATGCGAATCAGGAACCGGTCCAACTGGGCTTCCGGAAGGGGATATGTTCCCTGCATTTCGACATTGTTCTGCGTCGCGATGACGAAGAACGGCTCGGGAAGGCGGAAGGTCTGTCCGTCCGATGTCACTTGGCCCTCTTCCATGCACTCCAGCAGGGCGGCCTGGCACTTCGGGGTGGCGCGGTTGATTTCGTCCGCCAGCAGAACGTTGGCAAACACGGGGCCGGGACGGAACTCGAACTCGCGCGTGGCCTGGTTGAACACGGAGGTGCCGGTTACGTCCGAGGGAAGGAGGTCCGGAGTGAACTGGATGCGCTTGAACGAACACCCCGTGGCCGCCGCAAGCGCGCGCGACAGCATCGTCTTGCCGACGCCCGGCACGTCCTCCACCAGGCAGTGTCCGTTGCAAAGCAGGGCCGTGAGCGCCAGTTCCACGGGCCGGCGTTTACCGACGATGACCTTTTCCACCTCGGCGACGGCTTCCGTGATGGACTGGAGGTGTTCGGATTGTGTTGATTCGACAGTATTCACGCGGCGTTGTCCTTCGGCGGACAAGCGCCAGGTTCTCAGTTTGCCGTCCGCATCTATCTATACGACGCGGGCCGGAGCGAAATCGTTGCGATTGCGTTGCGCGAATCCGTCAGGACTTGTTCCGGTGGGCGTCCACAATCTGTTCCAGGTATGACATCAGCCCGGGGCCCAGGTCCGGCCGCCGCAATCCGAAGTCAATGTTGGCTTTCAGGTACTCCAGTTTGTTGCCGCAGTCGTAGTACCGACCGTTCTCGATGACCTTCGCGTATACATCGTGTGTGCGCAGAAGGTGATTCACCGCGTCGGTCAGCCATATCTCGCCGCCGGCGCCGGGCCGAACCTCGTCCAGCGCCTGGAATATCTCCGGCCCCAGCACGAAACCGCTGACCACGGCGATGTCGCTGGGCGCGTGTTCCGGGCCTGGTTTCTCCACGATACGGTTCACTTTGAACAGGCCCGGTTCCACCTCGTCGCCGTCCACGAAACCGTAACGCAGGGTATCCTCGGGATTGGAGGTCCGGATGACCGACAGCACACTGGCTTTGTGCCGGTTGTGCGTGTCAACCAATTGCTGAACACGGGGTGGTTTCGCATCGATG
Source organism: Armatimonadota bacterium (assembly GCA_029564025.1). GTDB lineage: Bacteria > Armatimonadota > DTGP01 > JAKQQT01 > JAKQQT01 > JAKQQT01. Next base: position 3,521 of record JAKQQT010000006.1, on the reverse strand, counting down.
AAGTCGTCGCCCCACAGCACCACAAACGGTTCGTCCGGCGCGATGACGGTGCGCGCGCACAGCACGGCGTGCCCGTTGCCGAGTTGCTCCTTCTGGCGCACGTAGATGAACTTCGCCATGTCGGAGATCGCCCGCACCATGTCAAACAGGTCCTCCCGCCCGGCGGACTGCAACTGGTACTCCAGTTCGAAGTTGTAGTCGAAGTGGTCCTCGATGGCGCGCTTGTTGGAGCCCGTGATAAGCACGAACTCCTCGATGCCGGACGCCACCGCCTCCTGCACGATGTACTGGATGACGGGTTTGTCCACAATCGGGAGCATCTCCTTGGGGAGGGACTTCGTGGCGGGCAGGAAACGGGTGCCGAATCCGGCGGCGGGAATGACGGCTTTGCGAATGGGTTTCACGGTGTGTGCTCCTTGGCTTCTATGGCTATCTTAGCAGGTGAAACCCCGGTTATTCCGCTTGCGACAGCCTTGCTCACTCCGATGATTCGGGTGCGATATCCGCCACCATACGCAATACCGCGTTCAGGCGCGCGGCGGTCACTGATGTCAGGCTGTCCGGCCAGGCGCAGGCGTCCTTCCAGGCTCCGAGCGTGAAAGCCGTTCCAAGAGCGTTCGCCTGTTTCGTGGGCGATTCCCTGTCCAGCCACCACGACCACTTCAGCCGTCCGGTTATCGCGACGGCGCCCGAGGCCGCCAGCGGTTCGTCCTTGCGCAAGGTTTCGATGACGGACGCACGCACGGCCGAGGCCGATCGGGCGGGCGACTGTACCAGGATCACCACAGCGGGACGTCGGCGCGCCAGCCGTTGAACGCGTATACTGTCCGCCACGAGGGAGAGATCGCGGTTCAACCGCCCCCGGAGGACGGAACAAAGAACCTCAAGGGTCGCCTGATCGGCATCCGGCAGGGTGAATGCCAGTCCGGTGAACGTCTTCTTCCCGTCGGTCGCCGTCGCCTCGACGCACCGTGCCTTCAGGGAATCCGCTCTGGATTCCGGCGCCGCCGCGTTTTGTTCCAAGGCGTTCATTGCCTTCGCGCAGGCTTCAACGGCGGAATCGACCGGCACGGGACCGACCACGATCATCGCCATTCTGTCCGGACCGTAATGCGCCTTGTGGAACGCGCGTATGGAATCCGGAGTCAAGGCGGACAGGCCCGCATTCGTGCCGGCCACGGGCATGGAGTCGGCCTCGTCCAGCAGGTTTTTCAGCAAGGCCGCACGCGCCTGGTCGGCCAGTTCCGGCTTGGCGCGTTCGAGTTCCTCCCGCATCACCTTGCGCTCGATTTCCCACCCGGCATCGGTGAAATCGGTGGACTGGACGAGATTGACAAGCGCCGAGGCGACGGTTGCGACCTTGTCCGGCGGGCACAGCGACCAGAAGTGGGTGGCATCCGGGAGGGTGGAAGCGTGGATGACACCGCCGGCCGATTCGACGACGGCATCGGAGCCATCGTTGCCCTTTGCCGAGGATGCCTTGAACAGCATGTGCTCGACAGCGTGGGCGGCGCCCGGCGTTCCGTCCACCGAGCCGGCGCGGACCCACAGGTCCACAATCGCCATCTTTGCGTAAGGATCGGACCGGGCGAGCACGGTGGCGCCGTTTGGGAGGGTTCTGGAGACGACGGAATTTGCGGGAATCGGATTCGGGGCGTCTTTGGCGAGCGCGAACGGTCCGGCCAGAATCAGAAGCAGGGCCGGGACGAGAAATCGCGTGCCACAATAATGGAGAAGGATGTTCAACCTATGAAAACGAATCACAATCTACGCTTACTATACCGCATCACCACCGCCGGTGTGATGTTCAGCGCACCCTGGGCGCTTCGGGCCCAGGATGGACACGAAGGCCACGATCACGAAAGCCACGCGGGGGATGAAGGTCCTAAAACCCTGGGCGACCGGCTGGAACCCATGATTGGCCCCGCCATCATCATCGTTGCCCTGGTCGTGTTTCTCATCATCCGCAACTCGCTGTGGCGGAAAAAGATGGGGCTGTGACCGGTTTCCAATTCCTGCCGGAAAGTGAAGCCGTGTCCGACTGTCGTCGTGAAAAACGGCACAGCGTGCGTTGGTTAGAGAAACGTGGTTGGATGATTTCGTGTCAAAAGCTTGTGTTCACGAAGCCGTACGGAGGTTCTCAAGGCCTATAAATTGGCCGTTCGGCGCGCACACGGACGTACAGCCGCTGTAACCCGCGCCTCCGGTCCGGGCCAGAGAATCAGGGGTAAGAAGCGGGGAAGTGAATCCCGGCCTCAACTTCGCTTCGCGCCTGTCCCGGAATCCCCGCCCTGCCGGTTCCCATGCCGGTGCGCCCACGCCTGCAACAGCGCCAGGATCACTCCGGCCGCAACGGCCACGGAGCCCAGAAGAACCCACTTCAGCAGGTTCAAAGGCCGCTCGCCGCTGTAGTGTCCGTACGCCAGCGCGCCCAGCCCGACCAGCGCGTACATCAAACCCCTCGCCCACGGCGAAGGTGAATATCTCGGTGGTTCGTGTTGCATGATTAGGATTCAGGATTTAGGATTCGGGATTCAGGACCCTAACCCCGCCCTACGCTAATCGCTCCGGGCTTCCCCTTCCCCAGTGGGGAAGCGGACTGAGGGGTTAGGGGCGAATCCTTCTCTTTCCTCAGCCATTCCCCCGTGTAACTGCCCTCGCACGCCATGATGCGTTCCGGCGGACCGCAGGCCACAACCTGCCCGCCCGCGTCGCCGCCTTCCGGACCCAGGTCAATCACCCAGTCGGCTGTTTTGATCACATCCAGGTTGTGTTCAATCACGATCACGGTGTTGCCTTGGTCCACCAGCCGGCCCAGCACGTCCAGCAACTTGGCGATGTCCGCGAAGTGCAAGCCGGTGGTCGGCTCATCCAGAATATAGACCGTTTTGCCCGTTCCGCGCTTGCTCAGCTCGGTGGCCAGCTTCACGCGCTGGGCTTCGCCGCCGGACAGTGTGGTCGCCGGTTGGCCCAGCGTGATGTAATCCAGGCCCACGTCGTGAAGTGTGCTCATCTTGCGCTGGATTGGCGGGATATTCTCGAAAAACTCCACGGCTTCGCCCACCGTCATCGCCAGCACGTCGGCGATGGTTTTGCCCTTGTAGTGAACCTCCAGCGTCTCGCGGTTGTAGCGCTTTCCCTTGCAGGCCTCGCACGGAACGTACACGTCCGGCAGAAAGTGCATTTCGATGCGGATGATGCCGTCGCCCCGGCACGCCTCGCAACGGCCGCCCTTCACGTTGAACGAGAAACGACCCTTCTTGTAGCCGCGCATCTTCGCCTCGGCGGTTTGCGTGTACAGGTCGCGGATCATATCGAACACGCCCGTGTAAGTGGCGGGATTGCTTCGCGGCGTCCGGCCTATCGGGCTCTGGTCGATATCGATGACCTTGTCGATCAGTTCCCAACCCTCGATGTCGCGGTGGCGCCCAACCGGCATCCGGGATCCATACACGCGGTTCTGAAGCATCGGAAACAGCGTCTCCTGCACCAGGGTCGACTTGCCGCTCCCGGATACCCCG
>JAKQQT010000715.1 GCA_029564025.1 Armatimonadota bacterium | reverse complement strand
GGCAAGTCCATCCGCAAGGCTCAGCGCCTTCTTTTCAGCCGGACACGCAACGCCACCGTTGAGGACGGTCGCATCCTGATTCCGCAAGACACCCGGAAGGCATTGGGCCTGGAAGAAGCCCGGGAAGTCGCCGTTCTCGGTTGCGGCACGCACGTCGAGATATGGCCCATCGACAAGGAACCGAGCGAGGAGGACGACCGCTCGGAAGTCGGAGAGGAAGAAGAGGAAGATATACTGATGGCTGTCGAGCGGTTCCTCGGCGGGCACGCGGGATGATCCGGCGTCCCCGGGGAACAGACTGATTGGATATGGTTCGGTAAGGCAGAACCGGCGCCCGCGAGGGCGCCGGTTTTCATTGGTCCGGGAAATTGCTGTCCCGCCGGTCGGGATCTGTGGCAGGTGTTGCGGCTAAACGTGCAATTCCTTGTGTTCGCCGGTTTCCAGGTAGAAGACACGCTCGCCGACGTTGGTCACGTGGTCCGCGATGCGTTCCAGATAGCGGGCAACCATGATATGCGCGATGGCCTGCTCGGCAATGCTGGAGTCGCTTTTGATGTGCTCAACCATCTCGGTGATGATCAGCCGGTTGTAGCGGTCCACGGCATCATCGTGGTCGATCATGTCGTGAACGAGTTGGAGGTCCCGGCTGACGAAAGCCTGCAGGGTTTCGCGTAGCATCAGGCTGACGATGTCGGCCATATTGGAGAGGTCCGCTGGCGGGTGAACCGGGCTTTTGTCGGCCATGCGGCTTGCCATTTTCGCGATGTCGATGCAGTAATCGCCGATGCGTTCCACGTCGGTGATGATCTTGAGGGCCGCGGCGATGATGCGCAGGTCACGCGCCATCGGATTCTGCAACGCCAGCAGGTGGAGGCATTCTGTTTCGATGTCCAGATTGTATTTGTCCACGGAATCTTCCAGGGCCATCACTTCGGCGACCAGGCCTGGCTCCCGCCGGATGTAGGCAAGCATGGCCTTGTGGAGCATCTGCTCCACGAGACTGCTCATCCGCAGTACGTCCTGCTGGAGTTCGTGCAATTGCTGGTCATACTGGACCCGGGAGCCTGGCCCGTGTGGTATTGGCGTTTCCATTGTCTACCCTCTCAAGCCCCGAATTACGGGGTAATCAAAATGCGCAACAGTGCGTAGGTCATCGCGGCAATCGCGGCGGCCATGGGCAATGTCAAAACCCATGCTATGACCATTCGTTGCGCCGTTGTCCATCGAACGGCATTGATTCGCTTTGCGGCGCCCACTCCGACGATGCTACCGGAGATCACGTGCGTTGTGCTGACCGGCATACCCATATGGCTAGCCAGAAAGATCGTGATGCTGGCGGATGTTTCGGCGGCGAAACCATGAACGGGCTCCAACCGGATGATCTGGTGCCCCATTGTGCGTATGATGCGCCATCCGCCGGCCGATGTACCGAGCGCCATTGCGGTGGCACAGGCAATCACAACCCATATGGGCACCTCCGGTTTCACCAGCAAGCCTTGCGTCACCAGCGCCAGTGTGATGATGCCCATGCTTTTTTGCGCGTCGTTCAAACCGTGGTTGAAAGCCATTGCTCCGGCCGAGATGACCTGAAGGTGCCGGAACAGCGAACCAACCTTGCCCGGATGCACGTCGGCCAGCCACGTATAAATCAAGGCCATCAGTATAAAACCGATTCCGAAACCGAAAACAGGCGACAGTACCATCGGGATGATGACTTTATGAATCACCCCTTCGATGTAGATGATGCCCGGTCCCGCATGGATAACGGCCGCGCCGCAGAGGCCTCCAATCAGGGCGTGCGACGAACTGCTCGGGATTCCGAACTTCCACGTGATCACGTTCCAGACGATGGCTCCGATAACGGCGGCCAACACCACGGTGTCGGTAACATTACGCGGATCGGCGATGCCTTTCGCGATGGTGGTGGCGACCTTTGTGGAAATCAGGGCTCCCACAAAATTCAGAACCGCCGCCATCATGATGGCGGTTCGCGGGGTCATCACGCGCGTCGAGACGACGGTTGCGATCGCATTGGCCGTATCGTGAAAACCGTTGATGAAGTCGAATGCCAGGGCGCACAGAACGATGAAAACGAGAAGCAAGTACCCGTCAGGCATACTTCACGACGACGCTTTCCACCAGTGTCGCGATATCTTCGCAACTGTCCACCGAACGCTCCACGCGGTCGTAGACTTCCTTCCATTTCATCACGTCGATCGGATCAGACCCCGGCGTATTGAACAAATCGCCCAGAGCGGCCCGGAACACCTCATCGGCCTGGTTTTCGAGGTGGTGGATCTTTACCAGCGTTTCGTGGAGACCGGAGGCTTTTCGAAGGCTTCGCAAGGCTTTGACCGCCACAACCGTCACTTCGGCGGCCTGGGTCAACAGCCTCACGCCTTCCACGAAGTGGGGCTTGCTTTGCAAAATGCGGTAGATGACGATGCGCGCGGAACATGCGTCGATGTTATCCACGATATCGTCCAGGCTTCCGGACAGCGCGTGCAAATCCTCTTTGTCGAGCGGTGTGACAAACGAGGCATCGGACATATTGGCCAGTTGATGGACGAGTGAATCGCCCTCGTCTTCCAGTTTGTCGATCTGGTGTGCGTACTGGTCCGCGTTGCCCAAGTCTTTGGACATCGCGGCCATTACCTCGGCCGCCTTGTGCGCGATTCTGGCTTGCTGTTCCAGCAGATCAAAAAAAGCCGCATTTTTCTTGCTCAGGTTCAGGCTCACGCCAGACCTCCATGAATTGGGTTTGAAGGGAAAGCGAATCCCCTTGAGATTTTGTCATCCCGGTCGGGGTTCAGGGAAATTGAAAACCGGGAGCAACTAGCCGAAACGCCCGGTGATGTAGTCTTCCGTCCGCTTGTCCCGCGGATTGGTGAAGACATCGTCCGTCGCGCCGATTTCGATCATGTCGCCCATCAGGAAAAACGCGGTCCGGTCGCTGGCGCGCGCGGCCTGTTGCATGTTGTGCGTGACGATGACCATCGTCAGGGACTTTGCCAGTTCGCGCATCAGGTCCTCGATTTTCATCGTGCTGATGGGATCCAGGGCGCTGGCCGGTTCGTCCAGGAGCAGAACCTCGGGTTCCACGGCCAGAACGCGCGCGATGCAGAGCCTCTGCTGTTGTCCGCCCGACAGGGACAAGGCGCTCTGGTTCAGTTTGTCCTTCACTTCGTCCCACAAAGCGGCCCTGTGCAGGCTCTTTTCCACAATCTCGTCAAGTGCCGCCCGGCTCTGGCGTCCCCGCAATCGCGGCCCGTAGGCGATATTTTCGTAAATACTCATCGGGAACGGATTCGGCCGCTGGAAAACCATTCCGATGCGCGTGCGAACGAGCACGGGATCGACATCCTTCGCGTACACATCCTCTCCGTCCAGCGCGACGTAACCCGTCAGGCGGAAGTTGTCGATGGTGTCGTTCATACGGTTCAGGCACCGCAGGAACGTGCTCTTTCCGCACCCGGAAGGGCCGATCAACGCCAGGATTTCGTTCTGGTAGACTTCCAGCCCGATGTCGCGCAGGGCGTGGAATCCGCCGTAGTAAACGTCGAGGTTCCGGATTTCCATCTTGGTCGCTTTCGCAACCGGACTCGGCTTGATTCCTTGATTCTGCGGGCTGTCTGTGGTTTTAGGCAGGGTGAACATGATTGGTTTTCCGGTATGGATCAGTAATTCCTGCTACGGCGAAGGCGCGAGCGCAGGACGGTGGCGCCGGTGTTGGCCAGCAGAACAATGACAATAAGGACCAGTGCGGTGCCCCACTGTATGTGCGCCGGGGCTTTGGGTACCTGCGTCGCCATGATGTAGAGGTGGTACGGCAGGGCCATCACGGGCGAAAAAACGGAGTTCGGCAGGTCGCGCTGGAAGAAAACCGCGGCGGTGAACAGAATCGGGGCCGTTTCGCCGGCGGCGCGTCCAATGCTGAGGATCGCGCCGGTAAGGATGCCGGGCAACGCGCCGGGCAGGACGACCTTCCAGATCGTCTGGAATTTCGTGGCGCCGAGAGCCAGGCTGGCGTCGCGGAACCCCCGGGGAACCGTCCTAAGCGCTTCCTCCGTCGCTGTGATTACCAGAGGTAAAGACAGTAAGGCCAGCGTCAGTGAACCCGAAAGGATGGACGCGCCGAATCCCATCAGCAGGACGAACACCCCGTACCCGAACAGGCCGTAAACGACCGACGGAACGCCGGCCAGGTTCACGATGGCGAGGCGGATGATGCGCGTCAGAGGCCCTTGTTTCGCGTATTCGGCGAGGTATACCGCGGCCAGGATGCCGAGAGGCATGGCGATGAGTACCGTACCGATCACCAGGTAAACCGTTCCCAGAATGGCCGGGAAGATGCCGCCCGCCGTCATGCGTTCGCGGGGCATGGCGCTGACGAACTCCCAGCTGAGCGCCTGGCGGCTGTTTGAGACAATCAGGATAACGATCAGGATCACCGGAATGACGATGGCGATGGTGGACAGAAAAGTGCAAGCCACCGCAAGCCGTTCACCGATGCGCGTTCCCTTGCCTTTCAGCGATGCCGGAGCCTGGGGCGTTATCGTGCCGTTTCCTCTCACTGGTGCGCCACCTTGTGAAGGGCGATATCGGCGACCAGGTTGATGACAAAAGTAATCAGGAACAACACCAGTCCAAGCATAAACAGGGTGCTGTAGTGCTGGCTGTAATGAACCGTCTCGCCCATCTCCGCCGCGATGGTGGCCGTCATCGTTCGCACACTTTGAAACAGTGTATACGGCATCACGTGCGCGTCGTGGCCGCCGATGGAGCGCACCTGGGCGAAGGCGTTTCCCGTGACCATCAGCACGGTCATCGTCTCGCCGATGGCGCGTCCGATGCCCAGCATCACCGCCGCAAGGACGCCGGATCTGGCCGCCGGAAGTTGCACGCGCCACACCGTCTGCCACGGGGTCGCGCCCATCGCCAGACTGGCGCTTTTGTACTCTTTCGGCACCGAGGCGAGGGCGTCTTCCGCGATGCTCACGATGGTCGGCAAAGCCATGAACGCGAGCATGATGGCTCCGGTGAGGGCCACGGTTCCGCTGGACAGGTTCAGCATCTTCTGCAGTAGCGGAGCCAGAGTCACCAGGCCGATGAAGCCCACAACCACGGAAGGGATCGCCGCGACCATCTCAATGCCCGGTTTCAGGATTTCGCGGACGCGTTTCGGGGCGATTTCGCCGATGTAAACCGCGGCGGCGATGCCGATCGGAACGGAAATCACAATCGAACCGAGGGTGACCAGAAGCGAACCGAGAATCAGCGGCAGGAATCCGAAAATGTGGTCCAGAGGGTACCAGTTACGCCCGGCGAGCATCTTGAACAACGACTGCTCCTTGAGCACGGGCAAAGCATCACGAAGCAGAAAAACGAAAATCAACGCCACGAGGATGATCGCCAGAATACCGCTGAACCCGATCACCCACTCGAAAACGGATTCCACGCGGCGCGTGCCGGGCTTTCTCCGGGCACTTCCTCTCAAATCAACTTCTGTTGTGCTCTGAATGTTCAATGGAGTCTGGTTCACGGATTGTTTACGGGCACGAATTCCATCTGTTCGGTGATCCTCTGCCCTTCCTCGCTGAGCACGAAATCCACGAACTTCCGTACGTTGCCGGTCGGCGCGCCGTTGGTGTAGAACAACAGCGGGCGGGAAATCGGGTAGGTCCGGTTCATCACGTTCGCAACGGTCGGCTTCGTGTAGGTTTTGCCCTCTTTGTCCGCGACGGCCAACTCCTTGACATCGGCGCCTTCCGCGTAGCCGAGGCCCACGTAGCCGATGCCGCCAGGCGACACGGCAATCTGCGTGACCAGTGTCTGGGAGGAAGGTTGCATCTGAGTGGAAGGCGAAAACTGCTCGGGTCCATTGGATTTGCCGTGACGGATGACGTGCTCCAAGAAGAAAACGTGCGTGCCGCTGTTTTTTTCGCGGCTCAACAGGACGATCATTTCGTCGTTACCGCCCACTTCCTTCCAGTTGGTGATGCGGCCCGAGAAAATGTCGCCCAGTTGCCCGACGGTCAGCCGGTACACGGGATTATCCTTGTGCACGATCACGCAAAGGGCGTCCTGAGCCACGATGGTGGGCACCGGGTTCACGCCGTTGGCCCTGGCTTTCGCGATTTCCTCGTCTTTCATCTCGCGGGAGGACTGGGCGATATCCGTGTCCTTGTTGATCAAGGCGGCGATGCCCGTTCCGGAACCTCCCCCCTGAACCACGGGCGGCTCGGAACCGGGGATGTGGCCGTAGGCTTCCGCCCACGCCTGGCCAAGGTTGACCATCGTGTCCGAACCCTTGATGCGTATGGAACCGCCGGTACCGGACGAACCGCCGTTTCCGGGGCGCGAGCACCCGGCGATTACGACGGCGGCTGTGAGCAGGCAGATGGTTCGGAGTCGCGGTTTCATGAGATCGCGTGGGAGCCGACGGGTCGAAAGCGAGGCGCCCCACCTTCGTATCACGTTATGCATGGAACCGGGACCGGAACGGTTAAATCCCGCTTAAATCGGGCTTAAGGTGTGTACAGCGGTGTCATTTCACGCTTGAACCGTGCTTGTCAGCGCAATTCCATTGCCTACACGCTTGATTTCGCCTTATGATGTTACGACGGGCGTGTTTCCCGCCGTCCACGCGCAGAGGGCGGAACATACCCGCGTGCGTATGTTCGCGGCCCGGACCCACACGGTGCTCAACGCGCCGTGGGCTTCGGACACAGGTGGGAAAGGATCGGTTATATGGCTAGAGGTACCGTAAAGTGGTTCAACGACTCGAAGGGCTACGGATTCATTGGCCCGGACGACGGCTCGGAGGACCTGTTTGTGCACTATACTTCCGTTCAATCCGACGGCTATCGGTCGTTGCGTGAAGGACAGGCGGTAGAATTCGAGGTTCGCGAGGGGCGGAAGGGTCTCGAAGCCTTCAATGTAGCCCCCGTCTGATCCGGAACGGCAACGAACGGGCGGAACGCCTCTGCAAAGCGCGGGTAGAACAAGGCGCCCGCCCCGAAACGAACTTCCAGGGAACACAGGAAAGGCGCCCGTACGGGCGCCTTTTTTCGCGCTTGTGGGATCCTGCTTATGGGTCGTCTGGAAGTTGCTCGTGGAAAAACCGTGGAATTCGCGTTGAAATGTTGTCTGGGATGGCGTATCATCTCTGTATGCTCGTGGTAAAGAGGGGGTTTCACCATGATTCGATTGGTTCGATTGCTCATCGTTATAGCGCTTATTACATGCAACGCCTTTTCGGCCGCACAGCAACCGACGGTAGAACTCCACACGCCAGGTGGTGTGATTTCTACGACTACCGATATCCACGTAGAAGGCATCGTGACGACCAACGGCGATTACACGCTCAACGCCGTGGTTGTCGTGCTGAAATACGACCCGGACGAGATCACCATCAGCAATCCCCGGTCGGCAACTGGTTGGGATTCACCGACGACCAACGATGACGCTGTGAACGGTTACTATTACGCCGTCACGTGTAGCGTCGACGGACTCTCGGCGAACGGCCCTATCGTCACACTGGCCATTACCCCTGTCGGATCGAGCGCGGACCTCGATGACTGCGATACGCTTGAGATGATAGGCGGCGACGCCGTGACGAACACAGGAACGAACATCAGCGTTATCCGCATCAGTGATGGGGACTACATCAGCATTTACACGGCCGGTTCTTGCGGCAATCGAGGCGTGTCACCACCGACCGGCGGAGAAAGCTCGACGGATGAGGCGACGACGGATACGACCACCGGTGGGGAATCCGAGGAATCATCCTTCGACACATCTTCGACACCGGACCTGGCCGATGCGGCGACGATCCTTCGGCTAGCGTCCGGGTTCGAGGAATCAATGCCTGACGATCTGGATTCGTATGACCGGAACGGTGATGAGCAGATTACGTTGGCGGATGCCGTCATTCTACTGCGAACGGATCATCCGTATGTTCCCAAGGGATGGTACACTTTCCAAGGCAACCGGGGACGAACAGGGCGTGCAATGACGCCGGTGGATCCTGATGCCGTTCAGAAATGGACGCCCATTGAGATTCCAACGGTTTATAGCGGTATCGCTAACCAAGTGCTTCAGCCCTCGGTCCTAGCCGTTCCTAATCCAGCGAATCCATCCTATCCCGTTGTATTTGCGGTAGTGACCGATGGCGAAACCACGAGCATATACCGCATCATTGATGTGGCTGCCGGAACCCCATCAACACCACTATCGTACGTCATCCAAAACGAGAATACCACGGAAGACGCACCTTTGATGGCGACAGGCACCCCTTTAGTTCTAACGCATGGGGATGATCCGGAAAGGGCCAGCATCATCATAGTGGGGAATGCGATGGATGATGGAAATCCCGTCTCTGCCCACGTCTATAGGGTTGATGTGAATCTAACGGGCACTCCTGAATGGACCTTGGTTTGGCATCGATCTTGGCCCGGCTCCATATATGCGTCGCCAGCCTTTTATGCCGGCCCCCTGGAATACACGAAGGACATGCAGACGGATGCCTCCAATATCATTACTATACCGAACGGTCAAGCCGTCATTGTAGCCGCCAATGAAACTGTTACTTCAGAGGAAAATGAGACCATTGTGAGCCATACCAATGGATACCTCTTTGCTATGGACATAGAAACAGGTGGGCGAGTATGGGGTTTAGTGGATGAAGACGGCAATCAAGTTCCAACGAAGCGGCTGGATATGGACTATCGAACCTCCGGTGGATTGTATCCGTTTGCTTCAGGCGCGTACCTGAGCACGGAAAGTTCACCAGTAATTGTTAATGGTTATGTTTACGCAAATGACTCGTCGTGCTTTGCCAATGCGCGTGATTTGATCGTCGGTGAGTACCGCTGGGAATATGCGTATAGTACAAATACAGTCGTCCATTCGACGATGGCCGCGTTTGAAGGTAGTTTTTTCTATGGGCAGGACTTGCGATACGGTTCATCCCCGTCCGTTGTCGCGATTTCCGAAGAATCAAGTAGGACCGGCGCAGATTCCAAGTGGGAGGTGAGCGCGTGTCCACCTAACCTAGGGCTATCATGGGTGTATGCTACACCTGCGATTCACGCCGAATCAAGGCGGGTGATATTCGCTGATATTCAGGGAATCATTCATGGCGTTAGCGTGGATAGAGATGATAATGATCCGATACCAGATAGCCAATGGACCTCCGCCTATCAAGCGCTAGTTGAAGAAGGATACAACGAATTTCCGGACCCTATATTCTGTTCGCCCCTCATCGCGGGCTATCGTGGAGAAGCCGCCCATGTCTTCATCGGGTCTGACAACGGAAATATATATGTTTTGGACGCAGAGTCAGGCGCTAATCCCGCTCTCTTAGTTGACCCTTTGAACGGAATGATTCGTTCATCAATGGCCACGTATAACGGGCGTCTGTATGTGTTGACGAACGGGTATGATCCCGATGTTCCAACACTCTACTGCCTACAGTAGGCGGAGATAATGGCATGGCACCGTCTCATTTCGCGCTTAAGGACAATCTCATGAACAGAGCCTTTACTTTACTGGAACTGCTCATCGTTCTCGGTATCGTATCTCTGCTCGCCGCCATTCTCTTTCCAGTCTTTGTAAAGGTACGGGAAACCGGGCGAAGATCACAATGCATTTCGAATATTCGTCAACTGGGCGTCGCGGTGGAATCGTACCTAGCGGACTTTGATAATCGTTATCCATTTGCTTGGGGACCTGATGCCGTGAGACGTGGAAAAACGCCGGGTTTTCCCGCAGTTATGATGCCGTATGTGTTGAATCAGACTATCTTTGAATGCCCAAGCGATATCGGTGAGACTTTTCCATCGGACCGAGTTAACGGTTGGGGGTCTCGAACGATTCCATTTAAGGCACAGTGTCCCGGTGCGATGAGTTATTTGTATCGCGGTATCGATAAAGGCTATTATGCCATAGCGACACGGAAAACCTCGGATATTAGAAAGCCCAGCATTACGGTATTGTTACAGGAAGCTAGGCCGTGGCACGGGTACAATGTCAGCGATAAGTTCGTTGAAAGCCCAGGTCGCTATAATGTCCTCTACTGTGATGGTCATGTAGCACGTGACACGTACAAGGAGTGGTGGGCAAATATGAACTTGTGCTTTCAGCGGTAGGCCGGAGGACCACTTGATAATGGAATGCCTCGGTGTTCGTCGAGTTTCTGGCGGTCATCCACACCATTTAGTCCTTGGTCGCCGTTCATTTACCTTCGCTTACTCGCGCTTGATGCTTAACAGTCTTGCAGTACGACCCTCCCAAGCATACAATTTGAACGGATGAGGGAAACAAGGAGATCAAACCATGGCCATCACACGCGAGCAGTGGCAAAAATACGCAACACAGATTGTTGACACGCTGGAAGGCGCGGGTATCCGCGTGACCCCGGAAGAGCGCGAACGCATCGAAGTGGCCGATATGGGACTGGGCAACTTCGAGAAGGAAGGCCTGGGCGTGCTGACCTACGTGAACACCGACCGGGTGTGCGCGAAGGAACTTGTGCTGTTGCCGGGCCAGACCTGCCCGGAGCACTTCCACCCGCCGGTGGAAGGCGAACCCGGCAAGGAAGAAACGTTCCGCGTGCGCAAGGGAACGTGTTACCTGTATGTGGACGACGGCCCGCCCAGCGAAACCATCAAGGGAACGCCGCCGACGCAGTACTACCGAAAACTGCGCGAAATCATCCTGCAACCGGGCGAGCAGTACACTCTGAAACCGGGAACCGCGCACTGGTTCCAGGCCGGGCCGGAAGGGTGCATCGTCAGCGAGTTCAGCACGAAAAGCCGGGACGAATCCGACATCTGGCGCGACCCGAATATCGACCGCATCCCCGTGGTCGACGGCTGACGGTTCAGCGCGGCCTGCGCCAGAAAACGTTCATATCGCGCGGACGCTCGAGGACCTCGTAATAAAGGGCCTCGATGCGTTTCGCGCCCGCGCCTTCAGTCCTTTGTTTCGCGATCTCCGAAGTGGTTTTCTTCAGCGCTTCCAATCGACTGGAATCGTTCAAGACTTCCGCGATGCCGTCGCCGAACGACCGCGTGTCGTTGGCGGTGATGATCCCTGTCTTGCCGGGCTCGATGGCGTCCCGCGCGCTGAATGAATCCACGGCGGCGACGGGCGTTCCGGCGGCCAGAGATTCCTGCAGGGTCAACGGATGCACCTCCGTGGTGCTGGCCATCAGGAAGAGGTCGGCGGCGCTGTAGTAGCGCGCGGTTTCGGCGTGCGGCAAAGCGCCGGTGAAGGTCACACGGTCGGTAAGCCCCAGTGTATCTGCTTTGCGTTCGAGGTCCTTGCGCGACGGTCCGTCGCCGACAATCGCCAGCTTCGTTGAGCCCGACTTGAGAATCGGTGCGACGGCTGAAAGCATAAAGTCCAGGCTCTTCTCCGGCGCCAGCCTGCCCACGCTCAGCAGAAGGCGGTCGGTGTTTGAGAGGCCGAGTTCGGAGCGCAAAGCGGCGACCTCTGCCGGCGATACGGGCGCGATATCCAGGTCGTTGGGAATCACGTCGATGGGAGTGACCACGCCGTACTCGCGGAGCATGTTGGCCATGCCCTCGGCGACGGTTGTGATGTGGTCGCAACGGTTGCACGACTCGCGCAGAATCCACCGGATAACGGGCTGAGCGCCGCTTTTCCAGGGGCTCCAGTAGTGCACGTACTGCTCGTACTGGGTGTGCACGGTGCCGATCAGGGGCGCGCCCTGCCGCGCCGCCAGGTGACGCGCCGTGGTTCCCAGGGTGAAGGGGTGCTGGGTGTGGAAAACGTCGTACGGCCGGGCGACAATCTTCTCAAATGCCGGCGGGGCGATGAACGCGCTGATGGGAATCCAGCCGGGCAGGGGAACGCGCACAGCCGGAAGCCGGTAGACACCCGGTTCCTCCTTTGGGGCTTTCGGGTGGCGCGGGGCGTAAAGATCGACCTCGTGCCCCATCGCGCGGAGGTTGTTGATCAGTGTGCGTGTGCCGATGACGACTCCGCTGATGATGGGAGCGTAGGCTTCGGTAAACATCGCGATGCGGAGGGGCCTTCGGTCCGTGCTGTTATCCATATGTGTATGGTAGCCGTGCCGGAAACCGGCGGAATATGTGCGGTTTATGTTCGGAACGGCGCAATTTGCGTTAATATATTCATAGGCAGGTGCAAAGGATTTGGCACAGGTTGTGCCTGCTTGGATGTTTGATGAGTAGTCGCGCGAACCCGCCTCCCATGTGAGGCGGGCGGAACGCGTCGGCCGGCCTTGATGAGGTAGAAAGGACCATGCCATCGTCCCAAAGCGCTTTGGCGCGGGAGGACGACATCAACCGTGATCAAACCAGTTCACACATCAGTGGAGGGCGAACGGCCTTCCTGAGTCCGGCGCGTTTCGCCGGCCATTCTGTTTCACTGGAGTAACCAGCATGAAATATCTATTCAAAGTTACTGTTCTCATTGCTCTGCTTGGGGTGACCGTCGGAGCCAGGGCCGATGTCAACGTTACCGTTGATCCTTCCGCTCCCTGGAGCGGCTGGATGAACGTTTCCGAACTGCCGGAAAACGGCGGCGCGTACCTGTGGGGAAGCCCCTGGGGAACGGCCGACCTGAACGCCGGATTCGCCGGTGACGTGGCCACACTGCAACCGAACTACAGCATTTCCCGCGACGTACCGCTGTCGGACACCTACTGGTGGAAGCCGGACGGCACCGGCAACAAGTGGATGGAAGCGAACTTTTACGTGGACGGACCTGCACCGCTGGCGCCGAATGAGTTAGTGCAGTTTGACTACACCGTTCTCAGCAACGAGTTGGCGGATCCGTACACGAGTTTCGCATTCCTCAAGTTCTTCGACGCGGGTTGGGGGCTGAGAGGAATGGTGACGAGTCCGCTGGCACCTGGCGCTGGAATGGTGTCCCTG
>JAKQQT010000714.1 GCA_029564025.1 Armatimonadota bacterium | reverse complement strand
CGGATTCACGTACTCGCGCCAAAGATTGTCTTTTTGCCTGAAAAGCTGCACGCCCATAACCACCTCCCGCCAGCGTCACGCCAGCGTCAAAACCTTGCTTCGCCCGGCACGCCCCCTGAAACCGCCGCCGACTGCAAGCCTCGAAGGGAACCCCAACCGCCCCCCATGCTCCATCCCGTATACAGCCAGCGCCAACGCCATTACGCAGTCGTCGTGATACCCGGACGGGGCCGAGTACTGCACATTGCCGTACGCCGTCATGCTGTACTCGTAACGCTTCAATTCCGCCGTCAGAATCTCCCACCCCTTCGGCCAACGCACTTTCTTCTGCTCAATAGCCACCATCAGCCCGTGCACCAACGCCGTTTTCGTCTTCGGCGTGAACCGGATTGGAAGAATGCAGCGCATCGACACGTCCCGACTCAGATCGTCGTAAACAAAATCCCCGACGCCCGTCGCATCCATCACGAGCAGCGCGGCCCACTTCGTCACGAAATCCCTGATCCGCTCCTTCTGGAACGGCCAGTCCAAATTGTTGAACCGATCCATGGCCAAGCATTCGCCCGTGTCCATGTCCGCCGCAATCAGCACAGTCCAGTCCGTGTGTTTAGCGATGTCGCATCCAACCACCACACGCCGGTAACGCCCTCTGTCAACATCCTCGCAACGATCCAGCAAACAGCCGTCAACACCGCGAAAGACACCCGCCCCGTCTTCCAAGAACTCGGCCATGTACTCCTGTCGGAATACGTCCTCGGGCAGTTCCCTCTTGGCTGCTTCCCATTCGTCCTTGGGGAAGTACGGCGATGCCGTGGACGGGAACGTAAACGACTTGAATCCGGCCTCGCCCGATCCATTCACCCCGCGTGTGAACATGTCGTAGAACCAGTTGCGCCCCGCCGGCGTCCCGATAAACACGCCCCAGCCCATCGTTTGGGCCAGTGTCGGGCGCAGCACATAGTTCCAGACCTCGACCGGAACGCTCGCAGCCTCGTCCACCACCAGACCCTTGAAGCCGAAGCCGCGGATCGAATCCGGATTGTCCGCGCTCAGAAACCACACCTTGCACAGCCCCTTGCCCAGGTCGAACTCCACGCGCGTCGGCATCCGTCCGACCACACGGATCAGCTCCGGCGCGATCTCCCGGAACGCCTCCACTCCACGATCCGTCACGCCGTACGTCGGCGCCACCCAGCC
>JAKQQT010000699.1 GCA_029564025.1 Armatimonadota bacterium | reverse complement strand
TATCGTTACCGGCACGCTCAAATCAAGCGTGGTGTGTCAAACCCTCCGTTTCGGGCTTCGGTCCCTCGAGTGTGTCAGGCGATGAAGTCGTACCCGTCCAGTGCCACGGACTTCGACGCCACGGCGCCGATGTTCTCCTCGAACTGGTCGAAGTTTCGGACGTTGGTTACCGCGCAGTCGACAATCGGTTTGCCGTTCTTGCCGCGCAATTCCAGAACGTGCCGGTAGCAGGCCCGTCCGACCTTGCCTGATGACCTGAGTGCCGTCATACGGGCCGGATTGGCGGCCATCTTTCGGCTACCCGTGGCGAAGACCTTCATTGCCATGATGCCGATTCCAGCGTTGTGGGCCTTTTCAAGGATGTCCACGGTCGCCTGCGGCGCTCCATAGGTGAAGAACAACTGGATGCTGTCGATCTCGCCGGCTTCGATCTGTGCGGCGATGATCTCGGGATACGGAATGTACTCGTGCTGGCTCACGCCGAAGTACTTGACTTTTCCTTCCTTCTTCAAGCGCTCGAACGCCCGGTAGGTTCCACGCTTTTCCTTCATCTCCTTTACGGTTTTCCATCCGTAATGGGCCTTGAAGATGTCAAAGTACTTCAATCCCGTCCGTTCAAGCGCGGTCGTGACCTGGCGGTAAGCGCCTTCCTCGTCGTCCGGGTTGTCCGGCGTGGAATCGACGCACACTTCCATGATGATGGACTCGCGCTTGACCTTTGCGAACTCCTCGGGAAGGCGGCGCCAGTAGCCTGCTTTATGCACGTAGTTGATGCCGGCCGCCAGGCCCGCCGCATACAGCTCGCTGGACCAGTCCTGCCCCATCACGATAGGTGTCACTTCCATCTTGCCCATGCGGGTGCCGAAACGGCGTTTGGGAAGTTTGCCCATCGTGTCGGCCAGCGCTTCTGTGTACTCTTCCTTTTGCGACGGCGTCAACAGATACCCCTTGAAGGCCGTGGCAAGCACACCACCGGCGACGGCCGAGGCGGAAAGCGCCTTGATGAAGTCGCGGCGCGAGATCGGGCGCTTCACTCTCGGTTCGGTAGGTTCATTCGGTGCTGTCATGTGGATCTCCTGTGGTAGACCTTGATTTCGCCTCCATTGATCTGCGGATGGCGTCATCGAACTCCGTTGTGTCCAGTAGTACCGCCAATGATTCCATAATCCGGGCGGGTGAATTGGTCATTTGCCGACCGGACATGTCTCCGGTTCTGGCGTTTACGAATCGAGGCCAGAGGCCTTCTGGAGTCTGTTCGGATTTTAGTATGTGCGCCCAGTGCATCACGGCGCCGATACCATTGTCGTTGTCTTCGTCAACCAAATAGATTGCAGTATCCGTAATCAGTTCGAGATCGATAATCTCCCCGGCTTCATCGGATAAAGGGAATAGGGAGTATCTCCAATGAATGGGAGAGGTATAATCGGAGGCGCACATCCCCTACTCTTCCCCTACCCCGCCACCGCTTTCAAGATCAATTCTCCGCTGAAATCGTTCCTTGATATCCTTGTATTCGGCATCCTTGCCAGTCTCTTTCCGTCTATTCCAACCGGGCCGCGCTATTCCATCCGACGCATTCTGTTTCGGCGGACGATACTGCCGATCCTCCTGCAGTGTATATACAACAATGGCGTGTTCCGGAAGCACCGGGCACTGGAATTCGCATATTCCGCAACCGGTACACAGTTTTTCGTCAACAGTCGGAACGCGCTTCCGACGGCCGCGATTGCCGGGATCGCTGATGGGATAAGCCGGGTCCTTCGGCAAGGTATCGTCGTAGACATCCCGGAACACAACAGCCGAATACGGACACACCTCGGCACACACCACACAGTCCCTGCCGCCGTTATGGGCGATACAGGTGTTTTGGTTGACCGACGCCAGGCCCAGGCGCAGTTTGTAGCGCTTGTCCTGCCAAGTAAACGGTCGGATCGCGCCGGTCGGACAGATATCGCCGCATGCCGTACAACGTTCCGCGCAGGGTCCGATGGCGGGGACCAGGATCGGTGTCCAGATTCCTTCCATTCCCGTTTCGAAGACCGCCGGTTGCAGGGCATTCGTCGGGCAGACTTTCATACATTCCGCGCAACGCGTGCAGGCACTCAGGAACTGGCGTTCCGGCAACGCGCCAGGCGGACGGACAGCCTTGTTGTTGCGCGGGTAGCCTTTCAGGGGTCCGAGGTAGTTTGAAGCGCCCGACTTGGCCGCCGTTCCTAACAGCACTCCGACGCCGATCCCCTGCAATATACGACGTCTTCCGACGTTCATTGGTGGCAACGGGGCCGGCTGGTCTCCCCTGCCCTCCTCCAAAACCGGAGGCGTAACGCTAATCTGGATGACGTCCGGAGGACATATCGTTTCACATCGAAAACACTGAATACACTCCGTGATGTCGTGTGTTGCGGGGTGATCGGCTTGGCGCTCCATATTGTCGTAAGCGCCCATTCGGCTCAGGTTTTCGCACTTCACGCAATGGATGCATTCGTGCTGATTGATATAGTGGCGAAGTATTGATATCCGGGATATCAGGCCCAACAGAGCGCCGTATGGGCACAGGTTACGACACCAGAACCGTTCCTGATAAGAAGAAAGCGCGATCAGGCCGACGAACATCAAAAGCGCCGGAAGTGTACCGTAATATACGAGTTTCGGAATATACCAAGAAGCCGTATCAAGGCCAATTCCCCGGTTCAGAACTCGCGCGATTCCTATTTGCTCACCCAATCCGATAAGTCCGTTCCAGATATACGCCACCGGACCGTAGACAACCCATGTGAATGTGCGCGTAATCAGCGATAAAGGATCTCCATAGGCCAGAATATCGACACCAAAGACAATCGCTCCAAGGCCCGCAAGCAGATAAATGAACTTCCAGTTGCGAAATAGATGTGTTTCGGAACGTTTCGGATTATAGAACGGTTTTCCTCGTCGGAACAGATACCGGTCTGCAATGTCAATAGTTGTGCCGAGCGGACAAATCCACCCGCAGAAAATCCTTCCTCCAACGAGGGTCAGCAACAGAATCAACAAGCCCGGACCGAGAGCCGGAATGGATACGTGGTGCGACGCGATGGAATTCTTGAGCGTGTTTAGAAAGTCCATCGACATGAACAGGTTCTTCGGTATCCAGCCAACGTGCTGAAGGCCGGAAGTCGTCATGGCGAAAAAGAGGACGAACAGCAGGAACGTGCCGACCTGAACCGCGCGTCGTATCTTGACGATGCGGTGCGCTCCAGGATTGCCGGGATGCGCGGCCATCTTGCGCTTGCGTTCGATGCTGATGACCGGGTGTTCTGGATTCATGCGTTATCCCGCTGTCGGACCGGCGATCTCTCGGACACGAAGGTTCTCCACGTCGATTCTGCCGACGCCAAGTTGGTCTCCCAGAATCAGGTGGGGAACGGCGTCGGGTGTCACTCCCTTCACGGAGAGATAGCGGGTGGCGTAGGAATCAATCGCCACGGGATCGATTCCGGCGATCACCTGGTTGGGAACGGTTACCTCGCCCGGCCCTTTCGGACCCCGGGTTTGAAGAACGCGCGTTGCGTCGGCAATGATGAGCGTCGGGCGCAGAGCCAGGTTCATCTCGGCGATGCACTCGTGCAGGCCGTAGCGGTGGTAATCCTTGCGGTTCCAGATGACGCCCATCAGTTTCTTCATCGCGGCCGTCATTACGGCGGCTTCGTGATCCTTGACGATGGGCAGACAGATGTAGGAATCGGCTTCGATGAGTGCCCGCGGGACCTTTTGATGGATACGGTCTTGAGCGTGGATGCACGCATACGGCACATCATCGCGGGTTTTCGCGGGGACAACAGCCGGAACGTCCACGTCGCGGTACATCGTCACGTCTGTCGGGGAAACCAGCGTCGCGCCCGTGCCCTCAACGGCCGCGTTGGCGCCGCAGATGTCAAACGCCATCCGCCAGTCATCCAGGGTGTAGTCGATGCAGGTAATGTGTGAGGCTCCCGCCCTCTTGCACATCATCACGACGGACCGCAGAACGTCCGGGTGAGTGGCGGCGGCCTGTTCCGGCGTGCGCATCCATCCCATATTGGGACTGATGACCACACGATCACCTTTCCTGACGAACGCCTCGATACCGCCCAATTCATTCACGGCGCGCTCGGTGATGGCCGCATAATCCGTTGTCGCCCCTTCAACCACGGCGAGGTCAACACCTTCGGATTTGACGGGCGCGCGCAGGTTCAAGCGGCCTTTGGCGTTTTCATCAACGAAGGTCAGACTGTATAGCCCGCCCAGCGCCACGGCGCCGCCGGCCAGTTCCAGGAACCGGCGCCTGGATAACTTGTCAGCCATCAACGCATCCCGTCATTGAAGGCCCTGGGCGGCTTTTGAGACAAGGGCCTTGGCTTGAGCCGGGTTTCGCGCGCGGGTTGCGCCCACGATGTATCCGCCCTTGCGAGCCACCACGGTGTTTCCGGAATAGCGGTCGGCGGATACAAATGCTTCGTTCCCCACCCCTGTGAGAGGAGTGACGGTCCCGCGCCTGCCGAGAAACTCCTTGTACCGGCGGAATGCCGTGGTCGATGCGGATCCCGTCTTCGCGATAAACAACTCGGAGCCGGTACCGAGTGAAGGATAACGGGCTACCACGACTTCATTTAGGAACGACTGTCCCGCATAGTTCCTGCGAACGTACTTTTCCGTGCCGGCCTGGTAGCCGGAGGGCAGTCTTCTGATCTCAACGGGTTTCGCGGTTCCGCCGGGGATGCGTCCGGCCGCCGCTCGCGCCAAAGCCGTTTGAGCGGACTTGTTGGCTGGCGTTGCCGCGCCGGAGCCAATCAACGTGGTTCTTACCAGGTAGCGGCCTTTCCAGAAATTCAATCCTGTCGAGCCGATCCGCACGCTCTCTGTTCCCACACCCGCGGATGTTCCTCCCCGGTCACTGGATGAAAACAAACCGAAAGCGTTCAAGGGGGTACCCATGTCATACACGTCCACCGTGACGACCGGTCGTTGGGCTGTCTTTGGACCATATTCCCCGTGCGAGCACGAGATAAAGCCGTATGCCATAATCGCATCGGCTTCACCGTTTACCAGGTCCCAGAGATTGGACGAAGTATAGGTACGCGGTGGCGAGGTCTGTTTCCAGCCGGGAACTGAGGTTGCGGGCGGAAGAACCGACGAAGGCGCGGCCAGAACGGAGGTCGTCGCCAGAACGATTAGAACCGCCACGAACCGAGAGAACCGAAGCGTCACGTTGGCATCCCCTTTCATAGCACGGAAGGGCGCCGCTGTTGTGTCTCCCGCCGCGCCCTTCGGTCTTGTAATCATTCTAACACAGACCATACTGCTGTACGCAAAATGGCAAAAAGCGGGGAACCAGAAATCAGGTTCCCCGCTTGTGTATGGTAGCCCGTACGGGATTCGAACCCGTGGTTTCCGCCTTGAGAGGGCGGCGTCCTGGGCCGCTAGACGAACGGGCCGTCTACGCGTAGCGCATCCCAAGTCTACCCGCAGGAACCGAAAGATTTCAAGTCGATAGCCGCAGCACCATCTGCATTGAAACTGCTTTTTGAGTGCTCGCTCATTAAGGAGATATCATGCAGTAGACGCCATTTGACGTCCTTTCGGTGCGAAAACCACATAGAGGACCTCACATCATGAAAGCTCGTTCCTTCCTGCTGACCCTTCTCGTAGCGTATCCCTTCGTCGCCCGCTCACAACCGCTGGTTACGGGTGATCGTATCACTCCCACCGGAGATTCCGTCGCTGTGGGCAGTTTCCCGGCTTCGATGGCCTTGAGCCCGGACGGTAAGTACGTGGTTGTCAGCACCACCGGCGCCAGGCAGTCCCTGTCTGTTCTCCGGGTTAAGGACGGCTCCGTGGCTCACAGCGTGCCCATCACAGGCAAGCGGGCCGACGGCAGTAACGGCGCGCCCGCCCTGTATATGGGTCTGGCGTTTGCTCCTCCGGTTTCCGGTGATGATATGACCTTGTATGTCTCGCGCGGCCCGGAGGACGTGGTCGCGGTCCATACGCTGTCGCGCGACGGTAAGTTGAGTGAAGTGCTCCGCGTGATACGAAACGCGCCTGAGAATCCGGGTCCCCCGCATCACATCGCCGGACTCGCTTTGAGCGCCAACGGCAACGCTTTGTACGCCGTGAACAACAACTCCACTAGGGAAACGAATATGAAAGGCTCGATGTCGATCCACGAAACCGGATCAGGTCTTCGCAAGGCCGTCATCGAACTACCGGGATTCCCCCTCGCCATCGCGGCTGTAACCAAGGGACCGGCGGCGCACCGCAAGATATTCGTCACCAGTGAACAGAACGGTGTCGTGACCGACGTGGATCCGGTCAACCGGAAGGTCCGCCGGAACATCCCGGTCGGCGATCATCCCATGGCTCTCTTGCTGGACAAGTCACAGAGCAGGTTGTTTGTTGCCTGTGCCGGCAGTGACACAGTCAGTATTATTCGGCCGGGCGACGACAAGGTTGTCTCAACCGTTCTCCTGCGTCCACCTGCCGTTCGCGGGCTCGCCGGCGCGACACCAACTGGCCTTGCGCTTGATCCTTCAGAATCCAGGCTTTACGTCACGCTGGGTGACCTGAACGCGGTAGCCGTGGTGAACGTCAAGTCCCCTATTCCCCATGTTCTGGGCTACATCCCCGTCGGCTGGTATCCGACCAGCGTCGTCGTGGCACCGGACGGCAAGTCCCTGTTGGTGGCGAACGCGCGTGGAAACCTTGTTCGCACTCCGAATGATGTCGCGCAAGGACCCAAGGGCGCTTTCGGAAGGTATGTCAACAACCTGCTGGAAGGCACCGTATCACGCGTTCTCACCCCGGACATCAAAACGCTCCGCGAGATGACGGTTCAGGTGCTGAAGAACAACCGCGTGGCTTCGGTGGCCAATCGGCCGAATCCGGTCGCCGGACTGCCTGTCAAGCACGTTTTCTACTTTATCAAGGAAAACCGGACATACGATCAGATTCTTGGGGATATGAAGAAGGGCAACGGCGATCCGTCGCTGGTGATGTTTGGTCAGGACGTCACCCCGAACCAGCACGCTCTGGCGGACCGCTTCGTTCTGTTGGATAACTATTACTGCTGTGCAGATGTCAGCGCGGACGGCTGGAACTGGTCCACCTCCGGAATGATCAGCGAATACACCGCCCGTAACGTACCGTTCAACTACGGAGGGCACGGACGCCGCTACGATTCCGAAGGTACGATCAACGGTGTACAGGTGGACCTTGAAGGCATACCGGACGTTTCGGCCGCGCCTTGCGGATTCATCTGGGACAACTGCCTGCGGAACAACGTGTCGTTCCGCAACTATGGATTCTTCGTCACCGACCTGGAACGCAAGACGAAGGACACCACGATGAAGCAGTACAACGCCGCCACACGAAAGGCCCTCGCCAAATCCACCGACGAAGGTTTCCGCGAGTTCGATATGAACTACGCCGACAGTAACGCCTGGGTGGAACTGAACGCTCCGGATACCGTGCGAATGAAGCAATACGGGCCTCACAAGTCGCCCAGCAGGTACGCCGAGTGGAAGCGCGAATGGGACGGCTACGTCCAGCGCGGCGATCTGCCGCAGTTCATCATGATTCGCCTGCCCCGCGACCATACGGCGGGAACCGATCCTGGCTCGGCCTCCCCGCGCGCGATGGTTGCCGACAATGACTACGCCCTTGGAAAGTTCGTTGAGGACATATCGAAAAGCCCGTACTGGAAGAGCACGGCGATCTTCGTGGTTGAGGACGACGCGCAGAATGGTTTCGACCATGTGGACGCGCACCGTTCCACCTGCTTCGTCATCAGTCCGTACGTCAAGCGCGGCACGGTGGACCGGCGTTTCTACAACACGGACAGTACCCTGGCGACGATGGAAAACATCCTCAAGATGCCGCCGATGAACCGTTTCGACGCCACGGCCCCGGTGTTCGACTTCTGGACGTCCAAGCCGCTGAACATCGAGCCCTACAAGGCCGTTCGTCCATCCGGGAAGATTCTGCGCGAGGTCAACAAGGCCACGGCGTACCGATCGAAGGACAGCGCGCGGATGATTCTCGACGTGGCCGACGCGGTACCGGACGACCTGATGAACGACGTGCTGTGGCACGCGGTGATGGGAACGCACACCCCGAAGCCGCCGATTCGATACTCGCTGTTGCGCGAAGCGGACGACTGACAAGCGTGATTTGTGCATGTCGCGCCGCAAACCGCTATCATATTTCGGAGTCGGATCAAGGTTCGACTTCGAAACAATCACTGACAACATCCCATTACGGAGATACCGGCATTGAGTGACAATATCATCGCCCCCGAGAAGGTAGAACGAATACTGGCCACAGACTGCGGTTCGACAACGACCAAGGCGATTCTCATCGAAAAACGCGACGGCGAGTACCGATTGACGACGCGCGGTGAAGCGCCCACAACGGTTGAGGTTCCGTTCGACGACGTTACGGTTGGTGTGGTGAATGCCGTCCGTGAGGTGGAGGAGCTCTCCGGCAAGACGATAATGGCCGAAACTGCCGCCGATACCTCGCCGATGATTATCCCAACCAGAGACGAAAGCACCGGTGTTGATCTGTACCTGTCAACATCCAGCGCCGGCGGCGGCCTGCAGATGAGCGTTGCCGGCGTGGTCAAGTCCATGAGCGCAGAGTCCGCCAACCGGGCCGCTCTGGGCGCAGGAGCCATCGTTATCGACACCGTTGCCGTGGACGACGGACGCAAGGATTACGAGAAAGTGGAACGCATCCGGCAATTGCGCCCGGATATGCTGTTGATGTCCGGCGGAACAGACGGCGGCACGGTGTCGCACCTTGTGGATATGGCCGAGATTCTGGTCGCCGCCGATCCGCGCCCGAGGCTGGGCATCGGTCTTCGCATCCCTGTCATCTACGCGGGCAACAAGGACGCAGTCGAACCGGTCAACGAGGTGCTGGGTGACAGGGTTGACCTCAAGGTTGTGGACAACCTGCGCCCGCAGATGGACAAGGAAAACCTCCTCCCCGCGCGCGAGGCGATTCACGAGTTATTCCTTCAACACGTCATGCAACAGGCGCCCGGATACGGCAAACTGATGACTTGGACCAGCACCGGCATCATGTCCACCCCGAACGCGGTCGGAAAAATTATCCAGACGATCGCCGACCAGATGAACATCAATGTCCTTGCTGTTGACATCGGCGGCGCCACCACGGATGTCTTCAGCGTGTTCAACACAATCTTCAACCGGACGGTATCGGCGAACCTTGGGATGAGTTACTCCATCTGCAACGTTCTGGTCGAAGCCGGCGTGCACAATATCAAGCGCTGGATTCCGTTCCCGATAGACGACGACGACCTTCGCAACCGGTTACGGAACAAAATGATCCGGCCGACGACTGTCCCGCAGGATCTGTCCGATCTTCTAATTGAACAGGCTGTATCGCGGGAGGCTTTGCGTCTCGCCTTCGAGCACCACAAGTCCCTGGCACGCGGACTGAAGGGTGTCCAAAAGGTCCGTTCCATCAGCGAAGCCATCTCGCAGGATGCCAGCGGCGCCACATTGGTCAACATGTATGCCTTGGACATGATTGTCGGTTCAGGCGGCGTTTTGAGCCACGCCCCCCTGCGGGCACAAGCCGCGTTGATGATGCTGGATGCCTACCAACCGGAAGGTATCACGATGCTGGCCGTCGACTCGATCTTTATGATGCCTCAGTTGGGCATTCTTTCCACCGTTCACCCGGAAGCCGCGGCGCAGGTGTTCGAGCGGGACTGCCTGATCAAACTGGGCGACTGCGTCGCCGGTACCGGTCCAGCCAACGCCACCGGAACGGCGTTTACCGTGGTGATGGAGAACGAATCCATTTCGGTCCAGGCCGGTGAGCTGAAACTTGTCCCGTTGGGCCTTGGTGAAAAACGAAACGTAACCATCATCCCGGGCAAGGGCTGGAATCTCGGCGCGGGCAAGGGTCGAAACCTGGAGAACGCCTCGGTCGAAGGTGGTGTCGTAGGATTGTTGCTGGACGGCCGCCCGCGACCCCTTGTTCTCCCCGCGGATAATACTCATCGTGTGGAACGATTGACCACCTGGTTGAAAGCGATGGGCCTCCCAACGGCTGAAAGCGACAACACCGGTCAAGGGTAGATTCTTATGAACAATCCAAGATTGGAGAGCCGTCTCCGTGAGATGGATTCCACCTGCATTCTGGAACTAGCCGGAGAGATTGACCTGGATTCCGCGCCAGCCTTCCGCTCGATATTGAGCGAGGCAACCAGTCACAATCCGGACCATATCATCCTGAACTTGTCGCGCGTCCGTTATGTGGACAGCAGTGGTTTCGCCGCCATACTCGGTACCGCCAAGGCAGTGCGTGCGTTGGGAGGCAGTGTCAGTCTCGTTGGATGCAACACGGCGGTTCAGAGAATCGTGAAACTGATGCAGTTGGACGCGGTTTTCGGCATGTTTGCTACCGAAGAAGAGGCACTGCAAGCGGCGCGAGCCTGAACGGCGGGACGTGAATCCGAGAACGTCCGAACAAGACAGGATACCCGACACGGAACCGCATTCTCCATACACCCAGAAACGCCCAACGGTACGCCAACCGGTGGGCGTTTACATTCATATACCCTTTTGTGTGCGAAAGTGCCTGTATTGCGACTTCGCTTCCGCTCCGGCGCGGCTTTCGATCAGGAAGGCATATATGTCGGCGCTTGTCCGCGAGGTGGAGCGTTCGCCGTACCGGGGTGTACAGGCCGACTCCATCTTCTTCGGCGGCGGCACCCCGTCCGTCATCGCTTCGGACGACCTGATCCGGGTTCTTGATGCCGTTGGACGCGCCTTTACCGTCGCTCCCGACGCGGAAATCACCATCGAATGCAATCCCGGCGACGACCAGTCGGACCGATGGCGCAAGCAATCAATGAGTGCATTTCTCCAAAGCCTCCACTCAGCCGGATTCAACCGGCTGAGCCTCGGTGTCCAGTCGTTCGATGACTCCCTCCTCCGTGCTCTCGGAAGGATTCACAACGCGGACTCCGCGCGGCGAACTTACGGGGAGGCTCGGGAGGCCGGATTTTCAAACATCAACATCGATCTGATGTTCGCATTGCCTGGTCAAACTCGGAAGCAATGGTCAAACACGCTTCGTACGGCCGTTGCGCTGGCTCCAGAGCATCTCTCCGCTTACAGCCTTATCGTAGAGGAAGGAACGCCCTTCGGCCGGTTGGAGACCGCAGGCGACTTTCCTCGGCCCTCACAGGACACTGAGGCCGCGATGTACACTGATGCTGTCGCGATTCTCGATTCAAACGGATATGCGAGATACGAAGTCTCGGCTTTTGCCCGTAAAGGCTTCCATTGCCGCCATAATCTGCACTACTGGAACTACGATCACTACCTGGGTTTCGGCGCATCCGCCACCTCGCAGGCAGGTTACCTCCGTTGGACGAACACAGCCGACCCTAAGGAATATACGCGGAGAATCGATATTCAAGAGTCTCCACAAGGATCCTGCGAAGACCTGAATTCGTCAACGCGGATGACCGAGACCATGATGATGGGCCTTCGCCTGGCGGATGGCGTCAATCGTCGTCGATTCGCCGATTGGTATGGTGTGGACCCTGTTGAGTGTTACAATTCGGAAATCGCCGTCCCTGTAGATAACGGTCTGTTGGAGGTCACGGAATCGGCGGTCAGGATGACGCCGCGCGGCTTTTTGCTTGGCAACGAAGTCTGGGAATCGTTCGTCTGAACCGTCTGCCAGAGAATTCGAATGAAGTGCCCGTATTGCGGAAACCAGGATGATCGGGTGATTGACACCCGTAGCCCGGACAGCGGAGAGTTTATCCGCCGCCGTCGCGAATGCACGGGGTGCAATCGGCGTTATACCACCCTCGAGCGCGTGGAAATCGCCCTACCCGTCGTGGTCAAGGCGGACGGCAGGCGAGAACCTTTCAACAGGGACAAGATTTTGCGCGGACTAAGACTGGCATGCGCCAAGCGCCCCGTCAGTGAGGATGACCTGAACCGCGTTGCCGATCAGGTGGAACAGGCCGCCGCGGCGCGCGGACAGGCTGAGATTCCCGGAAGCGATGTCGGTGCCATCGTGATGCATCATCTCCGCGAATTGGACGACATCGCTTACATCCGCTTTGCCAGCGTCTACCGCCGCTTCGAAGACGTGGATTCGCTTTTGGCGGAAGCCCAGGACGTCAAGGCGACAGCCCGTACATCGGATCCAAGCGTGTCGCTGGAACTTCCTTTGAAGTTGGATTAGACCGGCATCTCAACCCGGTTTGGAATCCGTTTTGTTCCGTACATAGCATGTGATAGAGCGTTTCACACCTATACGTCCCAGTGGGAGTTCTTGTTGCATATAGCCGCCATCGTTCCCGCCTATAACGAGGCTACACGCCTGCCAGGAGTTCTTGCCCCACTCGTAAAAGCCACCGAGTTGGATGAGATTATCGTTGTCAGCGATGGCTCCCAGGACGACACTTACGAAGTCGCCGTTCAGCATCCCGGCGTTCAAGCCATACGCCTTGACAAGAACCGGGGCAAGGGCGGCGCGCTGTTGGCGGGAGTCCAGGCCACCAAAGCAGACATCCTCCTTTTCATCGATGCCGATCTTTCGGGTCTGACAGCCGGGCATGTCAGCAAACTGGTCGATCCCGTTGTCCGCGATGAAGCGGATATGGCAGTCGGCGTCTTTCGGGGAGGAAGATTCCTCACGGACCTGGCTCAGATCATCGCTCCCCAGATCTCTGGCCAGCGATGTCTCTACCGCGACGTTTTTCTCCGCGCCAGTCAGGTCGCCCAGATGCGGTTCGGAATCGAGATTGGTCTCTACCGTTTTGCCGTGGCCGAGGGATTGCGTATCCAGAGCGTCGTCCTCACCGGGATAACCCACCCTATGAAGGAAGAGAAGCTTGGCGTGTGGCGCGGCGCATGCGCTCGGGCGATGATGTATTCGGATATCGGAAGGGCGCTGTTGGTGCCCACTCTGCATCGACAGGGAATGCGCGCCTGGAACCTGCTTCGCAACCATTCCGTGGACCGTTAGCCCCTTCGCACCAACTCCCAGTGGCAGGCTTTCCCCGAACGCGCTATCATCGAAATAATGGACGACCTATTTTTCAAGCAGGATCCGGACAAGGACGACTTCGACTTTGAAGAGGAAGAAGACGATCTTGACGACGGCAGTCCGGAAGACGACGAACTCGACATCTCCGAGATGGGCGACACACTTTACTTCGTGTGCGACTACTGCGGCGAGGAAAACGAGTTGTTTGTGGACAGAACCGTCGCGAACCGACAGCAGTTTACGGAAGACTGTGAGGTGTGCTGTCGTCCCAACCTCGTGACAATCGTCATTGAGGACGCCGAGAACATCTGGATAGACGCCGAACGCGAGGATGACGCCTAGAGTGCATCCTCGTCGGTCTCTTCATCTGTTTGAACCCCAACCCGCCAGTCCGTCTTGATTCATCGCTCGTCTTTTGATTACCCTGGCTTCGCGCGAGGATGTGTAAACGTCTCATCCCCGACCTGAGAAAAACGAGCGGGAGCCCACGCATCGTATTCGCAGTGTCGCGTTATCGAGCATGGGCTCCTGCGTGTCGGAATATCAGGGGTTTGGATCCAGCCCGGCCACTTTTCGCGCCAGGGCGACCGCGTCCCGGATATCGATTGTTGCCGCGGAATCCTCGCCCGTCACAACGTTGAGCCAGGCAAACCGGCTCGCGCTTGGCGCTTCAAATCCGGCGGCTGTTCGGAGAGACGCCACGAGTTCCACCATCCCGTAACCCGCGCTTGCCGGATACTCACAGGCTCCGATGTCCACACCTGCGCGTTGCCGGCGCGGCTGACCGTCCAGGTCCGTCTCATCGGGAAGAACCACTGATTCATCTCCCAGATCGATCAAGGGCGATTCTGCCGTGAGGCGGTAGTCATTCGCGGCGGGATTCACAAATGCTGGATTGACGGATATATTTCCGTTCGCTCCCGTCAGGTCCGGTCCGTCGGGATAATCATAACCTGCGTTGGCGAACACGTCGTTGAAACGGAAATCCGGGGTGGCGCCGGAAGTCTCTGAATATCCGCTGGAGCCCCCGTGGATAATGTTGTTAACGATGACCGGGGTTCCGGCGCCGTCGCAACCGATGCCGCCCGGATACAGGTCGCTCGTGTTGTTGTGGAGTGTATTGCCGACAATGACCGGCGAGCCTGAAGCCACCGCAATACCGCCTGCGTAGAGCGCCCAGTTGTTGCAGAACAGGTTGTTGCGTACGAAAGCATTGGTACCTTCCATCAACAAGGCGCCGCCGCGGCCCCAAGTTGTGTTTGACACAAACGTGCAACGCCTGATGGTAGGAGCGGCGGACCCGCCCACGTAAACAGCGCCGGCATCTGCCGTTGAGCCGTTGGTGTCAAACAGACTGTCCTGAATAACGGCCTGGCCGCCATCCAATGCAACCGCGCCACCGACGCCGCCCGCCGTGTTCGAAGTGAATATGCAGTTGGTTACCGTCGGTGATGAAGCAGAATCGGCATACAGGCCTCCACCCTGGTTCGCCGTGTTGCCCGTGAAGGTGCAGT
>JAKQQT010000684.1 GCA_029564025.1 Armatimonadota bacterium | reverse complement strand
CGGATTCGCATCGGGGACGCGAATCTCGAAGTCACCCCGCCCCGGTCGCGTCCGTGGTTGTCCGAACACCGGACGGAGCAGCTTCTCGACGATGTCCCAATCCGACCCGTCCACCTTCGCCGTCCCTCGCGCCCCGCCCGTGGCATCACCGTAGCAGACGACATCGCCCAAGTGATTGCCGTACCGCTCGATGATCTCCCGGCAAACCCGCTGCGTGTTGCTGTCCTGAGGAATCCACACTTCATCAATCACCGCCGTAAAGGTCGGCGCAACGGCCGGGTTCAATCCGCGATAGGTCTGCTCTTGGGCACACGCGCACACGCCCGGACAGACGTTCCAATCGTAGCACAGAACCAGAGGCAGCGTCGGATCGTAGGTCAGCCGCTCCGCCGCGTGAAGCTCGCGACGGAAGGGGTAGTACACACGACCCGTCGAATCGAGAAACGACGCCTCGTACTCCTGCGAGAACGTTCTCGAATCAAGTTCGGCCTTGGCAATCGCGATTTCGGCCGGGTCCAAAACCGTTGCACTTGTCCACGTGTGGAACGACCAAAGGCCCGTCGCGTCTTCCTGGGCTTTCTGCGCCATCTGCCAGTAATGATTCCTGCCCTCAGGGACACCGATCAACCATGCCGATCCGTTCCGCTCCGACAGCATGGGTCGAACGTGTTCGCCCCACGCCTCAGGGTGACAGTTCGCGATTTCATCGACGCAAATCCAATCAAGTGGACTGCCCTCGATTCTCTCGGGGACATCCAGTCCCGTGACGCAAAGCTCAGCCCCGTTGCCAAGCTGAATCGACAAGTCAGTCTCACGTATCGCCGTTCGCGGATTCTGTCCCGCCAGCGCCCACCGTGGGACCATGCGCTTGATGTCACTCCAGAAGATTCGGCGGGCTTGCTGGTACGTCGGCGCGGCGAAGACGTATCTCGCATCCGGCCACCGTTGCGGGCCAATCGACAGAGCCATGCCGTAGCGTCGCGAAATCTCGGACTTGCCAGCGCGACGGCCGGCCGGGACCACCCGGAACCGGGCAGTGGACTCCCACAGCCGCCGCTGTTCAACGTGCGGCCTCAGCGGATACCAACGGGATAGCTCGCGCGACAGGCTCACAGGAGATGCTCCGTAAGCTCGGAAAGCTCGGTCGGATTCACGAAGCCAAGCCGGTCAATCAGAACGTGGGGCTGCTCGGCTTGACCGTGAAGCCAGTCCAGCCGACCATGAGCCAAAACCTCGACGCCGGCCGTGGCGAACGTGCGAACGTTCTCAGCAACAGCGCCATGGCAAACGCACCACACGCGATTGCTGCCGTGCTGAATCCAGAAATGGGCAAGTGGTTCACCCACCTCGTTTTCACTGAAAGTCGGTCTCTCCACCAAAGACCCAACGACCGTCACTTCGCTCGCAAGTTCGCCTGTCATTTGCCCGATCTCCTGTAGAAGTCCTTGACCGCCTTCACGATCCGCTCGCGCCGCTCAAGGGACGCCGTCTCTCTTGCGGGACCGCCCTGAGGGCCTGGAAATGGCAGTTCCGGCGTTTTCTTGTGTTGGGTTTGCATTCTCAGCCCGTCCACCGGATACCCCTTTCGGCCTGGTCCCATTGTTTGCAGGCCCGCTCGTACTCGGCAACGGCTTGATCGTAGTCGTTACCGCCGACACTGGCGTCCGTGAGCTTGTCGAACGCCTCCAGCAGGGTGACGAACGTCGACGCCGGCTCCGTCGCCGGACGCTTGCCGGTATCGTAAAACCTGGCGACGTCCTCTCGCATGTTGGCCTTGTCCATCGACAGTTCGGCCCGTCGCAGGAGCTTCGAGATTCTCGTCAACCGCTGTCTCATTTCTCAGCCTCTCCAATGAACCGTTCGAGCTTGGATTCGATTTCGTCCATGCGCGACTGAGCATCTTCGGCCCGAACACCCGCCGCGTACTCCAACACCTTGCACGCCGCCAAGAACTTGCCCTTTGAGACCGTTTTGCCCGCGAGGATTGCCGCCAGCGTGTCTACCGCCTTGCCGGTAAGATGAACAAGCCTGCTCATGGTCAACGCGTAGACCCGACCCCTGGCCGCCCTCAGTTCCCGTTGGAAGTCTGCATCCTGCAACCAACGCGACATCGTGGTTCGGGTGACGCCGGCCTTGCGAGAAGCCTCAGCAACTGAACGCGACCGCATCAGTGCATCGACCGCCTCTGCTCGTTTTTTTGTCGGCTGCATGTTTTTGCTTACCTCACAGACGACCCGACGCCCGGCCGACGCCGATGCGTGTAGCCGTCGACCAGCCCATACTGCTCGCGGATATGCCGACGCATCGCCGCACAGACAGCATCAGCCATGGCGCGAGCCTCGCGCTCGTCTCTCGCGTTTTCGTGGAGAAGCAGTAGGTTGTGAATCTGC
>JAKQQT010000683.1 GCA_029564025.1 Armatimonadota bacterium | reverse complement strand
TCTCGAGCCGGTCCTGGACCCGGCGGAGTCCTTGCGGATCATCCGGGAGACGCACGAGTTCGTAGACCTCTACAAGATCGGCAAGCTGAACCACGATCCCGAACGCGAGGCGAAGATCGACTGGCGCTCGTTCGGGGCCAAGGCCATCGAGCTGTGCGAGAAGTACGGCAAGCGGTACTACATCAAGGAGGATCTGGCCAAGCACCTGGAGGGGATAAGGTTCACGCAGACGGACACGTGAAAGGTGGGGGATTCACATTCCGGCCCAAGGCCATAAAAAAAATAGGGATTTTGTCGATTTTCCCTCTTGACAGTCGTGGCTATTGTCGATATACTATGTATAGAATCAACAATCCATTTCACCTTATTTGGAAAGGGGAAAACGATGGCACACGAACTGGAAATCCGAGACGGACAAGCCTGCATGATGTACGCGGGCGAGACGCCCTGGCACAGGCTGGGGACGAAGGTGGAAAAGGAGGTCACGTCGGCGGCGTGCATCCGGCTGGCCGGACTGGACTGGAAGGTGGAGAAGCAGCCGTTGTACATCGCGGGCAAGAACATGGTGGACGGCATCCCGGTGATCGGCTCCAAGGCCCCGGATCGCTATGGGGTGGTCCGAATGGATGACCAGAAGGTGCTCGGGGTGGTGGGGTCGGCCTACGAGGTCATCCAGAACGAAGAGGCGTTTGCGTTCCTGGATTCGCTCGTCGGCGAGGGGCTGGCGATGTACCACACGGCCGGGAGTCTGTTTGGGGGGCGCAAGCTGTTCATCACCTGCAAGCTGCCGGAGAGCATGCACATCGGGCCGGATCAGATCGACAAGTATCTGGTGCTGGCGACGGCGCACGACGGCTCGATGATGATGCACGTCAAGTGGACGCCGATCCGGGTGGTGTGCTGGAACACGATGTCGGCGGCGTTCCGAATTGGAGCCAACGGCAAGGTGGACAAGACGACGGACATGGTGTCGATTCTTCACCGGGGCAAGATTCAGGAGCAGGTGAAGGCCGCCAGAGACGTGCTCGGGTTGACCCGCGCGTACTACGATCGAGTGGAAGAGTGCTTCAACAAGCTGCGCCAGTGCAAGATCCGCGAGTGCGATTTCACGCGGTTCGTCAACCGGCTGGTGCCGGACGGCGAGCGGGCGGACGGCGAGAAGATCGACCGCAGCAAGCATCGGGATGCGATCCGGGCGATGTATCACGGCGGATTGGGCAACGACCACCCGGATGTGGCCGGGACCAAGTGGGCGGCGTACAGCGCGGTGACGGAGTACGTGGACCACGGCCGGGCCTACCACAAGAGCGACAGCGGCGAGGCGGCGGAAGTGCGGATGAACGCCATCGTGTGGGGCCAGGGCGCGAGGATGAAGCGCGAGGCGCTGGAAATGCTGATGGTGGATTGATTGGTTGTTTTGGTTTGCAATGACTTCTACAGAGTGGTATATAGGAGCGAATCATGAGTGGGTACTACCGGCCAACGACGCAGAATGGATACAACTTGTTCGACGTGCTGTCCGCGATGCAGAAGGCGATACGGAGATCGGACGCGGC
>JAKQQT010000681.1 GCA_029564025.1 Armatimonadota bacterium | reverse complement strand
CATGGTTGCCTGTATCCGCAAGTTACTCACGACGCTGAACGTGATAATAGCTACACGACGTCGCTGGGATACCAATCGAATTGCCCTGACGGGCATAGTTCAATGATCAGTAACACTTGACAAATCAACACAGTTGCTGAGCGTCAGCGTAGAATCTCTCATTAATGGAAAAGTAACCGAGGCATCCTGAGCGGAGCGAGGAACGAGCGTAGTCGAAGGACGCCGGCGCACTTCGACTGCGCTTCGGTCACAGGCTCCCTGCGCTCCGCTCAGTATGCCTCACGCTTGAGTTACCGAAATAATTGGTGCAACTACCACAGAGGGTCGCCCCTACTCTGAACATCAAATCACATAAAACCTGACCAACCAAAGGAGAACCGTATGCTGAAGGGAATCAGCCGGTGGAGCCTTCCGCCGGACATACCGCTGGACGAATGCTTCCGCCGCGCGAAACAGGCCGGATTCGACGGACTGGAACTGAGTTTCGACGGAGAAGGAGACCTCGGCTTCTCGACCACGCAGGCCGAAGCCGAATCCATACGCCGCACAGCCGACTCGGCCGGAATGCGAATCGCCGGACTCGCAACCGGCTTCCTGTGGGACCACTCGCTCACCGCGTCCGACCCGGAAGTGCGCGGTAAGGGGATCGCGGCGGTTGACAAGATGCTGGACATCGCGGCCTGGCTGGGCGTGGACGCCATCCTCGTGGTGCCGGGATCGGTGGACGTGTTCTTCCTTCCAGACGCGGAGGTGGTTCCGTACGATACGGCTTACGAGCGGTCCCGTGACGCCATCGCCGGCCTGGTGTCCAAGGCGGAAGCCAACAAGGTCACCATCGGGCTTGAGAATGTGTGGAACAAGTTCCTGCTCAGCCCGCTGGAACTGCGCGGTTTCATCGATTCCTTCGGAAGTGAACGAGTCGGTTCGTACTTTGATGTCGGCAACACGCTTCTCATGGGCTATCCGGAGCACTGGATTCCCATCCTGGGCAAGCGCATCGCGCGCGTGCACGTGAAGGATTTCCGCAAGGCGGTCGGCACGGCGGATGGTTTCGTGGACTTGGGCGAGGGCGATGTGAACTGGTCGGCGGTGATGGGCGCCTTGCG
Organism: Armatimonadota bacterium; assembly: GCA_029564025.1. Lineage (GTDB taxonomy): Bacteria > Armatimonadota > DTGP01 > JAKQQT01 > JAKQQT01 > JAKQQT01. Next base: position 6,961 of record JAKQQT010000681.1, on the reverse strand, counting down.
CGGTATCGGATACGACGGTTTTGTGACGGCCGAGATGATTCCGGCCTACAAGCATATCCCGGACGGAACGCTGTATGCCGCGAGCAGGGCGCTGGACGGCTTTTTCGCGTTGTGATTCATAACGAAGGAGTGAGAAATGGCGGATAAGTTGAAAGTGGGTCTGGTAGGCGCGGGCTTTATCGGGAAGATGCACGCGAACTGCTGGCTGGCCTTGCCGAACGTGGAACTGGCGGCGGTGGCCGACGGACGCCCCAAGGCCCTCAAGGAAGTGCCGGGGAATCCGAAGACGTTTGCCACGGTCGACGAGATGCTGGACAGCGCCGACCTGGACATTGTGGATGTGTGCGTTCCCACGCCCGCGCACGCAGATGTGGTGATTGAGGCGTTGCAGTGGGGAAAGCACGTTCTGTGTGAAAAACCGATGGCGAAATCGCTGGAGGACTGCGACCGCATGATCGCCGCCGCCGAGAAGGCGGGAACGGCATTCATGGTGGCCCACGTGATTCGGTTCTGGCCGGAGTATGCGTACCTCAAGTCGGTCGCGGAATCGGGCAAGTACGGCGCCCTTAAAACGTATTCATGCCTGCGCCGGATGGCCGTGCCGATGTACAACTGGCAGTTGTGGACGCACGATGAGTCTCGCGCCGGCGGCGTGCCGTTTGAGGGCCAGATCCACGACGTGGACTTCATGCGCTACCTGATGGGCGAGCCGAAGTCGGTCACGGCCGTCGGCATCCGCAACGAAACCGGCATCGCCAAGATTTGGGGCGGTTTCGTGTACGACGGCGGACGGTGCGCCACGGTGGAAGGCTCGTGGGGATACACCCCGGAATACCCGTTCCAGCACGGATATGTGGCCGTATTCGAGGAAGCCGTGCTCGACTACGCGTTGCACCGCGAGCCGGAACTGAGGCTTTACATCCCCGGCAAGGAGATGGAAGGCATCAAATTGGCGGTTACGGAGGTAGGCAAGGCGGACGCGGGAGGCAACATCAGCGACTTGGGCGGCTACTTCAAGGAGATTGAGTACTTCGCCGGTTGCGTTGCAAAGGGTGAAATGCCGACCGTAACAACGCCGCGCGACGCACGCGAGAGCATCCGCGTCCTGCTGGCGGAGGTGGATGCGATGGACACCGGCGGGGCGGTGAAACTCTGAACCGTCAGGGCAGGGCCAGGCGGTAGAGGGTCAGCAGATCCCGAAGCCGCGAAAGCGCCAGGTCGGTGAACCGGTTGTCGGACGGTTCGGCGGGCAGTCGGAAACCGGCTTCGAATTCACGATTGGGGCGAAGAAGGTCGTCGGCGATGGTTTTCCACCCGGCGGCCTTCACGCTTTTTGCGGGTGTCAATGTTTCAAAGGAAGCGTTGGGAACGTCGCCAATCAGGAGATTGGCGTTCCCGGAAGACCAGCGTGCGATTTCAGAGGCGCGGCGGCGGATGTTGTTGGCAAACATCTCTTTATCGGCGCATTCCGGCTTCAGCACGAGAACGACGTTGGGGCCGTGCGCGCTGATTCCCACCGAAAGGTGCGCCGTCGCCTTGTAGCCTCTCTTGATGCGGTTGAACGCGACCCAGGTGTCGGACGGGGGATTCACGGTGCGGCGCATGTGTTTCGCTACGTGCGCGAACCACGACTCGCCGGTCTCCTGTTCCAGGCGGGGGACGAGTTCTTCACCGAGCGCCGCGAGCTGCGGTTGGATGTGTGCGCGGATCTCGGCCATCCGATCCTCAAAACCGGGAATCTCGAACACGGTGAAGTCGTCTCTGGTCCAACCTGTGAATGCCATGGTTTCCTCCTGTCGGAATCAAGCGCTGATGTAGTCGGTTGCCATATCAGATAGAAGTGTGTGCTATCATCCGTTCCGAACGCAGTCCGCGCCGAATCTCTCGCGCCTCTGCTGGAAGGACAAGTCCCGGCTATGCCCAAATCCCTGATTATCGTCGAGTCTCCCGCCAAAATAAAGACGCTTAAAAATATTCTAGGTCCCAATTACGACATCCGCGCCAGCATGGGCCATGTACGGGACCTGCCCAAATCCAAGCTCAGCATCGATGTCGAGCACAACTTCGAGCCCACTTACATCACGATCCCCGACAAGGCCAAGGTCATCAAGGAGTTGAAGGAAGCCGCGGGCAAGGCCGATGCCGTTTACCTGGCGTCGGACCCGGACCGCGAAGGGGAGGCCATCGCCTGGCACCTTCAGCAGGCCCTGCACCTTTCCAATCCCCGGCGTATCCAGTTCAACGAGATCACCCGGTCCGCCGTGGAAGAGGCCCTTCAGCACCCGCGCACGGTGAACGTCAGCCGGGTGGACGCCCAGCAGGCCCGCCGCGTGCTGGATCGCCTGGTCGGCTACATGCTCAGCCCTGTTCTGTGGAAGAAGATCAAGCGCAACCTGAGCGCGGGTCGCGTTCAAAGCGTCGCCTTGCGGTTGATCTGCGACCGACAGCGCGAGATCGACGCCTTCGTACCGCTGGAGTACTGGGTTGTTTCGGCAACCGTGACGCCGCTGTCTCCCGAGAAACCGTTCGAAACAAAACTGGTTTCGCCTCTCAACTACACGGGTAAGTTCGGGATCGCCAACGAGCAGGAAGCCAAGGTCGTCCTGAGCGAGATCGAGGGTTCCGACTGGAGCGTGGGCGCGGTAAAGAAGAAAGACAAACCGGTCAATCCGTCCGCGCCGTTCATCACCAGCACGCTTCAACAGGACGCCAGCCGCCGATGGGCAATGACCAACAAGCGGACGATGATGATCGCCCAGCAACTGTACGAAGGCCAGGAGATCGGCAAAGAGGGCAGTGTCGGTTTGATCACCTATATGCGAACCGACAGCACCCGCGTTGCCGCCGAGGCACAGCAGGAAGCCCGTGCTTTTGTGGAAAGCACCTACGGTTCGCAGTACGTGCCCAAATCACCCCGCATCTACAAGTCGCGGAACACGGCACAGGACGCGCACGAAGCCATCCGGCCGACCAGCGTGCACCGGCGCCCTTCCGATGTGAAACCGTACCTGAACGCAGACCAGTACCGCCTGTATGAACTCATCTGGAAACGGTTTGTTGCCAGCCAGATGGAAAGCGGTATCGATGAAGTGACGACGGTGGACGTGCACGCGAAGAAGAACGGCGGCGGTTATCTGTTCCGTTCGCAGGGCGTGGTTCGCAAGTTCGACGGTTTCCGCGTGCTGTACACGGAAGCCAAAGACGACGATGCGAAGAGCGAAGAGGACGATCGCCAGGGATTGCCGTCCCTTTCGGAAAACGAGCCGCTCAGACTGCTCGATATCCAGTCAAACCGGAAGTTCACCGAACCGCCGCCGGCCTACTCGCCCGCCACACTCGTCAAAGCGCTGGAAGAGAACGGCGTAGGCAGGCCTAGCACGTACGCGACGATTGTCAGCACCCTCCAGGACCGCATGTACGTCGAGATTGTCGAGAGGAAATTCCGACCGACCGACCTGGGCCTCGCCGTGAACGATCTGCTGGTCAAGCACTTCCCCGAGATTGTGGACGTTCGGTTCACGGCAGGCATGGAAGCGGACCTGGACCATGTGGAAGAGGGCCGCGCTCAGTGGCCGGAACTGGTGCGCAGGTTCTACGGCCCCTTTGAAGCGTCCGTTGCCAAGGCGGAAACGGAAGCGGAGCGCGTGAAACTCCAGCCTCGGGTTCTTGAAGGTGAACCCTGCCCGGAGTGCGGTAAAGTACTGTATATCCGGCAGGGCCGCTTCGGTGATTTTGTGGGGTGTTCCGGTTTCCCGGACTGCACCTATACGCGCAACCTGTCGGTCAGAATAGGTATGGAGTGCCCCCGGCCGGGTTGCGACGGGCAGTTGGAGGAGAGGAAGGGGAAGAGCAAGGCCGGGAAGGACTTCAAGTTCTACGGATGCTCGAATTATCCGGCTTGTGATTTTACGACGTTCTTCAAGCCCATGCCGGATCGGACATGTGAAACCTGCGGGTACCCGATAGGCCAGAACCGTCTCGGCCGGCGTGTTCTGGGCTACCGTTGCACGAACCGGGCGTGTCCGACGGCACAGGAAGAGGAAGCGAAAGCGATGGCGGCTCGCGAAACCGCGACGGCGAAACGCGCCGCTACGAAGAAAGGATCCGCAAAATGAAGAAACGCATCATTCTGCCCGTGGCCGGCTTGACGCTGGCTTCGATGACCGCCGGGGTGGTTCATGCGGCGAAAGTCTCGGACAAGAAGAAAGCCACCGTGGGCGTTGGAGCCCCCGCGCCGGAAGGCGCGGTGGTGTTGTTCGACGGCAAAAGCAGTGAAGCATGGGACAATCCGTGGAAGGTCAAAGGCGGTTCTCTGTGGGTGACCAAGGGCGACACTGTTACCAAGCAGGCGTTTGACGACTTTATCCTGCACCTCGAATTCCGGGTGCCCCTGATGGCCGACGCCAAGGGCCAGGCGCGAGGAAACAGCGGCGTGTACCTGCAGAGCCGGTACGAAGTGCAACTGCTGGATTCCTACGGCATCAGAGTTCCGGGCAAGGGCGACTGCGGTGCGATTTACGCTCAGTCGGCGCCGTTGGTGAACGGTTGCGCCAAGCCCGAGGAATGGCAGGCTTACGACATCATCTTCCGCTCCGCGCGGTTTGATGACAAAGGCAAGAAGACAGCCAACGCGGCGGTTACGGTTTTCCAGAACGGAGTGCTGATTCATAACAACACGCCGATCACGGAGCCGACGGGCGGCGCGGCGGGTTCGGACGAGTCCGTACCCGGTCCGATCCGCCTGCAGGACCACGGTTGCGCCTACGCCTTCCGGAACATCTGGGTTCAGCCCCTTCCGCTGGAAGGGTCCAGCGAGTACTGATTCAGAACAGCGTCAATTCCTCCGGCGGTTCGGGTTTGGCCGCCGGGGGAGGCTGTACCGTGCCCTTGCGGATGTCAATCACCCGCCTCCGCGCCTTCGCGATGTCGTCCACAAGGTAGCGGTAGTTCTGCTCGAACGCGTTCCCCTGCATGCGCAGGATGTACGCCGGGTGCAGGACAGCCGTGATGCCTCCCGGGCAGTAAGGTGTATCGAAGAAGACGCCGTGCTCGCGCGTCATGGCGAACGTCGGGTGAATCAGCAGTTTGGCGGACGGCCCGCCGATGCACACGATCACCAGCGGCTTGATCAGGCCGATCTGCTGTAACAGCCAGTCCCGGCACGCATTGATCTCATCCACTCGCGGCGGACGGTTCTGAACCCGTCCATTTTCCACCAGAGTCGCGCGGCACTTGATGATGTTCGTGATGTAAACGTGCTTGCGCTGGATTTTGTTTTCCAGCAGGGCTTTGTCCAGCAATGCTCCGGCGCGGCCCACGAACGGGCGGCCCGTGGCGTCCTCTGTTTCCCCGGGCCCTTCGCCGATCAGCAACATCGGCGTTTCCGGATCGCCTTCGCCGAACACCACGTTGGCGCGCGACCGGCACAACTCGCACCGATCGCAGTTCGCCGCCGATTTCGCGAGTTCTTCCAGCGACACCTGTGTCACGATCGTTCCCCATCCGAGTCCAGCGCTGATTTGATACGTCTGTACGATGCGTCGAGGCTTTCCGGCATGACGCGCACGTCGCCTACCACCGGCATGAAGTTCGTGTCACCCGACCAGCGTGGTACGATGTGGAGGTGCAGGTGGTCGGCGATGCCGGCTCCACCCGCCGAACCAAGGTTCATGCCGACATTGAAACCGTCGGGACGGTAAACGGCGCGAAGGGCGGCCATCCCGCGTTGCGCCATGGCCATCATCTCCGCCAGTTCGTCGGGCGAAAGCGTGTCGAATTCGGCGGTATGTCGGAGCGGCGCTGTCATCAGGTGCCCGTTCGTGTACGGATAGGCGTTCAGCATCAGCAATGTATGCAGGCCGCGCGTCAGCACGTAGTTCGACTCATCGTCGTTTTCAGCGTTCACGCGGCAGAACAGGCACCGGTCGTCCTTGTAGCCTTTCGTCACAAAATCCATTCTCCACGGAGCCCACAAGCGTTCCGACACAATAACCTCCCCGGCATTCCTATCATGAGGCGGGCGTCGAGCGGTAGATCAGCAGGCGCCTGGAGTCATGATGGATTACGATTTTCTACATGCGTTGTTGCGCTCGTCGATGGCGCTTTTTATTATTCTGGACCCCGTGGGCCTGCTTCCGGTAGTGATGGCCGTTACCGTCAACCAGGAACCGGCAGAACGTCAGCGTGTGTTGTATCTATCGGCGCTGGTGGCGTTCGGGCTGACGCTTCTGCTTACCTTTACGGCGAAAGCAGTGTTCAGCCTGTACGGGATGCAGATCGCCGACTTTCAGATTGCGGGCGGGGTGGTGCTGTTCCTTGTGGCTCTGCAGACCATTCACGACCGGCACATGGGCGAGGACGTTCAGCAGGCGGCGGGAATTGTGCCGATTGCCTGTCCGTTGCTGGTCGGTCCCGGCGCGCTTGTCACCAGCATCCTGACGCTGAAGCAGTACGGGCCGGCGGTGGCGGTGTCGTCGGTGGTGGTGGCGTTCGTTGCCGTGCTGATCGTGTTCCGGTTCACGGGCGCTCTGTTCCGGTTGCTGGGCCAGACCGGCGCCGGAGTGGTCGCGCGGCTTGCCGGCATGCTGTTGGCGGGCATCGCCATACAATTCATCCGCGAGGGCGTGGTCACAATACTTCGCTCGGCGCGTTAAGGATAATACAAACGCAAACCATGGAAATCATCTTCGCCGACGAACTGGGATACTGCCCGGGTGTGGAACACGCCCTGCGCATCGCCAACAATGCGACCGACAACGCGGACGGGCCGGTTTACGCCCTGGGCGCTTTGATCCACAACCACCAGGAGATGGGGCGCCTGTTCAGCAAGGGTCTCAAGGTCATCAACTCCTTCTCCGAGGTGGACGAAGGCACGGTAGTGGTGCGCGCGCACGGGATTCCCTACAAGCAGTACGACGAAGCCAGGGACCGCGGCTTGGAAGTGAAAGACGGCACGTGCAGT
>JAKQQT010000680.1 GCA_029564025.1 Armatimonadota bacterium | reverse complement strand
GGAAGAAGGCGGACGCCACACCCCGTTCTTCAAGGGCTACCGGCCGCAGTTCTACTTCCGCACGACGGACGTAACGGGCTCGATGGACCTTCCGGAAGGCGTGGAGATGGTGATGCCGGGCGACAACGTGACGATCAGCGCTGAATTGATCGTTCCGATCGCGATGGAAGCGGGTTTGCGGTTCGCGATCCGCGAAGGCGGCCGCACCGTCGGCGCCGGCGTTGTGTCCGAAGTTATCGAAGACTAACAGGGATTCACGGGTCCGCCTCTGGCGAATCATCCCAAGCGGGCCCCGTATCCAACAGGCATATATATGGCGAGTAGCAAAGTAAGAATTCGGCTCAAAGCGTTTGATCACCGTGTGTTGGACCAGTCCGCGGAACGCATTGTGGAAACCGCCCGCCGCACAGGCGCGCGTTTCTCCGGTCCCGTTCCGTTGCCGGTGGAAAAGAATATCTACTGCGTTCAGAGGTGTACCACGGTCGACAAGGAGTCCATGGAGCACTACGAGCTTCGGACGCACAAACGGCTGATTGACATCCTCGAACCCAGCCCGAAGACGATTGACGCGTTGATGCGCCTTGATCTTCCGAGCGGCGTGGATATCGAGATCAAACTCTAGGCGCCATCCGGCACAGCACAACGCGCTGTGAATGTCATCGTGGTAACAGCGATGGCGCCACGATGGCGATGACTATTGAAAGGACATCTTCCAATGCCCCGAATGTTATTGGGTAAGAAGATCGGTATGACCCAGGTGATCGGCGATGACGGGACCGTTGTTCCCGTTACCGTTCTCGAAGCCGGGGGCAACCGAGTAACGATGAAAAAATCCGCGGACGGTAGTGACAAATACGATGCCTACCAGGTCGGATATGAGGAAGTTCGCTCCAGCCGTCTTTCCAAGCCGGAACGCGAACATCTGGCGTCGAAGAACCTCCCCGCGTTCCGTCACTTGAAGGAACAGAAGGGGGTTACCGACCTGAACGTCGGCGATCCGATTCCGGTCAGCATCTTCGCCAACGGCGACAAGGTGGACGTGACGGGAGTGAGCAAGGGCAAGGGATTCGCGGGCGTCGTGAAGCGTTATCACTGGCACGGCGGCGACATGACACACGGCTCGATGATTCATCGCAAGCCGCAGTCATCCGGCGCGACGGATGCGGCTCATATTTTCAAGAACCAGGGTAAACCGGGACATATGGGTAACGAAACCGTGACGGCACAGCGCCTCACCGTCGTCCGCGTGGACGAAGAGCGCGGCCTGCTGTTGATCAAGGGCGCCGTACCCGGCCCGCGCGGTGGATTGGTAACCATCCGGGAGGCGAAATAACATGGCAAGCGTTAAAGTGCTGAACGGACAGGGACAGGAAGTCGGGACGGTGGATCTTCCCGCCGCGGTTTTCGAGGCAAAGGCGCGCCCGTCACTGGTTCACCAGGCTGTGGTTTGCGAACTGGCCGCAATGCGGCAGGGAACGCACAAAACGAAAACACGCGCCGAAGTTCGCGGCGGCGGTCGCAAACCTTGGCGCCAGAAGGGCACCGGTCGAGCCCGGCAGGGCAGTACCCGCGCTCCGCATTGGCGGCACGGCGGTGTGGTGCACGGTCCCGTTCCGCGTGATCACTCGCTCAAACTGAACCACAAGATGTTCATTGGCGCACTGTGCAGTGCCCTGTCGTCCCGGGTGGAAAACGGACTGACGGTTCTCGACGCGTTGCGCGTGGAAAGCGGCAAGACCCGCGATATGGTCGCCCTGCTTTCCGCCGTCAACGCCGGCGAGAAGATTCTGGTGATTACGCACGAAGTGGACGAGAAGACGTTTCTATCGTTGCGCAATCTGCAATCGATCATCGACGTCACCCATCCGTATGACCTGAGCGTTTACGACATCCTGCGGGCCAAAACCGTACTGGTGACCCGCGAAGCGGTGGACGCCATAGGGGAGGTGTACTCGTAATGAAGAATCCCTACACCATCATCGAGCAACCGATCATCTCGGAAAAAGCCGTTGATTTGCAGAAGCAAGGAAAGTACACTTTCCGCGTTCAACGGGACGCCAACAAAATCGAGATTCGCGAGGCGGTGGAAGCCATCTACCAAGTCGTCGTGAAAGATGTCAACACGATGAACGTACGGGGCAAGGTCCGCCGCGTTGGCCGCGGTCGCGCGGGACGCAAGCCGGGCTGGAAAAAAGCCATCGTCACACTGGCGCCGGGCACGCGCATCGAAGTCCTGGAAGGAGTCTGACAATGCCTCTTCAGCAGAAAAAACCGACATCTCCGGGGCGCCGATTCGCCGTTCTTCCCGATTACAGCGAACTGACGGCCTCGAAGCCAGAGAAGTCCCTTACGCGGCCTCTGAAGAAGAGCGGCGGCCGAAACAATCAGGGCAAACTGACCACCCGTCATCGTGGCGGCGGCAACAAGCGGCGCTACCGGGTGATCGACTTCCGGCGCGACAAGTTCGGCGTGCCCGCCCGCGTTGCAACCATCGAGTACGACCCGAACCGCTCCGCGTTTATCGCGTTGCTGAACTACGTCGATGGAGAGAAGCGCTACATCGTCGCTCCGAACGGCCTCAAGGTCGGCGACTTTGTTGAGTCCGGCGAGAACAGCGACATCAAGGTTGGCAATTCACTGCCGTTGAAGAACATCCCGCTGGGAACGACGGTTCACTGCATTGAGTTGACTCCGGGCAAGGGCGCGGCACTGGCGCGAAGCGCCGGCACGAGCGTTCAGTTGATCGCGAAAGAGAACAACTACGCGACGTTGAGACTGCCCTCCGGCGAGATGCGTATGGTTCTTGCCAAATGTGTCGCGACTATTGGGACCGTTGGCAATCAGGAACACGAGAACATCAGCCAGGGCAAGGCAGGACGTGTGCGCAATATGGGGCGCCGCCCGACGGTGCGCGGCGTCGTGATGAATCCGAGAGACCATCCCCACGGCGGCGGCGAGGGCAAGGCGCAGGTTGGCCGGAAGACGCCCATGTCCAAGTGGGGCAAGAAGGTTGGCGGCGTGAAGACACGCCACAACAAGTCGACCAGCAAGTACATCATCAAGCGGCGAACGAAGTAATAGGACGATGCCCCGGGCGCGGCCTTCGGAAACGGCAGGCCGGTTGAGTGCGGGGTGGTCTGGAGATAGTAATGCCAAGAAGCATCAAAAAGGGTCCGTATGCGGAGGAGCGGTTGCTCGAGCGTGTTCGGGCTATGAATAGCAGGAACGAGAAGCGCGTCATCAAGACGTGGTCGCGGCGTTCCACGATATTCCCTGATATGATCGGCCACACGATTGCTGTATACGATGGCCGCAAACACGTACCGGTTTTCGTAACCGAGAACATGGTCGGGCACAAACTGGGTGAATTTGCTCTGACGCGGACCTTCAAGGGACACGCCGGAAGCGATAAGTCGAGCAAGGTTCGCTGAACGGTTGGAGATCTGATATGGCAGAAACAGAATCAACGGGAGCCGTTCGGCCGGTCGGACGCAATCCCCAGTGGGAAAAGGCGCAGGTGCGGCGTGTTTTGCACACTTCGGCTTTTCGCAGACTACCGGTTCGGCGTCATGAAGTATCCGGCGCCGGAAAGACCCGTACGGTCACATTGTTTACCGTCAAGCCGACCTCGTTTTCGGACGAAGTGAAGGGCGCGATTACCTCGGCTCTGTCCGAGGCGCTGGGCAAGGAAGTCGAACTCGTTCTGATGCCGGAAGCGCTGGCCCAGGCGAAAACCATTCGGCGCACACCGCTGAAAGTACGGCACGTGCTTTCGCTGGTACGCGGCAAGCCGGTGGACAAGGCGCTCGCCATCCTGGAGTTCACGCCGAACTTCGCGGCCAAGGACGTTTACAAGGTTGTCAAGTCCGCCGCGGCGAATGCCCAGGACGGCTGGGGCGCCGATCCCGAGGAACTCGTGATCCATGAGTGTTTTGCCGACCAGGCCGTGCGGATGAAACGGTATCGGCCGGGACCGATGGGCAGGGCAAGGCCGATTCAGAAACTGCTCAGCCACATCACCGTCATCGTACGACAGGCCGGGAGGTAACGCATGGGTCAGAAAGTACATCCGATCGGGTTCCGATTGGGCATCAATAAAGAGCATCTCAGCAAGTGGTACGCCAACAAAAGGAACTACGCCGGCCTGCTTGAAGAGGATCTCAAACTACGCCGCTACCTGAAGAAGAAGCTGTACCAGGCGGGTGTGACACGCATCGAGATCGAGCGCTTTGCGGGCAAGGTGAAGGTGACCATCCATGCCGCCAAGCCGGGTCTCGTAATCAAGCGCGGCGGTCAGGGTATCGACCAGTTGAAGATGGAGGTCGAGCAGTTCATCGACAAGCCGGGAATGGTGAACCTGAACATACAGGAAATTCGCAATCCGGAAGTCGAGGCGCAACTGGTGGCGGAATCCATCGCCCAGCAGATCGAGAAGCGAATCGCGTACAAGCGCGCCATGCGGCAGGCTCTTCAGCGAAGCATGAAAGCCGGCGCCAAGGGCATCAAACTGAAGTGCTCCGGACGGCTTGCCGGTTCGGAAATGGCTCGTGTGGAAGCCAACAAGGACGGCAAGATTCCTCTGCACACACTGCGCGCCGATATCGACTACGGCTTTGCCGAAGCGCTGACCACTTACGGTCACATCGGTATCAAAGTGTGGATCTACAGGGGCGACATCCTGGAGAAGCCTAAAGGTACTGCACCGACTGCCGAGTTCCACCAGGACCGCAGTCCACGAGGCGATCGCCGCGACGAGCGGACAGGACGCAGGAGGGTGAAAGTTGTTACTACCCAAGAGAGTTAAGTTCCGGAAACAGCATCGCGGCCGCATGCGCGGTCCCGCCAAGGGCGGCAGTGACATCTCGTTCGGCGAGTTCGGACTGCAGGCATTGGAGCCGGCGTGGGTGACGAACAACCAGATCGAAGCCGCCCGTATTGCGATGACACGCCACGTCAAGCGCGGTGGTAAGATATGGATCCGCATATTCCCGGACAAACCGTATACCAAGAAGCCGGCCGAAACACGCATGGGATCCGGCAAGGGCGCCCCGGAGGGGTGGGTTGCGGTGGTCAAACCAGGCCGCGTGATGTTCGAGATGGCCGGTGTTTCCGAGGAAATGGCGAAGGAAGCGATGCGGCTCGCCAGCCACAAGCTTCCCATCCGCACGCGGTTCCTGGTTCGCGCAAAAGAGGAGATGACCGGTGAAAGCGATTGAACTGAGACAACTCAGCGTAGACGAGTTGCACGCATACATAGCGCAGAAGCAGAAGGATCTCTTCGAACTCAGGTCCAAGGCCGTGGTCGGAAGCCTTCCGAATCCGAATCTGGTGCGTCAATACCGCAAGGATATCGCCCGATGTCTGACCCTGATCACGGAAAAAGAGCGCGGCGCGGGAGTGACTAAATGAAGAAAGACACAGAAACCGCTGTCGAGCAGACAGCCGCAACGGAACGCGGTCATCGCAAGCGTCTGACCGGCAAGGTTGTCAGCGACAAGATGGAAAAGACGGTTGTTGTCGCGGTCGGCAGTCTTGTCCGGCATCGGCTTTACGGCAAGATCGTTCGCCGCACCACAAAATTCAAGGCGCACGACGACCGGTTCGAGGCTCGCGAAGGCGACACCGTTGAGATTATGGAAACCAGGCCGATTAGCCGTGAAAAGCGTTGGACGGTAGTTCGAATCGTTGAACGCGCGAAGTAAGTCCGGCTATCCGGGCGCCTTCGGGTTTGTGATCGGATGAAGATACATCCCGGATTTGGAGAACTATAGATGGTACAGAACTACACACGATTGACGGTTGCCGATAATTCCGGCGCACGCACCATACTCTGCATTCGCGTATTGAAGGGCAGTAACGCCCGCTACGCGAATGTGGGCGATGTGATCGTGGCCGCCGTCAAGTCCGCCAGTCCGGGCGCGGCTGTCAAGAAGGGCGACATCGTGCGCGCCGTTGTGGTTCGCACCCAGCGGTCGATTCGGCGTCCCGACGGCTCGTACGTCCGGTTCGACGACAACGCGGCGGTGTTGATCAACCCGCAAAACGAGCCGCGGGGTACCCGCGTATTCGGCCCCGTGGCGCGCGAACTGCGGGAGAAGCAGTTCATGAAGATCATATCGCTGGCCCCGGAGGTTCTTTAGCCAACGGCGGCCCTGACGCGATCGACTCGGTCTGGAGAGAATGACATATGTCCAAGAAGAAAAATATCGTGTTCCCGGACAACTTCACGGCGCAACGGAAGATGGACATCCGCAAGGGTGACATGGTCAAGGTAATCGCCGGCAAGGACAAGGGGAAAGAAGGCAAGGTTCTTGAAGTGATCCCGCGGGAAAACCGCGTGATTGTCGAGAACGTGAATATGGTGACCAAACACCAGAAGCAGAGGAACGTGAAGGTCGGCGAGCATCGTGAAGGTCGTTTCCAGACGCCCGCCGCTCTCGATCGTTCCAATGTGATGCTGATCAATCCCGGTACCGGTGAACCGACCAAGATATCGCACAAGGTCGTGGACGGAAAATCCGTACGCACGGCCCGAAAATCGGGTGAGACGATTCCGGACGCCGCCGAGTAGACCGGCGTTCAGCATAAGGAACTGACAACTGCCGGTCGGAAATCGGCAAGGAGACAAGATGGCTCGGTTAAAAGACAAGTATCTGAACGAGATCGTGCCGGCCTTGATGAAGGAGTTCGGTTTTTCCAGCGTCATGCAGGCGCCGAAACTCGTCAAGGTTGTCATCAATATGGGCGTTGGACGCGCCGGCCAGACCGGCGGCGACCCCAAGTTGCTCGACGGCGCGTTGAAGGACCTGACCCTGATCGCGGGCCAGAAGCCCGTGGTCACCAAGGCCAAGAAATCCGTCGCCGCGTTTAAAATCCGCGAAGGCGCCAAGGTAGGGTGTGTGGTTACCCTGCGCGCGGAACGCGCTTACGAATTCCTGGACCGCCTGTTCAACATCGCTTTGCCGCGCGTTCGCGACTTCCAGGGGCTCAATCCGAACTCCTTCGACGGACGGGGTAACTTCTCCTTCGGCCTGAAGGAGCAGACGATCTTCCCGGAGATCAACTACGATCCGGATCAGATACGCGGTATGGACATCATTATCCACACCACGGCGCGTACCGACGAAGAAGCGCGGAGCATGCTGGAGAAGATGGGCATGCCGTTGAGGAAAAAGGCGTAATTCGACTTGAAGAGCGGTTGATACCCCGCGCGGGTGTTCACCGGAGATATAGATGAAACAATACGACGCAAACCATATCCGTAATATCGCCCTTGTGGGACACGGGCACGCCGGCAAGACCACGCTCGCGGAAGCGATGCTGGTCGCGGCCGGAGCCAAGGACCGCATGGGCAAGGTGGAGGATGGAAGCGCTACAACCGATTTTGACCCGGATGAAGTCAAGCGGCAGATGAGCATTACCACGGCCGTCGCTCCCTTTGAGTGGGGCGGTTGCAAGGTGAATGCCATCGATGCTCCCGGCTACCTGGACTTTGTGGGTGAAGTGAACGGCGCCATGCGGGTTGCGGACGCCGCCCTGATTATCGTCAGCGCGAATGCCGGACTGGAAGTCGGAGCCGAACTAGCCTGGGATATCGCCCGCAACAGCAACGTTGCCCGGATGATCTTCGTCAACCGTATGGACCGCGAAAATGCGGACTTCCGACGCGTGGTCGAGGAACTGCGCGGACGATTCGGCAAGAACGTTGTGCCCGTGGCCGTTCCCATTGGTTCGCAGGAGTCCTTCGCGGGAACGGTGGACCTGATCAACCAGAAAGCGTCGGTTTGGAACGGCAAGTCGTTTGATACCACCGACATTCCGGCGGAACTGGCAGACATCTGCTCAACCTACCGCGAAGCCCTTGTTGAGGCCGCCGCCGAAAGCGATGACGAACTCATCACCAAGTACCTCGAAGGCGAAGCGTTAACCGAGGAAGAGATACACAGAGGCTTGAGCATCGGTGTGAAGACCGGGCATGTTGTTCCCGTCTTTGTTGGCTCCGCCACCAGGGGCATCGGCGTTGCCACCGTGATGGACGGCGTGGTGAACTTCGCTCCGTCGCCGGCTGATAAACCGACGGAAACAGGCAGGAATCCGGACACCGATGCCGAAGAAACCCGCTCCATCTCGGATACGGCAACCTCGGCAATCGTCTGGAAAACCGCGGCCGACCCGTACGTCGGCAAGATGACCTACTTCAAGGTTGTCAGCGGTACCGTGAAGGGCGACTCTCACTTGTGGAACAGCGTGAAGGGTTCGGACGAGCGCATCGGCGGCCTGTTCTTCCTTCGCGGCAAACAGCAGGAAACGACTTCCGAAGTGGTTGCCGGCGATATCGGCGTCGTCGCCAAGTTGCAGAGCACTTCAACCGGTGACACCCTTTGCGACTCGGCGAAGAAGATTGTTCTGCCAGGTATCGACTTCCCGCACCCGGTTTACGAAGTGGCCGTTACCGCCGCAACCAAGGCGGACGAAGACAAGATGGGTCCGGCTCTTCAGAGAGTGGCCGAAGAAGACCCGACAATCTCCGTGCGGCGCGATCCGGATACGGCTGAAACACTGCTGGCCGGCCTGGGTGAAACGCATGTCGATATCGTGGTGGAGCGGTTGAAGCGCAAGTTTGGCGTCAGCGTTCTGGTCAAATCGGCGCGGATTCCGTACCGGGAAACGATCAAGGGAAAGTCGAAGGCCCAGGGACGTCACAAGAAGCAATCCGGCGGACGCGGTCAGTTCGGCGATTGCCATGTGGAGTTTGAGCCTTTGCCGCGCGGCGGCGGTTTTGAGTTCGTCGACAAGATCGTCGGCGGCGCCATTCCGCGCAACTTCATTCCGGCCGTTCAGAAAGGCCTGGAGGAAGCGCTTGCGGAAGGTGTTGTGGCCGGTTATCCGACTGTTGACATCCGGGCCACCGTTTATGACGGCAGTTTCCACGCGGTCGACTCGTCGGAAATCGCCTTCAAGATCGCCGGTTCGCTGGCGTTCAGGGCCGGCATTCCCGAAGCCCAACCCGTTCTGCTGGAGCCGATTATGGCCGTGGATATCATCGTTCCCGAAAGCCAGACCGGCGACATCATCTCGGACCTCAACGGCAAACGCGGACGCGTTCAGGGAATGGAACCGATCGGCGAGGGGATGCAGGTGATTCGGGCGGAAGCGCCGCAGGCGGAAATGACCCGCTACGCCGTGGACCTGAGAAGTATTACGCGGGGCCGGGGACGATTCCAGATGAGGTTCTCACACTACGAGGAAGTTCCGGCCCATCTCGTTCCGCATATCGTGGAAGAGCGCAAGAAGGAGAAGGAAGCCGCCAATGCCTAAACAAGCATTGATTGAAAAGCAGAAGAAGACGCCTAAGTTCAAGGTGCGCGCCTACACCCGTTGTCGGCGTTGCGGACGTCCCAGGGGCGTTCTCCGCAAGTTCGGCGTATGCCGGATTTGCTTCCGGGAACTTGCGCAGACGGGCCAGTTGCCCGGCATCGTAATGAGCAGTTGGTAGGTTAGAAAGTCCTGACGTCAACGGCCGTAAATTCTACGCATCCCCGATAACAACGGGACGGATTCGGCAAGACAACCGGTGAAAACCGGATTTTGCGAAAACCGAGGTTGAACACTGCGGCCAGTGAAATGGTTGGTGACGGCACAGCCGACACAGCCGAAAGAAACGAACGAAAGATGAATTTGACCGATCCCATCGCGGATATGCTGACACGCATCCGCAACGCGATACACGCCAATAAAGACACCGTTGAGATTCCGGTCTCCAAGATCAAGGTAGAGATTGTCAAGATCCTGCAGGAAGAGGGCTACATCCGCTCCTACGAGTTGGTGACATCCGGCGGCCATCCCGTCATAAAGGTTGCCCTGAAGTATGGTCCCAAGCGCACGCGCGTGATTCAACATATCAAGCGCGTCAGTAAGCCCGGACTTCGCGTTTACCGAGGCGCTGTGGACGTGCCGAGGGTGCAGGGCGGAATGGGGATAGCCATTCTCACGACGTCGCAGGGCGTGATGACGGACCGACGGGCTCGCATGCTCGGTATCGGTGGGGAAGTGCTGTGCACAATCGCCTGATATCGCCGGAGCGCCCCGGGCGCTCGACGCGAGGGCGTAGTTTGTGATATACTAGGAAGGCTCCGACGCCTTCCGACGTCGGAGCATTCGACGTCTGGAGCAGGAGCCTGGTGGACAGGTTGCCGCCAGGAGTGAAACATGTCTCGAATTGGAAAATTACCGATACCGATTCCATCCGGTGTGGATGTCAAGATAGATGACGAGCAGATTGCCGTCAGCGGTAAGCTGGGCACCCTGTTTCAGCCGATCCCGCCTTCGGTGCAAGTTTGCGCGGAAGACGGTAAGGTAGTCATCACGCGCAAGGATGAATCCCGCACCGCCCGTGCCCAGCACGGCCTGATCCGAACGCTGATCGCCAATATGGTGACCGGCGTCTCGGAGGGATACACGAGATTCCTTGATATCAGCGGCGTTGGATACCGCGCAACACTGAACGGAAACGATCTTACCCTGGCGTTGGGCTTTTCGCACCCCGTGGAAGTGAAGCCGCGAGACGGCATCTCCTTCGAGGTGGGCACGGACACCAACACCCGGTCTCCGTTCATCAAGATCAGCGGTATCGACAAGCAGGTGGTAGGCCAGACTGCGGCGGAGATTCGCGCTTTGAAGAAGCCGGAACCGTACAAGGGTAAAGGCATCAGGTATCGCGGCGAAGTGATTCGGCGCAAGGCAGGAAAGGCCGGCAAGGCCGGTGGAAAGGGCGGTGCCTAGGATGTCCGTCAAAACAAGAGGTGATGCGCGAGTGCAACGGCATCTTCGCGTACGAAAAAAGGTTTACGGAAAACCCTCACGGCCCCGCCTGTGCGTTTTCCGGAGCAACAACCACATCTATGCCCAGATTATCGACGATACCAAGGGGCACACGATGGTTCAAGCCGGCACCGTGGAGCCGGACATCAAGGCGAAGCTCGAGGGACCCGGCGGCAATATCACCGCGGCGAAGCTTGTGGGAACAGCGGTTGCGGAGCGGGCTCTCAAAATGGGAATCGCGTCGGTTGTGTTTGACCGAGCCGGTTACCTGTATCACGGTCGGGTAGCGGCTCTGGCCACGGCGGCCCGGGAAGCCGGACTCCAGTTCTAGCGCAATCGCGAGTTCCGCGATTCCGGCATGGAAGCAATTACGAAACATCAGGCGAAGGCGTAAATAAGAAAAATGAGACCGAACACGTCACAGAGGCCGGCACTGGCCGAAGGATTCGAAGAACGAATCATCCGAACAAACAAGGTGCAGAAAACCCACAAGGGCGGTAGAACCCTCTCGTGGAGCGTCCTTGTTGCCGTGGGCGATCGAAACGGCAATGTGGGAGCCGGCCTCGGCAAGGCTCTCTCCATTCCGGACGCGATCCGCAAAGGCACGGAAGCGGCCAAGAAGAACATGCTGAAAGTTCCGATGGTTGGCGGCACAATTCCCCACGATATTCTGGTGGATTTTGGAGCGTCGCGTGTGTTGCTGAAACCGGCGGCGCCGGGCGCCGGCGTCGTTGCCGGTGGAGCGGTTCGCGCCATTCTGGAACTGGCCGGCGTGAAGGACGTGCTTGCCAAGTCCCTTGGTAGCAACAATGCCGTCAACAACGCCTGGGCAACAATGAAAGCCCTGGGCGAACTGCGCACGGCCGCGCAGGTTTCCCGGACGCGCGGGGTTGGCCTGGACCGGATGAGCCTGCGTCCGGAAGTTCGCGAGGCGGCGGAAAGCGAGGTCAATGATGGCGAGGCTTAAGTTGACCCTGATCAAGAGCCCGATCGGTTTCGAATCGAGTCAACGGGCAACGGCTGAAGCGCTGGGACTGCGCAAACTACAAAGCAGTAACGTTCTGCCGGACAGCCCGTCACTGCGCGGATCACTGCGCAAAATTCGGCACCTGGTGAAGGTGGAAGAAGTCGAAGAGTAAATCTATGAACCTGCATGAATTATCGCCCGCACCGGGCTCACATAAGGACAAGGTACGCCTCGGCCGGGGCACCAGCAGTGGCAAAGGCCGGACGTGCGCGCGCGGAACCAAGGGCCAGAAGCACCGGACAAACGTGCCTCCCTTCTTTGAGGGCGGCCAGACTCCGTTGCACCGCCGCTTGCCGAAGCGCCGGGGTTTCACCAACAAATTCCGCGTGGAGTACGCGGTGGTGAACGTTTCCGGGTTGGACAAGCTGTTTGAAGCGGGCGCGGAAGTCACACCGGACATTCTGGTGGAGGCAGGATGCGTTCGCGAGGGCATGCTGGTCAAGATTCTCGGAACGGGTGAGATCGGCAAGTCGCTTAAAGTTTCGGCGCATGCGTTCAGCGAGTCCGCGAAGGCCAAAATAGAGGCGGCGGGCGGTTCGGTGGAGGTTCTCTAACGTGCAACCCCTCAAGTCGTTCGTTGATTCACTGAAGACTGCATGGTCGATCCCGGCGTTGCAGGCGCGAATCAAGTTCGTCTTGTTCGCCTTCGCGACTCAGGTGTTCGCCATCCACGTCCCCGTGCCGGGGATTGACGGAAGCGCGATGGAGCGGTTGTTCAGTTCGCCATTCGGCGGTGCGCTCGGCCTGATCGACCTTTTCAGCGGAGGCGCCCTGAAGAGCTTCAGTATCGTCGCGATGGGGATTCTGCCCTACATCAACGCATCGATTATCATGCAGTTGCTGGGCGTGGCCATACCGGAACTTGAAAAGAAAATCAAGGAAGGCGGCGAGAGCGGACGGCGCGAGATCAACAAGTATACGCGTTATCTTACATTGGCGCTGTCGCTGTTTCAGGCGTTTCTGCTGGTCACCACTTTGCAGGCGGAAGCCGGCCTTGGGCTGACCGTTCTCGGCCGGATTCAGACGATGGTATCGCTGACTGCCGGAACTATGTTCCTGGTCTGGCTGGGTGACCGAATCACCGAAAAGGGAATCGGAAACGGCATCTCGCTGATCATCTTCGGCAACATCATGATCAGCCTGCCGCACTCCTTCGCGGGTATCTATGAACTGACCCGAAGCGGATCGATTTCGGTCTTTCAGGTCATTATGATGGTCGCGGCGTTCATCCTGACGGTCGCAGGTGTTACGGCGATGGTGCAGGCGGAGCGCAAGATTCCGGTTCAGCATGCGAGAAGGGTTGTCGGCGGCGGCAAGGTCACCGCGGGCGGTTCCACCTACTTGCCGATCAAGGTCAACTCGGCCGGTGTTATGCCCATTATCTTCGCGATGGCGGCTTTGGCCATTCCGAACACCATCGGCGGATTCGCGGGCAACACGTGGCTTGGCAACATTTCACGCGGTATATCGACGTTCCTGACCCCGAGTTTCACGCTGGGCGGTATGACGGCCAGCCTGATTTACACCGTGGTCATCGTGTTCTTCACGTTTTTCTACACGGTTGTCGTTATGGACATCCCGCAGATGAGCGAAAACCTGAAGAAGTGGAACGCCTTCGTGCCGGGTATCCGCCCGGGCAAGGAGACAACGTCGTACCTGGATCGAGTGATCTCGAGGGTTACGTTTGCAGGCGCGATTTTCCTGGCGGTCATCGCGCTGGCGCAGTTCCTGATGCCGGCCTTGCTGGGTATCAGCGGCAATGTGTTCCCCCTGTATGGCGGAACATCACTGCTGATCGTTGTCGGTGTTGCATTGGAGACAATGAAGGCTATTGAAGCCCAGTTGATGATGCGCCATTACGAAGGCTTCATCAAGTAGCAGTCGCAACTGCCAGTCAAACAGAATTGGAAAGCATAACGTGATCGTAGTACTGCTGGGAGCGCCCGGTTCGGGTAAGGGAACACAAGCGAAGATTCTGGCCGCAAAACTGGGCCTGCTTCACCTTTCCACGGGTGATGTGCTTCGCCGGAACGTTGCCGAAAACACAGAACTGGGTGCCTTGGCTGTACCGTTCATGAACGCCGGCAAATATGTTCCGGACGACCTGATAAACAGTATGGTCGAGGCGGAGATAGATGCTCCGGCGGCGGCGAAAGGCGTGATATTCGACGGGTATCCGCGCACGCTTAACCAGGCTCAGGCTTTGGACGCTCTGCTGGAATCGAAGAACCGGCCAATAGACTATGTGATCAACCTGGAGATTGACCCGGAAGCCCTGGTGGTTCGACTGGGTGGTCGGCGGGTCTGCCGTAATTGCGGTCAGATTTACCACCTCGTGTCACAGGCGCCGGCAAAACCTGGTGTGTGCGATACGTGTTCCGGGGAATTGTATCAGAGAGACGACGACCAGGAAGAGACGATTCGCACGCGGCAGAAAGTGTACACGGATCAGACGGCGCCGTTGCTGAAGTATTACGCCGACCGAGGTCATATGCTGACGTTCGACGCGGCCGAAGGGATTGACACAACAGCGGCCGGAATACTGGCGGCCCTGGAAGGCGCGGTTTGAGCCGAAAGTATGAAATCCGCCTGAAGTCCGGTGACGAAATTGAGAAGATCGCCCGGGCCGGGCGGGTTGTTGCTACCGTTCTTTCGCGCTTGGAAAAGGCTGTTGAGCCGGGGGTGACGACCTTGGACCTGGAAGGTTTGGCCCAGGCCGTCACCGCGGAGATGGGGGCCGTTCCGTCGTTCCTGGGTTATCGTGGGTATCCAGCGGCCATCTGCGCGTCGGTAAACGATCAGGTAATCCACGGGATTCCGAATCGTATCCCGCTGAAGGAAGGCGACATCGTAGGGATTGATTTCGGCGCCTGTCTGGACGGGTTTCACGCGGATTCCGCGCTAACGGTTCCGGTTGGAAACATAGACGAAAACGCCCGGCGTCTTCTTCGTACCACGGAGGAGGCGCTTTGGCGCGGAATCAATATGGTGCAACCGGGAGCGACGATCGGCGATATCGGCCACGCCGTTCAGGCGCACTGCGAAAGCGCCGGATATTCGGTTGTTCGCGAGATGGTGGGACACGGCATCGGCCGCGATCTGCACGAGAGCCCGGAGGTACCGAACTACGGGAAACCGAAAAATGGCGTTCGCCTGCGCAAGGGGATGACCATTTGTATCGAACCGATGGTCAACGCCGGCGAACCGGATATCTATACGTTGCCCGACGGTTGGACGATACTGACGCAGGACGGCCGGTTGTCCGCTCACTTCGAGCACACAGTGGCGGTGACCGACAACGGGGTTCGCGTATTGACGTTACGAGAGAGTCCGGAACAGGACGACACCGCACGGCAGTAAGGTTTGCCGGCGGGTAAGGGAGGTCTATGGGACGCATTCCGCAAAGGGGTGGAGGGCCTAGGCGATCACATGGAGGACCGGGCGGTCGCAAGCGCGGGCACGGCTCCACGGGTCCTCGTGAGCAACAGCCGGATACCTCCGGTAAAGAGGAAGCGATCGAGGTTGAGGGTGTGGTTCAGGAGACGCTTCCCAATGCGATGTTTCGCGTGGAACTGGAGTCGGGCATCGAGGTTCTGGCGCACGTATCCGGCAAGATCCGGATGAACTGGGTGCGCATACTGCCGGGCGACCGGGTGAAGATGGAGTTGTCGCCGTACGATCTGACACGGGGAAGAATCACCTGGCGGTACAAGTAAAAACAGGAAGCGGGAAGTATCGATATGAAAGTACGAGCGAGTGTAAAGAAAATGTGCGAGAAGTGCAAGGTCATTCGGCGGGAAGGCGTTCTGCGCGTCATCTGCCCGAAGAACCCGAAGCACAAACAGCGCCAGGGATGATTGTGAAGGCGCCGGCCGGAATCTGTCGGCCGGCTCGGTGAAGAGATAATTTCAGGAGAGGTTTATGGCTCGTTTAGCGGGTGTGGACCTGCCGCGGGATAAGCGTGTTGAGATCGCGTTGACGTACATCTACGGCATCGGTCATACAAGCGCGAAGAAGATCATTGAGGCGTCCGGAGTGAATCCGGATACCCGTGTTCGCGACCTGACGGAAGGTGAAATCGTACGTTTGCGCGAAGTGGTGGAGCGTGATTACCGCGTGGAAGGTGATCTGCGACGCCAGGTGACCGCATCGATCCGGCGACTGCAGGAAATCGGTTGCTATCGCGGCATCCGCCATCGCCGCAACCTGCCGGTTCGCGGACAGAGAAGCAAGACCAACGCTCGCACGCGGAAAGGTCCGCGCCGCGCGGTTGCTGGCAAGAAGAAACTGAAGAAGTAATCAGTTCTGCCGTCTTGTTTGTTCGGGGAATCAGCGTGATTGCCGGTCCCCGGGCGTTGGACGGATTCATTGAGGAGACAGGATGGGAAGAAAACCCGTACAGGCATCGACGCGCGGTGGTCGTTCGAAGGCTTCGAAGAACATCCCCGTGGGTGTTGCTCACATTCAGTCCACGTTCAACAACACAATCGTGTCCATTACGGACCCGAAAGGTGACGTGATATCGTGGGCCAGCAGTGGAACCGTTGGTTTCAAGGGGACGAAGAAGGGCACGCCGTTCGCGGCCGGAATGGCCGCTGAAACGTGCGCCCGCCGCGCCATGGAACACGGCGTCCGCACCATCGACGTGCTCGTCAAGGGACCGGGCAGTGGTCGTGAAACCGCGGTGCGTTCCCTTCAGGTCGTCGGACTTCAGGTGACCAGTATTCGTGACGTGACGCCTTTGCCGCATAACGGTTGCCGTCCGCCCAAGCGCAGACGGGTATAATCAACTGATGTTGAACGGCAGTGCGACCGACCATTTTGCGGCCGCGCTATCGTAAACTCCGGCGTCATCATCCATTCGGACGAAAGATTCCGGGATGTGACGCGCTCTACCAGAGAGGAAGAAGATGGTTCAACACGGACCCCGGTGCCGACAGTGCCGCCGGGAAACAATGAAATTGTTTTTGAAGGGCGACAAGTGCTTCGGCGCTCATTGCCCGGTCGACAAGCGCAAGTACCCGCCGGGACAGCACGGCCAGCGCCCCCGCAAACTTGGGGAATACGGCCTGCAGTTGCGCGAAAAGCAGAAGATCAAGCGCATTTACCGCGTTTGCGAAACCCAATTCCGCAATTATTACGAAGAAGCCGTGCGACGTAGCGGCGTTACCGGCGAGATTCTGCTTACACTGCTCGAAACACGCCTCGACAACATGGTTTACCGCATGGGATTCGCGGAAAGCCGGAACCAGGCCCGCCAGTTGGTGAGCCATCGCCACTTCCTCGTGAACGGCCGCCCGGTGAACATCGCCTCTTACGGCCTGCGCCCCGGCGACGTGGTTGAGGTGCGCGAGAAGAGCAGAAACCTGCCCCTCATCATCGAGGCGGTCAGTGGCGGTCGCCGCCGTCCTGAATGGGTGGAGGTCGATGCCCAGGGGATGCGCGGTCAGTTGAAACAGATTCCGACACGGACGCAGATTGATACGCCCGTTGAGGAGCAACTTGTCGTCGAGTTTTACTCCCGCTAACCTCCGGTCGAAGCGTTTCCACGATTCCGCGAAACGCCGGATTCGGGGTTTGGCAGTACACAAACAAGGAGTTATGAATGGAATTCGAAGCGCGCGAACCGCGCGAACCGAGCGAGCCGCAGGTGAAGCGGCTGGTAGATGTGGATTCCGAATATTACGGCAAGTTCGAAGTCTCTCCTCTGGAGTCTGGTTTCGGAACGACGGTCGGCAATGCTTTGCGCCGGGTTCTGCTGTCATCCGTGCCTGGAGCCGCTATCACATCGGTCAAAATCGATCGCGTTCTGCATGAGTTCTCGAACATTCCCGGTGTGCGGGAAGACACGACGGAACTGCTTCTGAACCTGAAGGAACTGAACATCCGGTTCATGGGCACGATGACCGCGGGTGAAGAGCGTGAACTGAAGATTGCCGTCAAAGGCAAGGGCGAAGTAACCGGCGCCGACGTGCAGTGTCCTGAAGACATGGAAATCGTGAATCCCGAAGCTTACATCGCCACGATCAGCGATGAGGATGCCAGCCTTTCGATGGAATTGACAGTTACCATCGGCAAGGGCTACGTACTGCCGGAAGCCCAGGAAAAGTACAAGAACATCATCGGCACCATTCCGGTTGGCTCCGTGTTCACACCGGTCCGTAAGGTGAACTACTCGACGGAACCGACGCGTGTCGGAAACCGGACGGATTTTGAGCGTCTGGTTCTGGAGATTTGGACCAACGGCACGATTTCGGCGGAAGCCGCGCTCAGCCAGGCCGCCGAAATCCTGATTGCCAACGTCAGCCTCTTCATCAAGGAAGGGCACGGTTCTCCTTATCGCCTGGCTCCGGTCGGCGGTGGTGATTCCGCGCTCAAGGCGCCGGACAAGAAGATAGAGGAACTGGAGTTCAGCGTTCGCACCTACAACTGCCTCAAGAAGGCCGGTATCGAGACCATTGCGGACCTGGTGAAGACCACGGAACAGCAACTGTTGAATATCCGGAATCTCGGGCGCGTATCGCTGGACGAAATCAAGGAAAGACTGGCGGAAGAGGGTTGCTCATTGTTGCCGTCCAAGGACGGAGAGGCCCGACCGGCGCACGAAGCGCCCGCTGACGACGAAATGACCGAGGAGGAATAGGCCATGCGCCATAGAGTATCAAAACGCAAACTGGGATTGCGCACCGAACAGCGCCTGGCTCTCTTGCGAGGTCTGGTTCGGTCCATGATTTCCGTGGGTTCGGTGGAAACCACTGTCACCCGCGCCAAGGAAGCGCAACCTCTGATCGAAAAACTGATAACACTGACGAAGACGGATACACTTCACTCCAGAAGAATGGCCTTCCGAACATTGCAGGACGAAACGCTGGTGCGCCAGTTGTTCACCGACATCAAGGCCAAGTTTCCAGACAAGCGGTCCGGTTACACCCGCATCACCCGGACGGGCGTGCGGCGCGGAGACGCCGTAACGCTCGCCAAGATTGAGTACGCGGAGGAGTGACCTTTCGCCGGTCAGGGCGTCCATGCGGACCATCGCACTGGTAACCGCTTATGACGGAACCGACTACGCCGGGTTTCAATGGCAGTCGTCCGGCAGAACCATTCAGGGAGAACTGGAAGACGCCTGGAGACGAGTGACCGGGGAGTCGGTTCGAGTCAACGGAGCGGGAAGAACCGACGCCGGCGTGCATGCCCTGGGACAGGTGGTCAGTTTCCGCTCGGAATCCCGGATCCCGGTGGAAAGGATACGGGAGGCGTTGAACGGGACCCTGCCGGAGTCTGTTTCCATCCGGCGGTGCCGGATAGCGGAAGACGGATTCCATGCCAGGTTCAGCGCCATTGGCAGACGGTATCGCTACCTGATAAGGCAAGACCGGGAACGGAACGTTTTTCTGGACCGGTACAGCCTTCGGATAACCGGGGTGCTGAGTCCGGATCGGATGCGAAACGCCGCAAGGCACCTGATTGGAGTGCACGACTTCCGGGCGTTCGGCCAGGCGACCGGAGAGGGCGGCACGATCCGGCACGTCAGCCGGATCAGGATTGCGCAAAGGGATCGATGGTTGGTTGTTGGCATCACGTCCAACGCGTTTTTACGGGGAATGGCGCGCCGAATGGTTGGAGAACTGGTGCGCGCGGGATTGGGTCACATAGAGCCGGAAGCGTTGCTGGAACGCCGGAAGGCGCTGGACCCAGGTGAAGTCGGACCGCCGGCGCCACCGAACGGGTTGTTTCTAGCATCGGTGCGGTACCCAGCAACCGACGAGGCCGGCAACGGCTTGATATAGGGAATCGGAGAGAGACGTGAAGACATTCGTAACAAAGCCGAAAGATATACAGCGAAAGTGGCTGGTGATCGACGCGGCCGGCCGCCCGGCGGGACGCATCGCCGCCGAAGCGGCGCGCCTTCTGCGTGGAAAACACAAGCCGATGTTTTCACCCAGCATCGATGCGGGTGACTATGTGATCATCATCAACGCCGGCAAGGCCGTTCTGACCGGCGCCGCCAAGCCGAACGAGGGCATCTACCGCCACTCCGGATATCCGGGCGGCATCAAGATGGTTACCCGCGGCGACTTGCTGGCAAAGCGCCCCATCAAGTACCTGGAGCGCGTGGTGAAGGGGATGTTGCCGCACAACACGTTGGGACGGCAGATGTTCCTGAAACTGCGTGTCTACGAAGACGCGGAGCATCCGCATACGGCCCAGGAGCCGGAACTGCATACGTTCTGAGCCGGATTCGGCGGATTACGCCGATCGAGGCATTGAGTGAGACAGGAGATCGCATTGCCTGAAGCTACAAAATATTACGCCACGGGGCGACGCAAGAACGCCACCGCCAAGGTATGGCTGGTCCCGGGCGAGGGAAACGTAACCGTCAACAAAAAGACGCTCGCGGACTATGTTGGCCGCCGCACCTTGGAGATGATCGTTCGTCAGCCGCTGGAACTCGTCAACATGGCGGGCCAGTTTGACGTAATTGTCACCGCGACCGGAGGCGGCATCTCGGGCCAGGCCGGCGCCATGCGCCACGGTATCTCCCGGGCCCTGATTGTGACGGACCCGGAACTGCGCTCGGACCTGAAACGCGCCGGTTTCCTGACGCGTGATCCGCGGGTCAAAGAACGGAAAAAAGTCGGACGCAAACGGGCACGGCGTGGATTCCAGTTCAGCAAGCGCTAATCACGGCATCGTATACGGGGACAGGCGGAGGCTTTCCGCCTTCCCCACGCGGTGGAGCTCCGCAACTTTCCACCGCCTGGCAGTCGCGTGCGCCGTGCTGACACTATTGGTGTCCGGCGCACTCGCCCCGCAACACGCCGTTTCGGCGACTGTCAACAAGGCAAAATCCTCGCGCGTTCGCATCACCGGGCGCCTCGGCACGGTGGTTTATCCCGGCGCGAAGATATACGACGGCCCGATGGCGAAGGTTCTGTACGCGACCCCCGCGGTTGGCGTCACGGTTGTCATCACCGGATTCAACAGCCAGTACTTTGGAGTGCTGATGGCCGACGGGCGCGAAGGTTATGTCCGTCGCGAGTACGTTCAGTTGATGGCGTACGATGTGGCGCTGGACGGAATCCGCCCGAAGGAGACCACCGCGCCGACTGTGCCGCAGTTCAGCACTGTCCCCCTCATCGAAACGGCCTTCGAGTATATGGGCATCCCGTACCGCTGGGGAGGTACTTCCCGTTCTGGCATCGATTGCTCCGGATTCGTTCAGTCCGTTTTCAAAAGGCACGGTATGACGTTGCCGCGCGTGGCCCGCGATCAAGCGAAAGTGGGATACAAGGTTCCGGGTGTTCCGGAATCGCTGGACAACCTGCAACCCGGCGACCGCCTGTACTTCCAGGCCACGCACAATTACATCGACCATACGGGAATCTACATAGGCAGAGGGTATTTTATCCACAGTAGCGGAGGACGCGGCGTGGGTGTGGATTACCTTCCGTTGAGCACAACCTACCGCTCCTCGCTCGTTGTCGCGCGTCGTTCCTGACGGCACGCCCGAACTCCCGGGAGGATACCGCATGACTGCAGGCAATCAAACACGCGTCGCCATCGTTGGCGCGACTGGATACGCAGGCACGGAACTGATTCGTCTACTGCACGACCATCCCGCTGTCCGGATCACATTCCTCGGCTCAGCATCCCAGGACGGCCATGCGCTTGGAGACGTCTTTCACCACTTCGACGCAGAAACCTCGGCCCTGCGTCTGCAAAGGTTCTCGGTTGATGAGCACGCCGATGTCGCGGATATCTTCTTTATGGCCATGGACAACGGCCAGGCTCAGCGCATTGCCCCGGCACTGCTGGAGCGCGGACGCCGCATCATTGACCTGTCCGCCGATTTCCGCCTGAAGAATCCCGACAACTATGATACGTGGTACCACTTCAAGCACGCGGTTCCCGAACTGCTGAAACGCGCCGTTTACGGACTGCCCGAGATTTACGGAGAGGAGATTCCGGGCGCGGACCTGGTAGCGAATCCGGGGTGTTACACCACGACCGCCATCCTCGCCTTGGCTCCGGCCCTGAATGGTGGTTTCGTGGAATCGAAGGGGATCATCGTGGACGCGCTAAGCGGAGTCAGCGGGGCAGGGAGGTCGAAAACCCAGGTTGCCTACCTGTATTCCGAACTGAACGACAACGCCAAAGCCTACGGAGTCCCGAACCACCGGCACTCCCCGGAAATTGAACAGGAACTGACAACCGCGGCCGGCGAACAGGTGACACTGACGTTCACCCCGCACCTGATTCCAATGACGCGCGGTATCCTGGCGACGAGCTACGCGTCTCTGAAAACTCCGGTCACGCCCCAAGATATCACGGCTCATTATGAGTCATTTTACGCCAACGCGCCTTTCGTGCGCGTTTGTCCTCCGAGCCGCTTTCCCAGCATACAGGAAGTAAGGGGCACGAATATGTGCATCATCGGATTGACCGTGGACCACCACACGAACCGGCTGATTGTCGTATCCGCCACCGACAACCTCATCAAGGGCGCCGCGGGCCAGGCGGTGCAGAACCTGAACCTGATGATCGGTATGCCGGAGACGACCAACCTTCCGCGAACCGCCCTTTATCCCTGATCGCCGCAGAGAAGAGAATCCGCAACATGCCTGCCTTTGATTTTCACCCTCAAGCCGTTACATACCCGAAAGGATTTCGCTCCGCCGGAGCACGAGGCGGACTCAAGACATCGGGGCCGGACGTCGCATTGATTGTCGCCGACGTCGCCTGCACGCCGGCGGCGGTGTTCACCACAAACGTCTTCTGCGCCGCTCCCGTCATTGTCAGCCGCGAACACATCCACCGGGGCCCTATCCGCGCCGTGGTGGTCAACGCGGGTTGCGCCAATGCGGTAACGGGGGACGAGGGCCTGGAGGACGCGCGGCGGATGGCTGAAATTGCGGCCGAAGCGGTGGGTTGTGACCCTTGTGAAGTCGTCGTGGCATCGACCGGTGTCATCGGCCATCGTTTGCCGATGGACAGGATATCCGCCGGTGTATCGGCCGCCGCTGAGGCTCTTTCCCTCGAGGACGATGCGGACGCGGCCAAGGCCATCATGACCACCGACACCCGCCCGAAAACCGCCGTGGCTTCATTTGAGGTTGATGGGGTGGAAGTCCGGATCGGCGGCATCTGCAAGGGGAGCGGCATGATTGCCCCGAATATGGCCACGATGCTGGCGTTCATCACCACCGACGCCGACATCGACCGGGCTACGCTTCAAAGGTGCCTGAGCCAGGCGGTTTCAGGAACCTTCAATGCCGTTACCGTGGACGGCGATACAAGCACAAACGACATGGTTTGCCTGCTGGCGTCCGGACTTTCCGGCGTCACTGCGCGCGAAGGCACCCAAGCCGCCGGGGATTTTGAATCAGCGCTTACCGATGTCTGCCGTTCGCTGGCAGTGCAGATAGCCGCGGACGGTGAAGGCGCCACGAAACTCGTTACGATTCGCGTTGACGGGGCGTCGAGCACGGAAGACGCGAACCGGATTGCCCGCACCATCGCGGAATCGCCGCTGACCAAGACGGCTCTCTTCGGGTGCGATCCGAACTGGGGACGCATACTGGCGGCCGCCGGCCGGTGCGGTGTGAGATTCCGGCCCGAGGAAACCACGCTGACCATAGGGGACCTCGTGATCGTCCGGAACGGGGCTCCGGTGCCGGTGGAGGCAGCCCCGGCGCGCGCCTCGGTATCGGGCCGCGAGGTGGATGTCCGGTTGACGGTGGGAACCGGCCCCGGTTCCGCAACCGTGTACACGTGCGATTTCAGTTACGATTACGTGCGTATAAACGCAGAGTACCACACGTAGGAATCAGGGGCGATTCGTGAATCGCCCCTGTGGTTCTCGAACGACCCGTCGGGATGGGTTCATGGGCACGGGCAACGTGCCCCTACCAAGACCACCCGTCGGTCAGGCGCGAGACTCCGTCAGTTTCCGCAGGTCCAGCACCTTCTCCAGTTCCTCGCGAGTCATGTAGCCCTTTTCCTCGGCCAACTGGATGATTGTCTTGCCGGTGACAAGGGCTTCCTTCACCAGTTCCGCCGCTTTTGCATAGCCGATGTACGGATTCAGCGCCGTTGCCACCGTGGCGGACTTGTGCGCGTACTCCGTGCATCGGGCCTCGTTGGCGGTGATGCCGACGATGCAGAACTTGGTGAACACGCGGATGGCGTTCTTGATGACCTGGATGCTCTGTAGCACCGCATTGGCCATTCCCGGCATCATCACATTCAGGTCGAGCTGTCCGGCCTGGGCGCCCATCATCACGTTAAGGTCATTTCCCATCACCTGGAAGCACGCCATGTTCAGCATCTCTGCCATGCTTGGGTTGATCTTTCCCGGCATGATCGATGAACCCGGCTGGACCGGCGGCATGCGGATTTCGTCCAGACCCGTCATCGGTCCCGAGGACATCAACCGGAAGTCGTTGGCTATCCGGCAACACGTAACGGCCAGGGTGCGCATCGCGGCGGAGAGGTCCAGGATCGGGGTCTGGTCCTGCATCGCATGCACGAGGTTCAGGTTGCTGAACAGGTCCAGGCCGGTGTATTCCTTCAGGTACTTGACGACTTTCAGTGGATACTCGGGACCCGCGTTCAGCCCGGTGCCCACGGCGGTTCCGCCGATTCCCAGGATGCGGACACGCTTGGCGGCGTCCTCGATGCCTTCCTTGGCCCAGGCGACTGCCAGGGAGTAGGCCTCAAATTCCTGTCCGAGCCGTATGGGAACGGCGTCCTGCAGGTGCGTTCTGCCGGACTTGACGATGTCGTCGAATTCCTTGGCCTTGGCGCTCAGGGCTTCCATCATCGCGTCGAGCACGGGGTAGAGGCGGCGCAACTGAAGGCAGGCGGCGAGGCGCATGGCGGTGGGGAAGACGTCGTTGGTGCTTTGCGCCATATTGACGTGATCGTTCGGGTGCACCGTGCGGTATTCGCCCAGCGGTTCGCCCAGCATTTCGGCCGCGCGATTTGCCAGCACCTCGTTCGTGTTCATATTGTGGGAAGTACCGGCGCCGGCCTGGATCGGGTCCACCACGAACTGGTCGCGCAATTTCCCGGACAAAACCTCATCAGCCGCGGCGATGATCTTCTCGGCGATTTCGGGCTTCAACCGCCCGAGGTCGCGATTGGTTTCCGCGGCGGCCTTCTTGATGAGGACGGTTGCTTCCACAAGCACCGGAAACGGTTTCAAGCCCGTAATCGGGAAATTCTCAAGCGCGCGCTGAGTCTGTATTCCGTAATAGGCGTCCGCAGGGACCTGTTTCTCCCCGAGCGAGTCTCTTTCTATGCGGTATTCCATGGGGGCTCTCCTCCGTGATGATGCGTGTCGACCGAAACGGGTGACCGGTGTGTTCTGATATCATTGTAGCGTGAGCGGACATTGTCCATTCTCTCGTGTCGGGAGGAATTGAGTGATGAACAAGAAGGGCGTGCTGTTGGGTTTTATTTTTATGATCGGCGCCTGTCTGCCCGCGACGGCGGTGTGGGGTGATGGTGACGGCAACGGAACGTTCGATTATGCGGATTTGGCCAGAGCCCTGCGTATCTCCGGCGGTTTGCTGAAGGCCACTGCCACCGACATCAACGCGATGGACGTGGAACCGGATAGCCTGGACGGACGCGTCACCATCCGGGATGCCGTCCGACTGGCAAGGGTTCTGACCGGACTGGACCAACAGCGCGGAGTGGCTCCCATTCCCGGTGTCTTCACGGTAACCGTTTCAGGTTCCTCGTTCAGCCAGGCTCTGGCATTGGCGGGTGGTTATGTTGTGGCGGGTACAGTGTCAGCCACCGGCGAGGCAATCATGCCGAACTACATGCGCCTATACAACAAGACAACGAATGAATTCGTCGCATGGACGCCTGTTTCGTCGGCGGGCGCCTTCAGCGCGGCCGGTCCGGCTGGCAGTTACCAGTTGATATCGGAAACCGTAGTTTCATCGCAGTCTCCGTACTTTGAGAACATCGACATCGGTTACAACACGCAACTGGGAACACCTTTCGCTGTCTATTCCGATGTCACCGGGCTGAAAGTCACACAGGTCAGATTGCCGGCAACCGCCAGTCTGACACTGGACTTCTCGGTTCCGCCCACCGTTTTCTTCCTTCCGAGATCGGTGATGATGCGTGAATCAACGGTTATGGGCCGCACCTGGGTGAACCGCGAGGTATCGACCACTCCGGTACAAACCGCCGTCCCGAAGACGACGTACAGGGTGACCGCAAATGGCGATTTGGGGCTCAGCACCAGTCTCACCGAATCCTTTTCGATGGAATACGACACCACCATCACGGTGAGCGGAACCACGTCAAAATCCCTGGCCATCCCGACCGTGGCGGAGTTGGGCGGCACCATCACCGCTCCGTCCGCGCTGACGTTGACAGGTGTCACCGCATATGGCGCATCAACGCTGGGCGCGTGGTCGGCATGGACGCCGGATATCACGCTGGAAGGAGGTTTTCTCGTGGCAGGTCCGCCGGGTAAACTAACGCTCAGCATCGCGGCCAACCACGGAACCTGGACCGGCACCGGTGTGGATTACCTGGTTCCAGTGACGCTGTCATCGGGCGGAACGACGAAGAACGTTACATTACCTTCACTGCCGTCCTTTGCGCTCGTAACACTGACAGTGCGGAGACCCACCGGGGGTGTCCTTCCCGCCGCCGCCGTTACCGCTATTTCGCGCATAACGACCTTACCGACTTCCGGAGTCTATTCGTTCTCGGCTTCGGGTATTACCGACGAGAACGGCCAAGTGGTGTTCCGACTGCCGGCGGGAACGTATGATATCAGCGTCGTGCCCTGAGCGGCGTCAGTTCCGGGCAACCTTTTCGGCCTGCGCCTTGATGGCGTCCTGCATGGCTTGAAGGTTTTCCTGAACCTTCCTGGCGATCAGGTTCTTCAACAGGGCGCCGACCAGGGGGATGGTGAACTCGGCGTCCACCACGCTGTCGAATCGGGTGCCGCCGTTTTCCTCGGCGAAGTACCAGTCGCCTTCCATGCGGTCATAGTCGCCGCTGGTTTGACGGAAGCGGGAGGTTCGGTTGGCAAAATCCCAAACGTCCTCCTGCGTCCACTTGATCTCCATCTTGACTTCCTCGACGCGCGCAATCCACTTGGCGACGATGCGCGAGCCGTCGTCTTCCAGCACATCCACGGACTTGACGTCCTTCATGAAGGACGGATAGGCGGCGTAATCCCTCGCGACGCGCATCACGACATCGATCGGGGCGTCAACGAGCACGGTGGTTTTGATCTGGGGCACGGAATTACCTTTCCAAACGAAAGACGGTCCTGTTATCCGTCGTTGATTTCCACTTTGCGAAACACAAGCCAGATGGCGACATCGTAGACGCTTTTCAGCGTTCCGGCGATGATGAAGTGCCAGCCGAACACCGCCAGAGCCATCACGGCGCCGCTCATCGCCGGGCTGACAGCCTGTGCGACACTGCGGACACTGGCCGTTATCCCAGCGGCGGCGGACCGCTCATCCGGCGCTACCAAAGCCATGGTATACGCCTGGCGGGTCGGGACGTCCATCTGGGACAGCAGATGCCGCAACATCAGCATCGCCACGGCAAGATGGAAGGTCGGCATCAACGGCACGAAACACAACAGGATATTCGACGGCAGATGCGTGAACACCATTGTGTTCAGCAGTCCGATGCGTTTCGCCAGCGGCGCGGCGGCGAGGAAAGAAACAGCCGACAGCAGGTTGGTGCCGAGGAACACCGGTCCGAGCACACCGGCGCCGACGTTGAAGCGAACGCTGAACCAGTAGACCAGCAGTTGCTGTACGATGAAGCCCCCAGCCAGGGCATCAACGCCGAACAACAGGCACAGTTTCGCGACGATTCCCTTCGACCGGTGCAGGCCCATCACGACCTTCTCACGAACTTCCGCCGGTTTCGCCGCCTCGACTTCGCGGTTCATTCCCGCCGCGACGAACATTAAAGCGATCCCGATGGCCGCGTACAACCAGAACACCAACCGCATCGATTCGAGTTGGGTGACACCTTGATGTCGCAACAGGTGGGGAATCAGGCCCGCCGCGCCCGCTCCCAAAGCCGCGAACAGCGAACCGACGACGTTGTACCACGCCAGCAGACCGGTGCGCTTGTGTCCGGAGGCGCGCTCCGACAGCACGGCCTGTTCCACGGCGAGGAACGGTCCCGCTTCCACGCCGCCCGGACTGATGGTGCCGACAACGGCAACAAGGATGATGAGCCAGGGAACCTGCGCCGTGGCAAAACCGACGCCGGCCAGGACCACCAGCAGAGGCGCGAGGGTGAGCACAAGCCTGCGGCCGAACCGGTCCGCGAATACGGTGATAGCTGTAGTCGCGAGAGCGTCCTCAACCAGGGTCAGCGAGAAAACGAGGCCGATCAACGTCGCTGGAAGACCCAATTCCTTCAAGTACAGGGGAAGGACGATCGAAAGCAGGCCGAAGCCGAACGTTCGGAGCCCACGGGCGGTGAACACGAGCACCCGATTGCGATCGGTAAACACAGTACGCCTTCCTAGAGCCTGGCGATAACGCGGCGGGCGACTTCCACCCGGCGCTCGGCGTAGTAGTCTCTCGGACGGGCGTTCCTTTCGTACCGTCGGATGAACGCTTCAGCGTAGCGCAGTTCTTCCCGCGCCTGATCGGTGTCGATTTCAAGCAGAGTGAGGACAGTGTACCAGAACGGGTACGGTCTCCAGCCTTCTCCATCCCTGTGCGATTTGAGCGCCCGCAGACCGCTTTCCAGCAAACATTCCGCGCCTTCGTATCCACCGGCGCTGAGATGCCGCCACAGAGAGGTGCTACAGATGCCGCAACAGTATGTACCGGTGCCGTCCATGAAGGAAGCGACCACGGCTTGGGCGCGTTTCAAGGCGGTTCGCGCAGACACATCCCTTGGCTTCAGCAGGCAGAGGGTTCGGCATGCTTCTTCACTCAAGATGTGCGAGGTGCTGGCCCCCGACCGCGTGCGTTCACCCGTGTAAACCCGGACACCCTTCTCGAAGTCCGAATCCGTCGGAGCGAACATACCCCGGTACGAGCCGGGCAGGCCCTGGCGGGAGGCGATCCAGCGAGCGGCTTCCACCGCGTCTGCCTGCTTGATGGTTCGCTTGTGAAACAGCGCATCGTTCACGGCGTCCAGCGTCGCGCCAAGGCTGTTCTCGTAGACAAGACTCACTTGACGACCTCTTCCAGGATCGGATTCAGCGCTTTGTGCCACTTCACTCGGGCCGATGCGTTCGGGTGTAACAAATCGGGGAATTCATCCTTGGCGGGATTACCGTTTTCATCGGCGAAGATTGACCACGTGTCGCATACGCGCACATTGACCCGTCCGATGGGAATCGCCTCAATCATGCGGTTCAGGAGCGCAATGCGCTGTCGGTGGTGCGGCTGGGCGTTGCCCCAGGGCATCACCTTGTTGATAACCACCGGTGTGCCGGATCTCCAGCGCTGGATTGCCGTGACGCAGTAGCGTATGTTCCACGCGATGTCTTCGGGAAGGCCGCCCGAGGCAATATCGTTTACGCCGATGAGGATCACCACGGCGCGCGGCTCTAGGTCCAGCACGTCCTCCTTCAGGCGGAAAACAAGGCTTCTGCTGGGGTCTCCACTGATACCGCGATTGGCGCACTTCCATTTCGGAAAGTCCTTTGAAAGGGTGTACCATCCTTCGGTAATGGAATCGCCGAAGAATACCACGGCGCCCTTGTCCTTTTCGCGGTTGGCCCAGAACTCGCCGCGGCGTTTGTTCCAGTGGTCGCCGTTCCACACGACGCCTTTGCCGGGCCAGTCTTCGGTCTTTTCGGGGGCGGGAGTGTAGCCGTTTGCTCCGGAGGCGGGAGAGGTTCCAACGAACAGGGCGATTCCGGCGACTGCGATCAGTAGTGATGATGCGTTCATGGTTTGATTTTTCCTGGAAGACGAAAAAAGGGGTTGACAACGTCATGTTGTCCGCCGGACCGTCGGCAGGCAAAATGCACGGTACAAAACGGGCGTGTGCTCGAACCGCCGACGTGCGGTATTCTGAGCATGAGAGGTGTATGCAATGACGATGTTCTGCCGTAGGTTGACGCTTTTGATTCAGGTTTTACTGGCCGCGACGGCATTTGCCGCGCCCGTAACGGTGATCCCGCCACCGACAATTGCCTCCTACGTGATGAAGGTTTCGGACAAAGGAGTAAAGGTATCGGCGACGACAACCTCGAGGGGCTACCGGATTGTCGTATCAGGAAAGACGTGGAACGATCCCGGGTGGCGCGAGGTCGTCCGGGGCTTGGCGGTCAAGCACACAGCGGAGGCTTTGGTCTACAAGGAGGATGTGAAGGACGTCATACCGGCTTTGGCCGAACGCATACCGGGATATGTGTGTTTTGTGGCGCAACCCGAAGAAGCCGGCCGGAAGTACGTGGTCGATGTCCACCGCCTGACGCGCAAACTGGACAGCGATCCCTACACGGATGTGATCTGGGGAATCCTGACGGGTTACGACGCAACCTCGGCGGCCCGCATCGTCGCGACCACCGAGCCTCTGGTTGTGCGCAAGGGCGCGGGAGGGACGCCCATTCCTTTGGAGGTCTTCGATGAGGGCGTCTGGTACGACGAGGGCAGGAAAAACCATATGGTTGAGAAGAAACCGGGTGGAGTCCCCGTCGACAAGGAATGCCCGGACGACACCACGCAGGCGCTGGTCGACGTTTTCAATATCTACAAGCCGGATCTTTTCGT
The DNA here is from genome assembly GCA_029564025.1 of Armatimonadota bacterium. Lineage (GTDB taxonomy): Bacteria > Armatimonadota > DTGP01 > JAKQQT01 > JAKQQT01 > JAKQQT01. The sequence goes on along the minus strand of JAKQQT010000680.1, from coordinate 2,471 downwards.
CACCTCGGGTCACGCCACGGAACGCGACTGGCAGATTGGCTATTCCTTCCCGAACGGCCAGTTCCGGTGCAGGGACGGGGTGCTGTACGGCGTCGACAGGCAGAAGAAGTGGATACCCATCAACTCACCCAATCCCAAGGTGAACATCGCCGTGGGAAACTGCCTGGTGGGGCATATCCCGGACACGCAGGCGATGGCGCTGGCATACATGGGCTCGGGTGGCGTGACGCAAATGGTCGGCTACACGGTCGAAACGTGGTTCGGCTACGGCGGTTGGGGCGTCAACAACTACTTCCTGGACCAACCGGGGCGGTATTCCCTCGCGGAGGCCTTCTACCTCAACAACCAGGCTCTTGTGCACCAGTTGCAGTCGCGCTTCCCCGATAAGGCGGACTTCGAATTCAACGAATGGGGCCACGCGAACCAGGCGCTCGATGCACTCGTTCAGCAACTCAACGTGGACGGAAACGACGAGAAGAACCGGGACCTGATCGGTCTTCTCTGGGACCGCGACACCGTGGCATTTTACGGCGATCCGGCGTGGGACGCGCGACTGGCAAGGCCTTCGTCCCCAAACCGAGCCGATCTGTTGCGTTCCCTGTCGTGGAGCCAGACGCTGGACGTGAAAGGGGACGTGTACACGGTGACATTCCGCGCTATGCGAGATGCGGACACGGGCCGTCCCCCGGCCGTGTTCCTGCCGAAACGGGTGAAAAACATTAAGGTGCTGGAGGGGACAGAATGGAAGCCGGTTATCACGGACAACTTTCTCCTGCTGACCGGAGTGGCGAAGTTCGAGAAGGGGAAGGCGTACACCATCAGGTTTTCCGCGGAACGGATGGATACTCCGAGCCCCGTCAGAACTTCCAAATCGCAACCGGTCTCAGTGCGGGCTGTAGGAAAGCCGGTTCCGGAAGAGAGTCTTCCGGAGGTTGCGCGCGCGCTGAGCAAGGCCGGACCCAACCGGTCGCAATTGCAATCGGCGCTGAGGTCAGCGCCGAAGGCTCACAGGCAGGCGGTCGCGTTCCTGATCGCCAATATGCCGGACCGCCACTTGCGAGCATTACACGGCGGTCTGTTGACAGGGAATGCGGCGTTGGCGTACCAGGCCCGGCGGGAGGTACCCTGGGGCGCGAAGTTACCCGAAGGTATCTTTCTGGAGTATGTCCTGCCGTACTTCAACCTTTCCGAAAGGGTGGAGGACTGGAGGACGGAACTGCACGAACGCTTCATCGCGTCTGCCCGGAGGTTCGATACGCCGGGAAAAGCCGCGGTCCAACTGAACAAGACAATCTTTGATGAACTGGGTGTGCATTACCACCCGACGAAGCGCCCCAAGCCGGACCAGAGCCCATCCGAATCCGTCAAGGCCGGTTACGCGTCCTGCACGGGATTGTCCATATTGCTGGTGGACGCCTGCCGCGCCGTCGGCATTCCCGCGCGGGTTGTCGGCACTCCAAAATGGACCGACGGAACGGGAAACCACACGTGGGTGGAGGTGTGGGACAACGGCTGGCACTTCATCGGTGCTTCGGAAGCCGGGGAGTTGGATCAGACATGGTTTCGGGACGCGGCGCGCAAGGCCGATCCGAAACGCCCTGAAAACCGCATCTACGCCGCGTCGTTCAAGAGGACGAAAATCCACTTCCCGATGGTATGGGCGCCGGAACGAAAAGACATCTTCGCCGCGGACGTGACGGCGCGGTACAACGCGCTGAAGGGAGGTGGTTGAGCGGACCGCGTCTTCCACCCCGTGCTATACTGACACCGTTGCCCGAAACGTGAGCCCGCGTCATTCCGGCACTTATTGACGATTCGTCCCACGGGGCGGATACCAGTTTCCAGGAGGAATCCCATGGTCAACCATGACGTAAAGGACCTGGCGCTGGCGGGCAAAGGCAAACTCCGCATCGAGTGGGCCGAAATGGAAATGCCCGTTCTGCGGCAGATCAAAGTCCGTTTCGAGCGCGAAAAACCCCTCGCCGGCCTCAAGTTGGCCGCGTGTCTGCACGTTACCACCGAAACCGCCAACCTCGCCATCACGCTGAAAGCCGGCGGCGCCGAGGTTTCGCTGTGCGCCAGCAATCCGCTTTCCACCCAGGACGACGTGGCGGCCGCGCTGGTCGCCGAATACGGTATCAGCACCTACGCCATCAAGGGCGAGGACCACGACACCTATTACAAACACATCGTGCAGGCCATCGAAAACCATCCGAACATGACGATGGATGACGGCGCCGATACCGTCGGCATCCTGCACAGCACGCACAAGCAGTATGCGGACCAGATCATCGGCGGAACCGAGGAAACCACCACCGGCGTGATCCGTCTGCGCGCGATGCAGAAGGACGGCGTGCTGGCCTACCCGATCGTGGCGGTCAACGACGCCGACACGAAGCACCTTTTCGACAACCGCTACGGCACTGGCCAAAGCACGGTGGATGGCATCATCCGCGCCACCAACCGCCTGC
>JAKQQT010000666.1 GCA_029564025.1 Armatimonadota bacterium | reverse complement strand
GATGTTCGCGGCTCCGCCCGTCAGGTCGTACATGAGCTTGGACAGCCCCACGAACGAGCGCGCGGTGTCGTCCTCGTACTGGTCGATGCCCGTGCGCGTTTCAAGGCTCTGCGAGACAATCGGTATTCCGAGGTATGTCTGGTTGTTCTTGACATCAAGGATCGGGCTAAAGATGCTTCCGTCCGGGAGGATGTCCCTGATATTGCCGCCCACCGTCGCCATGATGTCGATGGAGAACTTGTCGGACTTGCTCCCGATTCCGGCGAGCGCGAGGGTGTACAGCGCACGGCTGACCGGATCTTCCGATGTCGGCAACTTCACGGCAAGCATACCGCCCTCGTCATCGCCGCCGAATCGCTTCACGGGGATGAACAGGTGCTTCGCCTTGTACACATCGTCCAGGCGCGCGTACTCGTCCCAGTCGTCGTCGTCCGCGAGCAGGGAAAGGAGCGCGTACTGCGCCGCCGCGCGGAGGGAGTAGTTGAATACCGTTTTGACCAAGCGCGGGACAAGCCTGCCGCGTTCCTCGGGGCTGAACATGCGCGCCGCGCGGTAAACGCCTTGAACAGACGGGCCGAAGAACGGGATGACCTGCTTGAAGGCGCGGTATGCCGGATGATTCCCGGCGAGGGTGAAGTCCACCGTAACATCTTGCGACGCGATGAATGCACGCTGCTTCCCTTCGGTCGTGGTGCGGTCGTACTTGCCCTGCGCGTCGGCCTTGCCGTACTTGAATTCAGCGTAGCGGGAAGTCTGCTCGATTGCTTCATTCAATCCTTCGAGGGGAACGATCTTGAGCAGCTTGCGCCCGCCGTAGCGTGCCATGCCGCCCGCGCTTCGGTCTGTGCTTCCCTTGAACAAATCGGCGCGGTATTCCGCATTGCCCTTCGTGGTTCCAGAGGTGAGGAAGCTGTACCCGCCGCCGCCCATCGCCACATACTGCTTGTACGAATCTTTGTTCGCAATTACATCCGTCATGGCGGCTATCCATTTCGGGATGCCGTCAAAGAGCGTCGCAGCCCACGAACCGTAGTTGATGGAGGACTGGATGTCGCGCACGGCGTTCCGCGTCGCCCACAATATGTTCTTGCCCGTTATCAGCATGGACATGATGCGCGTGAGCCGCCCGACAGCTTCAAGGCCAGTCTTCGCCGATGCGGGGGAACCAAGCACCTGCATCAATTCGTCCTGTCCGTGTGCGATCTCGTACTGGAACACCTTGCCGTCGCGGTCTACGCCTCGAAGAATGCGCGTGCTCGGGTCGAGGCTGGAACGCCTAAGCCCTTCTACAACAAACTTCGCATACGGGTTTTCTCCGGTCGGGTTGCCGAGCGCGGACGCGTGTTCGTCGATCTCCGCTTGCGCCTGTGCCTTTGCGGA
>JAKQQT010000642.1 GCA_029564025.1 Armatimonadota bacterium | reverse complement strand
ACCGAGAACTCGGCGTATCAGGTGACCCACAACCCCTGGGACACCGAACGCGTGCCGGGCGGCTCCAGCGGAGGCTCGGCGGCGGCCGTGGCGGCGGGTGAAGCGCTGATGGCCACCGGTTCCGACACGGGCGGAAGCATCCGACAACCGGCCTCCTACTGCGGCGTCGTGGGTATGAAACCGACCTACGGCCGGATTTCGCGCTTCGGACTGGTGGCGTTCGCCTCGTCGCTGGACCAGATCGGCCCCATCACCCGCGATGTGCGCGACGCGGCCCTGATGATGAACGTCATCGCCCGCCACGACCCGCGCGATTCGACCAGCGCGGATATCCCGGCGCCGGATTACCTTTCCGCGCTGACCGGCGACGTGCGCGGCCTCAGGATCGGCCGCCCGGCGGAGTTCTTCGTGGAAGGCATTCAGCCGGAGGTTCGCAATGCCATCGACGCGGCGTTCGCGAAGTACGAGGAACTCGGCGCGCAGGTGGTGGACGTCTCTTTGCCGTATGTGAAGTACGCGATGCCGGCCTACTACATCATCGCGCCCTGCGAGGCGAGCAGTAACCTGGCGCGCTACGACGGCGTGCGCTACGGCCACCGCACCGGCGACGACCTGGATATGATTCAGATGTTCATGCGCACGCGGCGCGAGGGATTCGGCCCCGAAGTGAAGCGCCGTATCATGATTGGCACGTATGCCCTGTCGTCCGGCTACTACGACGCGTGGTACCGCAAGGCCCAGCAAGTCCGCACGCTTATCCGGCGCGACTTCGACCGCGTGTTCGAGCAGTGCGACGTCCTGCTGACGCCCACCGCTCCGGCGACGGCGTTCCGCATCGGCGAGAAGGTGGACGACCAGTTCCAGATGTACCTGGAGGACGTGTGCACCATTCCGGTGAACCTCGCCGGACTGCCCGGTCTCTCCGTGCCGTGCGGTTCGGCCGAGGGAATGCCCGTCGGGATGCAGTTGATCGGGCGGCACTTCGAGGAGGACGTTCTTTTGAAGGCCGGCCACGCGTTTGAGCAAGCGACCGAATGGGGCAGACGTCTCGCGCCCATCGCGAGGGAGGTGTCGGAATGAGCGATACCAGGTACGAAGCCGTGGTCGGCATGGAGGTTCACGCCGAACTGCGCACGAAGTCCAAGATGTTTTGCGGGTGCGCCAACGCGTTCGGCGGCGACGCCAACACGCAGACGTGCCCGGTTTGCCTGGGCCTGCCGGGAAGCCTTCCCGTACCCAACCGCCGCGCCATCGAACTGGTGGTGCGCACTTCGCTGGCTTTAAACTGCTCCATCACATCACCCACCATCTTCCACCGCAAGAACTACTTCTACCCTGACCTGCCGAAGGCGTACCAAATATCGCAATACGATGATCCCATCGGCCAGCACGGCTACGTGGACTTCACTGTGAACGGCGAGCCGAAGCGCGTGCGCATCCGCCGCGTCCATTTGGAGGAGGACACCGGCAAGTTGTTCCACAATCCGGGCGACGTCAGCAGTCACGTGGACTACAACCGGTGCGGCGTTCCCTTGATGGAGGTGGTCAGCGAGCCGGACATCCACTCCGCCGATGAAGCGCGCGAGTACCTGGTCGCCCTGCGGAATATCCTGGTTTACCTGGGCGTTTCCGACGGCAAGATGGAGGAAGGCAGTTTCCGCGCGGAGCCGAACATCTCGGTCCGTCCGGTCGGGACGGATATCCTCAGCACGCGCACGGAATTGAAGAACCTGAACTCGTTCCGCGTGGTATATCGCGGCATCGACGCGGAACTGGCACGCCAGGTGGCCATGATTGAGCGGGGCGAACCGGTGGTCCAGTGTACGCTACGGTGGGACGAGGCCACCGGAACCACCATACCGATGCGCTACAAGGAATCGGAGGCTGATTACCGCTACTTCCCGGACCCCGACCTCATTCCTCTGGAGTTTGATTCGGCGTTCGTCGAGGAACAGCGCTCGGCCCTTCCGGAACTGCCGCGCGCCAAGTCGGAACGCTTCCAGTCGCAGTACGGACTCAGCGCCTACGACGCCGATGTGCTGACCGCCGACCGCGAAACAGCGGACTACTTCGAGGAGGTCGCCACTGCCTGCGGGAATCCCAAGGCGGCCGCGAACTGGGTGACCGGCGAGTTGGCGCGCGTGCTGAACGCCGGGAACCTCACCATCACGCAGACCCGCATCCCCTCGGCCGGCCTGGCCGAACTGATCAAACTCATCGAGGACGGCGTCATCAGCGGAACCATCGCCAAGATGGTGTTTGAGTCGATGTTCAACGAGGGCAAGACCGCGCGCCATGTGGTGGAGGAGAAGGGTCTGACGCAGGTTACCGACACGGGCGCCATCGACGCCATCGTGGACGAAGTCATCGCGGCCAACCCGTCGGAAGCCGCCCGCTACCGCGCCGGTGAGGAGAAACTGCTCGGCTTCTTCGTGGGCCAGGTGATGAAACTGAGCAGGGGCAAAGCCAATCCCGGCATGGCGAACGAGGCGGTAAAGCGGAAATTGGGGGGGTGAGCCCGGGGCGGTGCCCCCGGGCTAACGTTGGTTTGCCCCTTCAGGGCATCGTGTGATCAACCGATGAAGGTGTTTGTATTTCGTCAAGCGCCGAAGGCGCGTTCCAACATTGCCCGGGGCGGCGCCCTGGGTAGCTTGGTGTGCGCCGTGATGCTGTTGTTCTGCGCCCCTCATGAAGCCGATGGGAAGCCGCCCAGGGACATCCCGGTCGCCGTTTCATCCGTGGATATCCAGGCGGACCACACAAGCGGGAGCCAGCAGAGCGGCATCGTGCAGGCGTCGGGCAATGTGGTGGTCACCGTGACGGCTGTGACACCGGACGGGCGGACGGAGACGGCGGTGATGAGGGCCGATTCGGTTTCCGCCGACTTCAATGCCGGGCGCGTGGTAGCGCAGGGCGGCGTTTCGGCGGAATACGGCGGACAGACCATCCGGGGGCAAAGCCTGAGTTATGACTGGGTGGCCCGATCCGGAACCGTGCATCAAGTGATCACCCGTGTGGAAGGTGTGAATTTCCGCGGGGAGCGGTTGGAGTACTCGCCGAACCTCCAGACGATGTACAACGTGGAGGTGAGCACCTGCGGTACCGAACGCCCCGATTACCGTTTCCTGGCCGGGCGCGTACAGGTAAAACATCCGCTGGGATTGGCGCTGAGCAACGTGACTCTGGAGTTGTTTGGCCGCCGGATACTGAGTTTTCCCCATATCGAATACGGACGGAAGGCGCGACCAAGAGGAGGTACGAACCGGCTTCCCATCCCGATGCCGGGCTACTCCGAAGCTTCAGGATTCACCTTCACCCAACCCATTCCGATCGGTCCCGGGTGGAGCGCGGAACTGGAAGCAACCTCGCGCGCGGGCTGGCGCGGAGGCGTATCCTGGGAGGCGGGAGGGGCGGTGCGTCCGTATGTGGACGCCGACTGGAAGCAGGAACAAAGCGTGCGCGACCGCGAACCGACGCTGGTTTCGCGTGTGCCGGAAGTGGGAGTGCGATACGGGGAGAAGAACCTGCTGACGTTCAGCGTCGGTCGGATCCGCGAGCACGAAACCCGTCTCACGGCGACGCGAGCCGAGGCTGACGTGAAGATCCCGCTGGTGGCAAGGAACGGCCGGACGTCCTGGCGTGTATCGCTGGAGGGGATAGCCGCCTCGTATTCCACGGGCGACAGCCGGGCATCTCTGACCACGATTGCGGCCTGGAAGCGGGGCAACGGCGACTTCTACCGCGAGTTCGGTTTTCGAAAGACGGTCTCGACGGGTGACACACCGTTTATGTTCGACGAAGTGTGGTTGCGCAACGAGTTGTTCGGGGGATTCCGGACGGGATACGGAAACAACCGCATCGAGGTGGCCGTGCGGTATGATACGTCCAGAGAGCGCATGTACGACACGGAAATTGCGCTTTCGAGGCGTATTCGATGCGTGGAACCGGAGATACGCTACAGCACCCGGAAAGAATCGGTTTCCGTGGGAGTGCGGGTCCTCGGTCTAGGATTTTAGGAAAAACCGACACAAAAAAAGTCGGGAGCCGACGAAAAATCGGCTCCCGACAAGAATCCAAAACCTACAGTTTGCCACCGATAACGGTGATCTTGGTGCCGCAGTCAGGGCAAGTTCCCTGAACGGCAGTCCGCTTGTTCTTGGTTTCGATCTGCTTGGCGCCTTTGATGTCCTTCTTCGCCTTGCACTTAACACAATAGCCTTGCACCGGAGCCTCCTTCTGCCACGATGGCGATAATGAATCAGGCTGGTGACCGCATACGATGACGCGGCAACACCTTGGCGCACACGCGCCTCACACCTAATTAGTTAGCACATAACGGGCCATTTACGCAACAATCGCGGAAAATCCTGCAAAAATGAGCATAATTCCAGCGCGAACCAAACCGGCTTTCTTTTACTCGCCGGGCTTTCTGGACTACGATCTGGGGCCGTCGCACCCCCTGAAACCGATTAGAATTCGAACCACTTATGATCTTCTGACCTCCTGCGGGGCTTTTGAACCGGACGGTTGGCTGGAGGAGAGGGAGGTGGTACCCGCTCCGCTGGATGCCGTGCTGGAGGCGCATTCGCGGGAGTACGTGGATGCCCTGGTCCGGTTTGACGACGGTCACTGGCGACCCGAAGCCGCCGGTTTCGGATTGGGCACGGGAGATACGCCGTTGTTCCCGGGCATGTGGACCGCGTCGTTGATTTATGCGGGTGCCACGCTTGGAGGAGCCGATTTTGTTGCGGAAACGGGTGGTCGGGCTGTCAACCTGTCGGGCGGTCTGCACCACGCGCATCGTGACCGGGCGGCCGGATTCTGCATCCTGAATGACTGCGTGATGGGGATACAGCGACTGCTGAAGACCTTCGACCGGGTGCTGTACCTGGACATCGACGCCCATCACGGAGACGGGGTGCAGGAGGCGTTCTGGACCAGCGACCGCGTTGTCACCATCTCCATCCACGAAAGCGGTGTCAGCCTCTATCCGGGCGGAGGATTCCCGGAAGAGCTGGGGGAAGGGGCAGGCAAGGGTTACTGCATCAACGCGCCGTTGCGGGCGGAATCCGGAGACGATGATTTCCTGGTTGTGTTTCGCGAGATCGTGCCTCGGGCGATCGAACGGTTCCGTCCGAACGCCATAGTGACACAAATGGGCGCTGATGCGCATTATTCGGACCCTCTGACGCACCTGCGGTTGACCACCACGGCATACGAGGAGGTAACCAGGTATGTGGACGGGACGGGTTTGCCCTGGCTGGCGCTGGGCGGCGGCGGATACAACATCCGGTCTGTGCCACGGATATGGACTCTTGTGTGCGCTCTGATGGCGGGACGCGAACTGCCGGATGACGTTCCCGCGCTTGAGAACACGACCAACGATATCCGAATACTGCGAGATCACGCCCGGCCCCACCTGGAGAATGCGGATCGAAGCCGGCGCACGGCTCAGGAAACGGTTCGCGCACTGAAGGTGCTGTGGGGGCGGTTGGCGCCGGAATAGTCCTTCAGTCGTAGTTTTCCACGCGAACCGCGCGGCGTTCGTAGCCGTAACGCTCCATCAGGCAGGCTCTGACGGGCTGGGTAAAGGCGCGCACGCCGCTGACCATCGGAACGACGTCGTGGCCGAAATGCGGGATTTTGTCCAGAACCGAGAGTTCATCGCGACCGCCATCGAGCGAAACGGGATGATACGTGAACCACGAAGCCCGTTCAGCCAATTCCGTCAAAGCCTCGTGAAAAACCAGGTCTCCCGACGTCGGCGCGCCGGAAATGAGCGTAACCGACGGTGGATTCCCAAGGCGTTCCAGTTCCTTCAGGATACAGTGCACGGGCACGACACCGGTAAAGCGCGCGAGGAACACGATGCCTGCGGGCAGAGGGTCGGGTAACACGAACTTGCCCGCAACAGCGCCCACTTCCACAGAATCGCCGGGCAGTAGCGATTTGAGGTACTGCGTGCCGACACCTTCCGGCACATCGTCGAAAACGAGCGGGACAGGGCCTTCCACCCAGGCAGGTTGAGCGAAGGAATACGCGCGCACAAGGGGCGGGTGCGGACCGACGGGAAGCCTGAGCGATGCCCACTGCCCCGGTTGCCACTCCAGTTCCGCGGCGTCCCTTTCCAGGTTTAGGGCGTAGGCGTGGGGGCCGGCGTTTCGCAGGTCCCGGACGCGAAGAGTGACGGGGAATCCGGACATCGGCATCAGTGCGGCGTCTCCTTCACCGCATTGCGGTTCCACGCGGGGATTTCGATGATGATATCCCGTTCGCCGTTGGGAACGCACTGGCATCCGAGGCGGCTCTGGATGGTGATTCCGGGCGCTTCCTCCAACTGGTCCAGTTCGTCGTCACCGGCCTCGTTGCAGGAGTCGCCGCCTTCCCTGACGATAACGTGGCACGTACTGCAAGCGCACACGCCGCCGCAGGTGTGCTCCAGTTCGATGTGGTGCCCTTCGCAGATGTCCAGTATGCTTCCCGGCAGACCGGTGCGCCCGTAAGGGATATCTTCCGGACGAACCTCGACGACCTGTTCCTCTCCGTCGTGGATGATCGTGACCCGGAACGGCTTGACCGCCGGTGTGAAATGGGCTTTCTCGATGTATGGGTTGGTTCCCGCCATGCGTTGTTCCTTTCTTGCGTGTCCGAAACATGATACACCGCATTCGGGAAAAGGATTCAGGATTCGGGATTCGGGATTCAGAATCGTGCTCCGAATTGTCACCGGCCGAGTTCTTCAATTCGCCTGGCAAGCGTGATGCGGGCGGCGTCGATCCTGGCGTGATCGTTGTCCTGGGCGAACTGGTCCGGTGATTTCACCAGTTCGGCGGCGATACGGTCGGCGAGGGCTTTGTCACCCAGGTCGGCGACGCGTTTCAGGTACTCGTAATCCTGCATCGACTGCCGGTGGAAGCGGAGGCGAAGGGATGGGATCGGTATATCGCGCGAGCCTCCCACGCGGTCCGGCGTGCCGGGATAGAACAGAGTGCCGTCTCCATTGGCGTCGAAATAGAACTGATTCCGCCACGGATTGTTTCCTTTGGTGTAGGCCATCGTGGTCAGGTAGTAAAGGAAGCCCTGGAAGTTGTAGCGCCAAGTGAAGAAACCGGTGATGCGGGCCGCCATGGCGGAGTCGTCGATGAAATAGGAAGGCCAGCGCCCGCCCTTGTGCAGAGGTTCTCCACGCGACATCATCGCGTGGTACCACCAGACCCGTTCGCCCTTGTCCTGACGTTTCTTAATCTCATCAGCGGTGGCGTGTTCCCCGTCATCGAACCAGTTGACTGGAACGCACCAAAGGTTGCAGGCTCCGTCCAGTTCGGGCGACCAGGTGTTGGTCACCAGAGCCCAACCGTCCGGCACCGCTTCCCGGAAGAACTCGGCCTGTTCGCGTCCGGCGTAGAGTTTCTTCTTGCCGAACGGCTCGTCGTAAGCGTACAGGAAAGCGCGGTCCATCCAGCCTTTGGCGCGGAACCTTCGCGCGTATTCGCGGTAAACGGCGATGGCTTCCCGCTTGCCTGTGGTGTTCATCCAGGGGCAGGGGCGTTTGATGTCGGCCTTCAAGCCGACGTCCATCCAGGATGTGCCGTTGGTTGTCGCCACGAGATACGTTTCGTTTTCCCATAACTCGGCGGGTTGGACGCCCCGTTTGGCGATGTGGTATACCTTGCGCAGTTTGCCGATGAACCCCTTGTACATCGGGTTTTCCGTATCGATGGGCCCGGGCGAGCGGTAGACGTTGTACTTCGCGGCGTTCAGTTTCGGGTACTTCGCGTTCGTGACATCTTCCCACAACAGCGAAACCGCCTGATTGCCGGTATTGTTGACGATTACATGGGCGGAGCCCTGCGTTTCGCCTTCCGCGTTGACGGCAGTGACGCGATAGGCGTAGGTGCCCTTCGCCAGGCTTCCCGCGCCGCCCATCGTGCCGACACTGACCTCGGGCGCCGCAAGGGCGCTTCTCGACACCGTTTGAGGGGCAATGTCAATCGTGTTGGCGGTTCCGTCCGGGGTACCGGCCATCACTTCGCCGTAGAGCGAATCGTAACGGCTCCAATCCGGTATGCGCGCGCCGCGTTCCGGGTGCATGGGATCGTAATCGTACCACGGAAGGCCGGTGTTCAGCCACAAGCCCCACGGAGATATGCCGTTGGCAACGCCTTCCCGTGCGTACATTCGTACCAAACGCGCCTTTTCTTCTTCTGTGTCCGCGTGGTGCTGAGCCAGCAGGCCGCTGTCGTAGCCGAAGGATGTCGGCAGGGACGCCATTTTCGGCAGTGTGAAGTTCCACACGTGGAGGGAAACGGGCACCGAGACGGTTGGCTGTCCGGTAGCGGTGACTGTGGCAGTTCCCTTGTAGTCGCCCGGACGAGCGCTGTCCGGGACGCGGATATCGACCCAGACGGCCTGGTTCTCATCCGTGTTCACGTCGAACGGGCACCCGTTTCTCTGTTCGCCGAA
>JAKQQT010000603.1 GCA_029564025.1 Armatimonadota bacterium | reverse complement strand
CTGGCACTTGAGGACGTGGGGCACATCGAGGGAGACGGCACCTGGGTGCCGATCATCCGGGCAACCTGGCAGAATCCAAGCGACTACACGCCGACGGCGATTAATGTCCGGTGGCGATATGTTGCGGACGAGGGCGAACCGGAAGAGGAATGGACGCTCCATGTCAACAGCACGCGGCTGATCACCCAGACGAATATCCCGAGCCTTGAAACCGGGCGTGAAGTCGAGGTCTGGGTGAATTGCGTTCGACCGGACACAGGGAAGGAAACGACTGGAAAAATAGCAAGCATTATCGTTGGACGCGACGTGGAAGCGCCGGACGCCCCGACAGGATTGACGGCGACGGGCTGGTTCGGAAGCATCATCCTTGAATGGATAAACCCGACCGCGCCCGACCTATCCCATATCGAAATCTGGGAAAACGCGGTCGACGACCGGGACAGCGCGGTGAAAATCGCCGACGCAAAAGGCACGACATACATGCGGTACCTCGGGAGCTTCCAAGGCCGCTATTACTGGATTCGTGCGGTCGATCTCTCCGGGAACATCAGCGAATGGAACGCGGAAGCGGGCGTGTATGGGTATTCGGATCAGGAAGACCATCAAGACCTTGTAGACATCATCCTGCAAAACGAGCTTGTGCAGGAGGCGATAGCGGACCTGAATACGCCGGTCGATTCGCTGGCGGAGAGCGGGATATGGAACGCTCTTTCGGACTACAACGACGCAATCAAGGAGAACTTGCGGCAAAGGTATCAGGACAAACTAGCGGAAGCGGCAATTCAGGCCGAACTCGGAGCGCTCAACGACGTAAAATACACCATCGCAGCAATCAACGAAGAACGCATCACGAGAGAGACAGAGGACGAGGCGCTTGCATCGCAAATCCTTACTATCGCGGCGATGATGGGCGATCCGGAAAACCCTGGCGAGGGAACAATCTATGCCGCGCTCGTTTCCGAAAGAACCGCTCGCGTTACTGCGGACGAGGCGTTGGCGCGGAATATCGACGCTTTGACGGCGGTCATCGGCGATCCGTGGAATCCGGGGCCGGGAACTATCTACGCTGCGATCAAAACGGAGCAGACAGCGCGGGCGACGGCGGATCAGGCGCTTTCGAGCAGTATTTCAACAGTGGCGGCTTCCATCGGCGACCCTGCAAGCCCGGCCCCGGGGACGGTGTATGCGGCGGTGCGAACGGAAGCTACAGCGCGGGCGAACGCGGACAGCGCTCTGGCTTCCAACGTAACGACATTGCAGAGCAAAGTTGACGGCAACACGAACAGCGTGCAGGTCCTCGCGCAGAGTGTGGACGGGATCAAGGGTAAGTACGCGGTAAAGATTGACACGAACGGGTATATCACTGGCTGGGAATTGATCGGCGGGGCGACGTCCGGGAGCATGATAATCCACGTGGACAACCTTCTCATCGGGCGTCCTGGGGCGACAAACGAATACCCCTTCGTGATCGGCGTTGTCGACGGCGTGCAGCGGATATCTCTGAGCAACGCTTTCATCCAGGACGGTTCCATCAAAAACGCCAAAATCCAAGACTTGACAGTCGGCAGAATCAAACTAGCGTCAGGCGCTCCGGGTACACTTTCTTGGGGTGTCACGAGCGGATATCAATGGCCTTTCGCAGGACCTTACGGATACGTCGATACATCGGAGCGCGTATTCCGTGACCTGTACATCGACACGACCGGGGCGACGCACGTATTGGTGCAGGCGTACATGAGATCGTTTATTTACGGCGGGAATGTGTTGTACGGGAAGTTGACAAAGAACAATGGCAGTCAAGCGCTAGGGGCTGGCGGCACAGCGTGGCTCCAGTCTGAATCTCACATGATTGTGAATTACATGGATACTAGCCCCGGCACGGGGCAACAGTTATACCAGGTCAAGGGTTGGGTTCCGTCCGGCTCCGGTCAGGTGGTCGCCGCAGCGGGGATCATGGCGATAGCTTTTTATCGGTGAGGTGAGAGTATGGCTAATTTCGTGGAGTTCGACGAGGAGGGGCGAATCTGCGGGTTCGTTGAGGTGAACGATGAAACCGGGAACACGCTGAAAATCTACGCTGAGAACCCGCGTTTTGTGGAGTACGACGGCGTAGTCGATTACGCGACGCACTACGTTGAAAGCGGGCGTGTCGTGGAGCGTCCATCCATGCTTCTCTCCGTCTCTGGGGCGAGGATCACCGGCATACCCGCCGGGAGCGTGCTTACCCTCGGAGAACAGGCGTTCGAGGTGGACGACGGCGAAGCGGATATCACAGGATACTCCGGCACGGTCAAAATCACATGCTGGCCGTACCTTGACGCGGAGGTGGTCGTGTGAGAATCGCGTACAAGCCGACGCCGGAAGAGGTGCGGAAAAAGCGACAAAAAGAGTACCTCGAACGCTATCCGGTTGAGAAGCAGCTTGAAGCCTTGACCGAAGCGGCGCAGGGTAGACCGGAAAAACTGAACGAACTCATGCAAGGCCTCGCTGAAATACGAGGGGCCTTGCCGTATGCAAAGGAGGGTGAGTAGATGCCCGGTGCAAACTGGTACAGGGATGGGACGGTAACGGCGACAAACGGAAGCAAGGACGTGCTCGGTTCGGGAACGATATGGAGCGTGCAGGCGAAGACCGGCGACCTCTTCGCGCTTCTCTCGGACGGCGGAATCGTCAAGTTCTACGAGATCGACGCGGTGACGGACAATACACACCTGACACTCAAGGACGAGTTCGCGGAGACGACAGCGGCGGCTGCGGAATACGCCATCGTAAGGAACTTCAATACTACCATGACCTCGGAGACGAACGCTCAGTTGGTCAGCTTTCTTCGGGAATGGAAGCTCGCCCTGCAAAACAACCTCAAGGGCGACCAGGGCGATCCTGGGGAGGACGGGAACACGATATACAGCAACAACGGCGCTCCCGCCGCAGGTCTTGGCGTAGATGACGACTGGTGTATTGACTACAGCACGTGGAACATGTACCGTAAGGAATCAGGCACGTGGACGCTTCGGGGGAATATTAAGGGTGAAACCGGTGCGGCGGGAGCGGCTGGGGCAAAGTGGTATTCATCCGCGTCTGATCCATCTTCGGCGATCGGCATCACCGGAGACTACGCGCTGAACACCACGAGCGGC
>JAKQQT010000582.1 GCA_029564025.1 Armatimonadota bacterium | reverse complement strand
GCAGGGCGTGACCTTGGAACTGTCCGGCAACTGCGGTTCTTGTCCGGCTCCGATCGTCAGCGAACACCAACGCACCCATATCGAGGAATGGCTGGAAAAGTACAACGTGGAACAGCGGTGGACGTCGCTGGATGAATACTTCGGCGCCCTGGAATCCAGCGGCATGGCGATGAACCTGATGACGCTGGTCGGGCACGGCAGTTTACGTTCCGCTGTGGTGGGACCGGACGACCGCCCGGCCACACCGGACGAGATGGCGGTGATGAGACAGGCCGTCGCCGAGTCGATGGAGCAGGGAGCGGTGGGCCTCTCGTCCGGTCTCGTCTACGCGCCGGGGTGTTACGGCGGAACCGACGAACTGGTGGAACTGTCGAAACCGGTCGGCGAATTCGGGGGCATCTATGCCACGCATATGCGAAGTGAGGGGGACAATGTTGTCCCGGCGGTCGCCGAGGCGCTGACGATCGGCGAGAAAAGCGGCGCCCGCGTTCAGATATCGCATCACAAAGCGTGCGGGCCCGCCAACTGGGGCAAGGTGAATCAAACTCTGGCGATGATCGAGGACGCCCGGGCGCGCGGGATTGACGCCGCCGCGGACCAGTATCCGTACGTGGCGACCTCAACCGGCCTCTCGGTGAACCTTCCCCGCTGGGCTCACGACGGCGGAACGGAGAAGATGCTCGAACGCTTGAAAACTCCGGATCTCCTGCCGCGATTGCGTAAGGAAACGAAGTATCAGGTCGAAAACGGATACAACAAAGCCGAGCAGGGCTGGATCGACATCGTGATCGCCGGTGTCAAAACCGAAGCCAACAAGTGGGCCGAGGGATTGAGCGTGGCGGATATCGCGCGTAAATGGCAACTGGATTACGTGGAAGCGATGTTCCGACTGTTGCTCGAGGAAGAGGGATCGGTGGGAATGGTCCACTTCACGCTCTCTGAGGACGATGTAGAAACTGTGATGAAGCGTCCGTACGTTATGATCGGTAGCGACGCCACGGCGCGCGCCATCACCGGCCCGTTGGCGACCGGCATGCCGCACCCGCGAACGTTCGGTACCATGCCGCGCGTTCTGGCACACTATGTCCGGGAAAAGGGTGTTCTGACGCTGGAAGACGCCGTGCATCGGATGACCGGCCTCGCCGCCGAAAGGCTGGGTTTGAAGGATCGGGGCAAGGTGTCGGAAGGTTACGTTGCGGACCTGACGCTGTTCGATCCCGCTACCGTACGCGATGCGTCGCAGTTCGGAAAACCGTTCCAACTGGCGGAAGGGATACCGTACGTGTTCGTACGAGGAGTATCGGTTGTGGACGAAGGCCGCGTTACCGGTTCTCTGCCGGGGCGGTGCCTTCGCGCGGGCCGGGCGTGACACGGTTTGACCCGGGGCGTTGATTTTGATAGATTCAATCAGTGCGTCGAAAAAGGGACAGATGAGAACGAAATGAGTTTGCTCCAGGGAATACATGGGCCGGAAGACCTGAAAAACCTCAGCCGCGCGGACCTCAAAACGCTGGCGGAAGAGATTCGCTCCACGCTTGTGGAAACGCTCAGCGTCACGGGCGGGCACCTGGCTCCCAACCTGGGTACCGTGGAACTCTCCATAGCCCTGCACCGCGTGTTCAACAGTCCCAAGGACATCATGATCTGGGACGTTGGACATCAGGCGTACATCCACAAACTGCTGACGGGACGGTACGACCGGTTCTCCACGATACGCCAGTACGAGGGGCTCAGCGGTTACTGCAAACGGGGCGAATCACCGCACGATTATTTCGGCGCCGGCCACGGAAGCACCTCGATCAGCGCGGCGCTCGGTTTCGCCGTGGCGCGCGACCGGCGCGGACGGGACGAGAATGTCATCGCGGTCATCGGCGACGGCTCCATGACCGGCGGCATGGCTCTGGAAGCGTTGAACCACGCGGGGCACATTGGCGCCCGCCTGCTGGTTGTGCTGAACGACAACGAGATGTCGATTTCGCCCAACGTCGGCGCCCTTCACCATTACTTCACCAACATCCGCACCAATCCGGCCTACGTCCGCGCCAAAGCCCGTTTCGAAGCCCTGGCTTTGAGATTGCCGATGGGCGAATCGATGGTCGAGTTCGCCAACAAGGCGCGGGATGCGGTGACGACGGTAGGTACCCCGGGACTCTGGTTCGAGGAGTTGGGATTCACGTACCTTGGCCCGATTGACGGACACAACCTGGATGTGCTGGAAGCGACACTGGAACATACCAAGAGCCTGAACGGGCCCATCCTTCTGCACGTCATCACGGTCAAGGGCAAGGGCTATTCGCCGGCCGAAGAAAACTCCACGAAGTTCCACGGGGTGGCGCCGTTTGTCATCGAGACGGGACTGTCGCGGAAGAAATCGTCCACTCTGCCGTATTCCGACGTTTTTGTGCAAGCCCTTCGCCAGTTGGCGAGGACCAACGACAGGATCGTGGCCATCAGCGCGGCGATGCTGGAAGGCACCGGCCTCGTCAAATTCCAGGAGGAGTTTCCGGACCGCACGTTCGACGTTGGTATGGCGGAACAGCACGCTGTCACGTTCGGTTGCGGTCTGGCCGCACACGGACTTCGACCGGTGGTTGCCATTTACAGTACCTTCCTGCAAAGGGCGTTCGACCAGGTGCTCCACGACGCCTGCATTCAGAATCTGCCGATAACACTGGTTCTGGACCGGGGCGGCATCGTGGGCGAGGACGGTCCGACCCACCAGGGCGTCTTCGACATGGCTTACCTGCGGATGATCCCCAACATCGTCGTGATGGCCTCTTCGGATGAAGAGGAACTGCGGCGGATGATGCGGACGGCGGTTGAGCACGACGGTCCTGTGGCCATACGTTTCCCGCGCGCCAATTCCGAGGGTATCCCGGTTTCAACGGAAATGGAAGCAATTCCGATTGGACAAGGGGTCGGGTTGCGGGAAGGCCAGGACGTGGGGATCATCGCCATCGGCTCGATGGTTTATCCGGCCCTGGAGGCCGCCGACATGCTTGCACACGAAGGGATCCAGGCAACCGTGGTGAACGCGCGCTTCGTGAAACCTCTGGACGCAGAATTGATCGCCTCTACCGCTCTGAGTGTTCCCCACGTGGTAACCGTGGAGGAAGGGTGCCTGATGGGCGGATTCGGATCAGCGGTGCTGGAGGAATTGGAAGCGCGGAATATCCGCACGCCGGTGACCCGCATCGGACTGCCGGACAAGTTCATCGAGCACGGCGGCCGGGACTTCATCCTGGACAAGTACGGCCTCTCCGCCGAGGGAATCGCCGATCGTATCAGCAAGATCCTTGGCAAGGCCGAACCGACGCCCGTTTCAGCCTCCGTTGCCGGCTAAGCCGTAGCCGCTTCGTCGGCTGACATCGCGGTCTGCAACGACACAATCGCTACTTCCACCTGTTCGGAATCCGGTTCGCGCGTCGTCAGACTTTGGAAGCAGATTCCCGGCCAGGTGACCAACTTTGCAAGAGCGCTTTCGGGGTACTTCGCCGAAAACCTCAGCAACTCGTAGGATACCGCCGCAACAAGCGGGAGAAGCGCCAGCCTCACCGCGATCCTCGCCCACCACACCTGCCACCCGAGAAACGTGTGGCTGATGGTGGCAAGAATCAGCACGAAAATCGCAAACGACGTGCCGCACCGCGGGTGGGTGACGGGGTAGGGGCGGCAGGCCTCGGGCGTCAGTTCCGCGCCCGCTTCGTAACTGTTGATAACCCGGTGTTCGGCCCCGTGGAACGCGAACACGCGGTGAATCCCTTCCATCCTGCCGATCAGCGCGAGGTACAGGAAGAAGATCGTCAACCGCGCGATTCCCTCGAGGATATTCCTGGCCGCGTGCGACAGGGTGTGCGGGATCCAACCGGCGATCAGTGTCGGCAAGGCGATGAACAATGCGACACCAAGCGCCAGTCCGACCAGCATCGTGCCGACTATGGCCGCGTCGGTCGCCTTGTTAGGTTCGGAAGGTTTTTCAGGTTCCACGTCCAGCGCCGCGCGTTCCGCGGACCAGCGCAAGCCCCAAACGCCGATCTTCAACGCGTCGAACAGGGCGAAAACACCGCGAAGCAACGGGCGGTTGAGGAACGGGTGGCGGTTGAGCCACGGTTCGGCGGAGCGTACGGTGGTCTCGATGCTTCCGTCCGCGCGGCGAACGGCGACGGAGGCGTGTTTCGGACTGCGCATCATCACGCCTTCGATAACGGCCTGACCGCCGTAGAGAACGGGATCGGAGGAAGCAGGTTTGCTCACGGGTGACGCCTCATGTGGAAAAACGCCGCGGACGGAACGTTCGGTTCCCGCCGCGGCGCTCATACAAGCGATCATCTGCCGAAGGGGCAGGCTCAGGAATCATTTGTACCAACTAATACTTGGGCTAAGCGTCCAAGTCTGTCATTCTGAGCGTCAGCGAAGAATCTCGCCTTCGGATTTCCACTACTTGAGATTCTTCGGCTACGCCTCAGAATGACAATTCACGCTCAGTCAGTCGATTTAGTTGGTACAAATGGCTCAGGAATTGTCTTTCTTCAGGCCGTACCTCTGCATAAACTTGTCCACGCGGCCGGCGGTGTCCATCAGTTTCTGCTTGCCGGTGAAGAACGGGTGGCAGTTCGAGCAGATTTCCACGTTGATCGCGTCGCCCTTGATGGCCGAGCGCGTTTCGAAGTCGTTCCCGCACGCGCAGTGAACCTTCACGGCGTGGTAGTCCGGGTGAATTCCGTCTTTCATGAGTGTTCTGGTTCCTTATGGTGCGTCGAATTTCCGACCCGACGCGGTGATCTGGCCCGGACATCGCATCGCGATTGGACGCGAACAAGCGGTTCCGAGCGCCGTTGACGTTCGATACAAAGCAATTCAGTTTAACACCGTCGGAGCGCGCGAGGCAAGTTTACTGCCACAGCTTCCGGTCCATACTGCGGTACTGCAGAGCTTCGGCCACGTGCGCCGGGGCGATTGATTCCAGACCTTCGAGGTCGGCGATGGTTCGGCCGAGTTTCAGAACGCGGTCGTAGGCGCGGGCGGACAAACCCAGCTGATTGATGGCGGACCTCAGGAGCGACTGCGTGGCGTCATCGACCGCGCAGAACTGGCGGATATGCTTTGAAGTCATCTGCGCGTTGGTATACACACCCGTACCGCGGAACCGCTGGGCCTGGATGTCGCGCGCGATCTGGACTCGCAGGCGTATCTCGCGGCTGGTCGTGCCCGTTCCGCCGCGCTGGATCAACTCCTCCTGCTTCAGG
>JAKQQT010000552.1 GCA_029564025.1 Armatimonadota bacterium | reverse complement strand
CTGGGCGCAGTCCTCGATGAGGATCAGGTCGTGCCGATCGCAAATGTCCTTGAGGGCAAACAGGTCGCACGTGTTGCCCCATAGATGCACTGCCAGAACTGCCTTCGTTTTCGGGCCGATGCGTGCCTCCACCGACGCCGGATCCGTTGCGTAGTTGCGGGGATTCAAGTCGGCGAACACCGGAACCGCGCCCTGGAACAGAATGGGAACCACCGAGCCCAGGTCCGTTATCGGCGAAACTATCACTTCGTCACCGGGTGAGATGCCGGCGGCGATCATCGCCGTGTGGATCGAGGCCGTGCCACTACTGCAGGCCACCGCATAACGCGCACCGACCCACTCAGCGAAGGCCTCCTCAAGCGCGAAAACCTTTTTGCCCTGCGCGTAGAACAGCGTCCCCTGTTCCAGCGCCTCCCGCAGTTCCTTCAGTTCCTCCTCGCCGTAACGTGGCAGTCGCGTGTACGGCCCGGTTTTCGCGGGCGATCCTCCCTTAATGGCCAGAGTGGCGCTCATGTTCTTTCTCCCTGTTCGAATCGCACAGTCTCTCCCGGTTTCAACGATCTCACCTCGGACCGGAATCTGTATCCCCAGCGCTCCGTGCCGCCTTCGTCATCGAGAGTCAGCACGGTTACATCGTCGATATCCGTTTCCGAGACCAGCGTGTCACAGTCGGTCCACCGAACCATCCGCCGGGCCCGTTCCCAGTCGTTCAACCGCGCGAAGGTCCACCACTCCATACCGGCGGACCGCGCATCGTTGACGCAGGCTTTCAAAGCATCGGCAACTCCCGGCTTGGCGATGTGCGCCGGATGGAACAGGTGATGCAGTAGACCGTGGGTTTTCAACACCGCGTTTCTCAGCGGTTCCGCAATCTCCGGCGGCGCGAAGATGCACAGGTCCTGCGTGATGGTCGGCGCTTCCAGCACATCGATCCGTTCGCCAATTCGGTCCACGGGGAAGAACGGTCCCGTTGTGCCGAAATTGAAGCCGGCTTCGCCTGTCTTCGACGCGCCCTTGCACTGGTTCATCTGGAATCCCCGCCGGATCAGCCAGTCGTAGAACTCGGTGTCGCCTTCCCAGCGCAGGTAGTGGTTTTTGTTCGTCACCGGCGAGCAACCGTACTCCGCGCGCAGTCCATCGACCTGGCGGACGAACTCCTCCTCGCTCCATTCGCACCCGTCCGACATCGCGTCGTAATGGAACGCCAGCTCGTGCCCGTCGTTCTCGATTTCCTGAACCGTCTCCGCGGGAAGTCCGGGATGCATCAGACACCAGGTCGTATGAACTCCGAGTTCCTTCAGCGTCCGCAACATCAGCACGGCGTTTTCCGGCTCATTCAGATCGCTGTCGTGCGACATCGCCGCCACAGCCGGAAGGTTGCGCGGCCAGCGCCAAACGAGCGGGAGAGGAGCGTTCGCCTCGAGAGCGCAGTACAGCAGAGCGCGCAAGATCACCTCGCGCCACATGTCGGCCACGGGATGCAGGAACGCCTTCAAGCCTGGCGCGCCGGGAACTTCGGAACGGTCGAATTCCCAGTCCAGAACCTGCCCGTCATCGCTTTTGAGCACATTGTCGCTTGACGGGCCGGTGCCGTCTGCCGAAGGAATCCCGTCGCGCGTCACGGCGGTGCCCTGCTGGATGCGCACGATCGTGCCGGTGACGTCAACCGCGACGAACAACGCTGATCCATTACCATGGCGGTTCTCGACGATGCCGTCCCGGTCCGTTTTCTGTCCGTGTTTCGAGAGACACCGGGCGA
>JAKQQT010000066.1 GCA_029564025.1 Armatimonadota bacterium | reverse complement strand
CCGTATCTATCCAACCGACGGTGAAGGAATCGCGGTTGGCGGCACGGGCGGCAGTCCCGGAACGGCAGGGGGAGCGGTGGAACTTGGTGGTGTTCCTATAACCGTTCCCATCGGAATCGGGTCAGCCTTCATCTCCGCAATAGCGGGCACCGGAACCGTGGTACCGGGGGGCAGGATCTCCGGAGTAACAAGAATCACGAGCTGTGTCCGAGTCCGCTGTGTGGACCGGAACTTGAACAGCTCGCCCAGAACCGGGATGTCACCCAAAAGCGGGATCTTGCGCAGGGCGTCGATATCCTCATCCTGCAGAAGGCCGCCGATAACCAGTGTCTGGCCGTTGCGCACCGATACTTCCGTGTCGGCCCGGCGAACCTTGAAGGCCGGAATCTGGAATCCGCTCAGCATCACCGCGTTGGTGTAGTCCGGCGTGCTGACTTCCGGAGCGACCTTCATCAACACCGTGTCCGTATCCAGCAGGCGCGGCGTCACGTTGAGTTTCACACCGTAGGTATGATACTCGATGACGATCACATTGTTCCCTCCGCCTTGCGGAACCGGAACCGGAATTTCGCCGCCAACCAGTATTTCGGCCTTGCGGTTTTCCGCAACCAGCACGTCCGGAGACGAAAGAATCTTGGCGCGGTTGCCTTTTTCCAGCGCCTGGATAGTGGCTCCGATGCGATCCAGCCGGTTCAACGGACCACCGTCGTCCAGTCCGATTTCGCCGGCGCGATTTTCACCAATGATCACCGGTTGGCCAACACCCGTCAGCTTGCCGTCGTCGTTGTACAGCAGGGCGCCCCAATCCAGCCCCATCTGGCGAATGGCTCCCTGGTCGATGTCCACGATTTTCGCGTGGATGATGACCTGATGCGGCACGGCATTGTCAGTTACGAGGTTCACGACTTTGTAACCGTCGCCCAAGTTCTGGACCAGGGCTTTCACGCGCTCGAGGTTCTCTTTGGTGCAGGAGCCTTCTAGGATGATGACGTTGCCAGCCGAGCGCAGGTTGACACCCAGCGTTTTCATGGCCGCGGTCAACGTGGATACAAGCGCATCCTCGGACCTGGCAATCGTAACAAACGATTGCACCTTCGGAGTGTACGCCTTGGCCACGGCGATGGCCTGGTCCTCGGCTTCCTTCGATTCCACGCGACCGCGCAGGAAGATGGAGTCTCCGGCCACCTGGGCTGTCACTCCGGTTCCGCCCAGCGCCTGGTTGATTTTGGCCGCGGTGTCGTCCATCGTCTGAACCTCGCCGCGAACGCGCACCTGAATGCTGGCCGAGCCCTGCTTGTTGCCTACGTACAGCAGGGTTTCGCCTGCCGCCTTGGCGTTCAACAGAACCTCGGAACGGGACAGAATGGCGATGTCAGCCACGGTTGGATTGCCGATGGCGGCGCGTGAAACCACAGGAAAGCGCAGTATCCGCGATTCACCCACGGCAAGGGTAAGGATGCTTAGGGAGGCCGGTGGCGGTGTGAGTACCGGCGGCCCTCCCGGCGCTGTCAGTTCCGTTTGCGCGTAGGA
>JAKQQT010000508.1 GCA_029564025.1 Armatimonadota bacterium | reverse complement strand
GTTTCGCTCTCCGGCGCGAACCGCCTCCGCCAGTTCCGCCTCAAGACTGCCCGCCCAGTAACCGTCCAATCGTCCGATGATCCGCCATTCGGTCGCCGAGCCCAATTTCGCGCGTTCGATTTCCATCAGTTGTCCACCACCTGGTCGGCGCTCTTTATCACTTCTTCCGGAATACGCACGCCGAATGCTTCCGCGTTCTTCGTGTTAATCACCAGAACCGTGCGGCTCACCATCTGAATCGGCATATCCCTGGTGTCCTTCCCGCGCATGACTTCGTTCAGCATGCGTGCGGCATCGCGACCCGCCTGCTCATAATCGCGGCACCTGGCAAGCACCGCCCCCTCGGAAACCACCTGCTTGCTGACGAACGAAAAAACGGGGACCTTCGACTGCCGGGCGGCCTTCATCAGCGCCGCGAAGCCGGGATTGACGGTATTGTCTGATATCTGGCAGATCACATCGGGCCGGCGTTCCATCAGCGCCAGGGCGGCGTCCGCCACGTCGGCGCTGGATGTCACGGGACTGGCAATCAGTGTGTATCCCGCCTTTTTCGCCGCCTCTTCCAGCCCGTCCTTGTAGACCACGCTGTTGACCTCCGACGGGGTAAACAGGGTGCCGATCGTCCGGGCATTCGGCAGAACCTGCTTCACGACCTTCATCTGGCCCTCAAAGTCGCTGACAACACAAACGCCGGTAACGTTCGGAGCGTGATCGGTAAAGGATTTGCCGACTCCCGCGGCCAACGGCGCGCCGACATTGGAGAAGACCATCGGTATTGTCTTGATGCGCTTCAAAGCCGTTTGAAGGGTGGGGGTGCTGACGAGGAAGATGACATCGGCGTTGGATTGCGCGTCGTCCAGCAGATTGATGAGGGTGGCCATGTCCCGTTGGGCGGAACCTTCCTTGCGGACAAAATCGCGCCCTTCCACCACGTCCAGTTTCTTCAGTTCATCAAACAGTCCCTCATGAACCGCCTCAGCCGTGTTCTCCTCCGCGTACTGGATGTAATACAGACGCCATTTCCTGGTGATTGGATTGCCGGTAGCCAGGTTGTCCGGTTTCTTCACCAACGCGCCCTTGCTGTCGTAAACGACGGCCGCCTGCCGGCGGACTTCGGCGGGAAAGGTCCAGTTTTCGCGCAGTCCGGACAACGCCTTCTCGTTGATCGCCAGTTGCCGGGGCACCACGTTTTCGATGCGCACTTTGGCCGGATCGGCGCCCTTCAGTATCCGGGCGGCCAGATCGCCGGCCGTCTGGCCGACGTTGTAGTAATCGGCTCCCAGGGCAAACAGGGCCCCGTCCGTCACGATAGTGGGACCATTGCTGAACACCGGAATGTCAGCCTCGCGGGCCGCCTTGATAACGGATACGGCGGCCGCTTCCACCGTGTTGTCGCCGCCGATCCAAATGGCCTGCACGCCCCGGGATGCCAGCGACTGCGCCGCCTGAAGCACTTCATTCGTGTTGTCCGCATGCGCCTCCACCAGTTTGATGCCGAGCTTCGCGCACTCGTCACGCGCCAATTTCGTGCACGCCTCCGAGCACTGCTCCGACGGACACCATACCTCGCCGATGGTCTTCAGGTCCGGCTTGATGCTTTTCGCCAACCGGATGATTTCGCGCACGGGTTGGAAGGTGCCGATGCCGCACAGGTGGGCGGGATGATCGGTCGGGCTGTTGATGCCGACACCAGCCCCCATCGGATCGGTGACGGTGGCGAAGACGTGCTTGACGCGCCCCCTCTTGTTGGCGGCGGCCATCGCCTGAAGGGCCGGGGTGCTGACGGTGATGACGAGGTCGAAACCGCCCTCTTCGATTCCGCGCGCGATGCTGTTGGCGGTCGGGAAGTCGCCCTGGGCGTTGTAACGGGTGATCTCCACGGAACTGCCGTGCGCGAAGCCGTTCCTGCGCAGGCTTTCCAGTATCCCGTTTGAGGTATCGTCCAGCGCCGGGCGGGACGCGAACTGGAATAGCGCCACACGTGGAACCGGACGCATGGAAGAGGTCCGGCGGCCCCAGTCAGCCACCAGGAGCACGGCGGCGGCGAGAACAATCAGGCAGACGCCGAGGGTCAAACGCTTGAGGGCATAGAGCATACGCACCACTCCTCATTCGGCCCGGCGGCACCCAGAAACTGCGAATCAGACACCCCGTAACCCGAGACGCCGCGGGCAGGCGCACTTTGCGAAGAAACCTGTCTTCGTGATTATGTGTCGTCATTGACGCCAAAACAGAAGTGCCCTATCATCCTCATGTAACGCGATTCATACAGGTCGTTACAGGAGAGTATGAATGAGAAACTTACGAGGCCGATGGGCATTCACGCTCATCGAACTGCTTGTCGTCATTGCGATCATCGCCATCCTGGCGGCGATTTTGTTCCCGGTGTTTGCCCGGGCCCGTGACAGAGCCAAGTTGACGACATGCCTCAGCAACCAGAAACAGTTGGCGCACGGCATCCTGATGTATGCCGACGATTACGAGGGCACCATGCCATTTGGCATCTCCTTCGTCGATGGAGGAAATCGGCCGGGCCTGGAAACCTACATAGGTTCCTACCGTCAGCGGAAATACTCCCTGCTTTACCGCTACACCGAGCCGTACGTCAAAAGTGACGGCATCTACCAGTGTCCCTCCGATAACTCCCGCGTTGAGAACGCCAAGGCCGGCGCCAACTTCAACGACGAGGTGTCTTACCGGTTCAACCCGTACGGAAGCGGTGCATGGGCGCAGGACGGCTCCAAGGTCACCAATCCGAACGGGCCGTTCCGACCGATGAATATCAGCCAGTGCACCCGTCCCAGTGAATTCGTTCTGCTCCGCGAGCGGCTTACGAATTACCACTGGAAGGTAGTGGAACCGAGCGGTGTGGACTATACCAAGCGCCGCGCGCCGGTTTGCACCGTCGACGGGAGTGCCAAGATGATTCCCGGACACGCATTGCCGGGCGCGCCTTCGTGGTCCGGCGTGGATAATTCCTTCTGGTGGACCGGACGGGAACCCATTGACGGCCCCCACTAAATCCACGACTATCTCACAGCGGAAAGCGGTCTTGACGACCTTCCGCACTTGGTGTCTTTCGCCCCGCGCAACCCTGCGCGGGGCAATGGAACCGATCCGCGGTTCCGATTAAAGAAAGGTTTGGAGTGGTACTTATGAGAATGCTCCCCCTTCGATTCACCTTTTCCGCCGTCGTGATGACCGTGCTTGCCGGCATCTCGTACGGAGCCGCGACCCTCGTCGAGACGGATGTCGACGTGGCCGGCACCCCGGTCCCGTGTTACGTGATGGAAAATCCATACTTGCAGGTAGCCATCCGCAAGTCCGACGGCCGCACCATCGGCATCATCAAGAAGACGGATCCTGGAATCGGCACAAACCAGACCCGCCCGTCGGATTATCCCGCCTACCTGGACCGCGTAAATCAAAAGAATCCCACAGGACAGGCTTTCACCGTTAATCCGAACGGTGACGACAGCGCCGACAAGGTATCGCTGAAGGTCAGTGAAACCATTGATACCACGGCCGGCATCACCTTTGCGGTAACGAAACTGTATGAGTTGCGCGACAACAGCAAAGTCCTGGAGACCACGCTGAGTTTTACCAACAATGACGCGCAAGTCGCCTGGGAACCCGCCAACCCGCAGAACGGTCTCGAATCCATTGTATACGCGCTGGCTGGTGGGGCCACGCCTTCGGGCAATGAGGCGCAACTCAAAACCGCCCTCGGCATCGATGCCGTCACCTCCGGCACCCTCTGGTGGGGCGGCGCCCCGACCGGCACCACCCCGCGCCCCGAAGTCACCGATGGCTACGTGGCTTTTCAGAACAAGATAAATAACGTATATGGTGTCGTCACCTGGGACCTGCCGTCACAGCAAGCGCACGGAGTTTCCGGCGTTTCAGTTACCAAGTTGCTGATTTCCGCCACCAGCCGCTATCAGTTCGAGCCGATTTACGTGCGTGCGGACGGTGGCGAAACGGTGGCGTGGAAGCAGAACTTTATCGTGGATGATGATATGGCCGTCGTATCCGGTGTCACGCCGGACGCAGTCGCCGGCATCATTCCCGCCAACCCTTCGTATCCCCAGGGATCCACCGCCACGGTGGCTTTCAGAATCAACAGCATCAACCGCTCGATGGCCAAGTCGTATGACATCAAGGACATTCAGCTCATCGATGTGGCCACGTCCGCCGTTGCGAAAACCGCCACGAACATCACGAACGTCGCGGTGGCCTCGAATGCCCATGTCCTCGCCGGCACGAAGCAGTTCAACCTGACCGGTCTGGCCGTCGGCGCCTATGTGGTGAAGGCTACGTTGACCGCGGCCGGAGACGGAACGGTGCTTTCCACCCTCATGTCCAAGCCCATCATGATCACCGCCGCCGACGTGAAGGTACAGCTGTACCAGGACACCGGCACCGGCAACTGGATTCTGGAGAATGAGGTTCTTCGAGCCAACATCACCGCCAATGGTGAAATCACAACACTGGAGTTGAAGGACGCCGAAAACCGCAACCAGGTCAACTCCAGTTACAACCTGTTCCGCGACTATGTGCGGCCCTTAGGCTCCAGCGTGGGCTTCACCGGCTATTATGCCACCGCGGACCCGAATGGCACGGATACGCCTACGCGGAAGTCCATCCTGTTCGCCAATGGATACAATGCCTACGGCGATGCGAGCAAACTCTTCACACTGGAATCGACCAGCCGCTCACTTCAGGCCGACCTGACCTACACAAGCCAACTGCCGGATACCCTGACAGGCCAGGGCTTCTTCTCGCACTGCGCAATGGCGCCGGGCGGAAGCGGCAATGCCAATGACCGTTTCACCGCCCGCGGCACCAGCGGCTTGCTGACACCGCATACCGCATCGCAACGAATCTGGTATGGCTACCGGCCGCCTGCTCAGGCAACCACCGAACTTGAGGATGTGGAATTGACGGAACCCTGGATGGCGACCACCGACACGGTGGTTACCGACGCTATCGCCATCACCTGGGACCGCACGAAACAACTGGAGTTCAGTTCGATTCCCGAAGGCGGTACAAACAAGGTGACATTGAACTCGGTCTTCCAGGCCAGCAGTTTCAACCGGCACATTGGTGAAGCGCATTTCACCAACATACCGGGCTACGGAACGGTGTCCACCACGATGCACGTTCTGGCCGGTTCCGGCTTCAAACTGGTAGGTTACGCGGAAGCCAAACGCGTGATGGCCGGTATCTGGCCGAACGCCGCCGAGGTACCCGCCGGATCGGCGCTGTCGTTCAGCGTCGGCCTGACGAACACCGGCACCACGGAGCGCACGTTCGACATCAAGAACATCGCCATTGTCAAGTCCACCGGCGAACCCACCACGGGTCCGACGGATGAGACCGGTATCGTTCTGGCCGCCTCCGCGCACACCACGAAGGACCTCAACTTCCTGGTGCCGGTCGGACAGTCGCAGGAAGCCTACGTGCTGAGCGCCGACCTTTACGAAGGCACAACCAAGGTCGCCACGCTCACCTCCCTGCCTTTTACCGTAACACAACCCGTCATCGTAGCCAATGGTGACGTGGACGGAAGCGGCATCGTGGACGGTGCGGATGCCCTGCTTGCTCTGAAGATAGCCGCCGGATTGAGCGCCTCCGACGCCGACCAGATTGGTCGCGGCGATATCTTCCCCGATCCGGGCGACAAAGCGTTGACCATAGAAGACGCCACGGCGATTGCCCGTAAAGTGGACGGACTGTAAGAGCCTCCGTCCGTAGCGAAAGAAGGCGGCCCTTCTTCCGAACACCGGAGGAAGGGCCGCCCCGTGGATGATCATTACGAATTGATTCAGGCACCAGGCATCAAACTGCGTCGTCCTGAGCGTCAGCGGACAAAAACCGGCACTGTTACAGTCAGTCGAGGCATCCTGAGCGGAGTGAGCTTGAGAACGCAGTCGCCCATACGGGCCCGCACGGGATGGACGCCGGCGCACTTCGACTACGCTCGTTCCTCGCTCCGCTCAGTGTGCCTCACGCTTGTCAAACCGGATGATTCGGTTCAGATTCCCCATAAGACAGGAGATGATGATGGCACGAACCCGAAGGACGATTCTGCACACGCTCGGCGGACTGCTTCTTGTGCTGTTCGCCGCCTCCGGAACCGCGCCTGCGGCCACCAGCGAAGTCGTACTGACCATTCTGCACACGAATGACATGCACGGCCGCGCACTCGCCACCGAACCGATGACCGACGAAGGTCCGGGTGGGCTGGCCCGCATCGCGACCATGGCCAAAACCATCAAGGCCGCCAATCCCGTCTCCATCTTCCTCGACGCAGGCGACGCAGTTCAGGGAACGCCGACCGAGTTCATGAATTTCGGAACCTCGATGATTCGGGCGATGAATGCCGCCGGTTACGACGGTATCACGCTCGGCAACCACGAGTTCGACTGGAGCGCCACCCGAACGGCGGACCTCGTCCGATTGTGCAACTTCCCGGCGTTCGCCGCCAATGTCCGGTCCACGGCTACCGGAGGCGTTTGGCTACCCGCGCGCGAGTCCTTTATCTACACCCGTGGACCGCTGAAAATAGCGGTTTTCGGACTGGCCACTCCGGGCACGGTTCCCCTGCAGTGGCCGCCTACCATCAAGGGCCTCCGTTTCGAGGACCCCATCGCCACAGCAAAGAGAATCGTTCCCGAACTGAGGTCGAAAGCTGATGTGGTCATCTGCCTCTCCCACCTGGGATATACGGATGACAGGGTGCTGGCCGCGTCGGTGTCCGGTATCGACTTCATCATCGGTGGCCACAGCCACACGATTTTGAACGACCGCCTCAAAATCGGCACTGCGTACATCGCGCACGCCGGTTCCTATTCCAGGCATCTCGGTCGTATCGACGCGAAATTCCGGCAGACAACATCCGGATGGGCACTGGATTCGGTCAACGGCGCCAACGGGTTGTGGTGGACCGGCGCAGGCTATCCCGGCACGGCGCTGATCCCGGTTACGGAGGAACAACCTTCCGATTCGCTGGTCCGAAACTCCTATTCCGACGCTTGGAACCGCACCCAGACAATGCTTTCCGAGGTAATCGGCGAGGCTCCCCGCGCGATTCCCGGCGAAGGCGGGGCCACGAATCCGAAGCCTGTACAGGTCCTTCTGGCGGACCTTCTGCGCGAAGCCGTGTATGCCGATGTGGGCGTTATCGACGGCGCCTGGGGAACCGACCTGCCGGCCGGAATTGTGACGTCCAAAACCATTTACGAGATGGTCACCGGGTACACACGCCAGAACGTCGTGGTTGTGCGCGCGAAGGGTTCCGACATACGCAAGGCCGTGGAACGGATATACGGTTCGGACAAGTTCCGCTACTTTGGAGGAATTTACGGCTCCATTGCCCGTACCGCCCAGGGAGTGCAGTGGCGCGACGCGCGCATAGGACGCCTTGCCCTGAACGAATCGAAGGAGTACCGACTCGCCGCCCCGTCGTATCTCATCATGGATACGCCGGAATTCGCGAACTGCCCGGTCATTTCGGACCGCGTGGGCTGGGTGAAGCCTTTAATCATCGACGCCATCCGCAAGCGCCGTGTATTGACGGTTCCAGACGACGTGATGTTGCCCTCGAAACCGGCTCCCATCCAGAAACCTTCCGCCGCAACCGGATTGCAGGTGATGCCGTGACAACCGCCGATACTGCCGGAATCAGGGCCGTGCTGTTCGACATGGACGGCACACTGGCCGACACCTTTCCGGTGATCATCGACGCCTGGAACGCGACGACAGACAAAGCAATCGGACGTACTTATACACCGGAGGAAGTCATCGCCCTGTTCGGCACCCCGGAACACGATATGCTGGAGAAGGCATTAGCCGGTCTTGAACCCGAGAGGATCGCCCAATCGATCGAGACGTTCCACCGGTTCTATGAGGAACTTCACGGCGAGATCCAGCCATTTCCGGGTGTCGATGACCTCTTGAACGAATTACACTCGCGTGGCGTGCGCATGGGAATCGTGACCGGCAAGGGCAAGCGAACCTGCGCCCTTACGATCCGCGCGTTCGGGTGGACGGACTACTTTGGGTCGGTGATTACAGGCGACGATGTCACCCTGCAGAAGCCACATCCCGAAAGCCCGTTGAAAGCCGCCGGCGAACTGGGCATTGAATCCGCCGAGTGTGCCTTCGCCGGTGACAACCCGCTCGACATACAGGCCGGCAAAGCGGCCGGTATGGTTTCCATCGCCGCCGCCTGGCACCCGGTTTACGAGCAGGCTCTTCGCGACGCGCAACCCGACTTCCTCGCCGAAACGCCGGCGGACATTCTGAATCTGCCGGGCCTCCCGGTAATAAGGTGACGGCAATGGGGCGATAACGGCTTACGTAGCCAATTATGCCGCGGCGGTGGTTACCTGGTACACGGTCTTCAACTGCGTCACCATCGGTTTCCCCCGCGCCCTTACGGTTGAGGTCACCAACTATGAGGGGCGCGGTATCCGTTCGGCGGGTTTGATTGTCGCTTTCGCCCTCACACTCGGCGCGTTGACCGGTTGCATCGGAGGCAGGCCGACTGAGTATCTGGCGCTTGCCGTGGCGGCAGGGGGATTCGGCGCGCTGGGATTCCTGGACGACCGGTACGGCGACCGAACGGTGTCCGGATTCCGGGGCCACCTGACCGCCGCCCTGCGGGGCCGGTTCACCACCGGATTCGTCAAGATGGCGGGAGGAGCGCTGATTGCCCTTCTCTGTGCCGTCATCCTGGGCACTCCCTGGTGGTTCCTTCTGAATGACGCCGTCATCATAGCCCTGCTGGCGAACGCGCTGAACCTGCTCGACACCCGTCCAGCGCGCGCCTCGTGTGTAGCCGGCCTCCTGTGCATCCCCGCCCTTCCTTTGTCATTGTTCGCTCTGGCGGCGGCATTGGGGTGGTTTCCGATAGACAGACAACGCAAAATGATGCTGGGAGACGCAGGCTCGAACGCGCTGGGTGCAACGTGCGGCGTGCTCTTCCTGGTCACGTACCAGAATGACTATGTCCACATGATGGCGCTTGCCGTGCTGATGGCTTTTCACGTGTGGACGGAACTGTTTTCCATCAACGCCTTCATCGCCCGCCGGCCAATCCTCGACCGTGTGGACCGATGGATACATGGAACACCGCCTTCCGATACGGGAGTCTGACCGATATGTACCGAATCTACTGCCTCGTCACGTTGTTCCTGCTTGCGACAAGCGTCGTCCGCGCCTTCGACGCCACACAGATCCTCGTTGTTTACCGCGCCGGATCGGATGATCTGAACCGGAACGGCATCGGCGACTCCGAGGAAATCGCACGGTACTACGCCGAGCGGCGCGGCGTGCCGGCAAGCAATCTGTTGAGCGTAAAAGTGTCCTTCGGCGACAACGGAATGGACAATCCCAGGCTGTCGTGGCCCTGGGCGGAGTTCCGGAAAGACCTCGTCGAACCGGTCTGCAAACGTCTGAACAGCCTTGGCCGTGACCGGATGCGCGTCATCCTTCTCTGCCCCGGTATTCCGGCGCGCGTGATGAACCCCAAGGATAAGGAAGAGTCCGCCGACCTGGCTATCGGTTGCCCGTTCCTTATCAACAACCTCGGCACGAACTTCCGGCGCAGTTACGAAGTGTGGACCAACCGCTACGGTATGCCCCGCTTCGACGAATTCCGGGTCAACCGGCAGGGGCCCGACGATGAGACACCGTACCTGGTCAGCCGCATCGACGGCATCAACGTGACCGTGTGCAAGTCCCAGATTGACGGAGCCATCTATGCCGAAACTTACGCGGTTGACGGATTCGCCTACCTCGACACCCGCTACGGGGATTATTCCGACGATGACTTGCGCAAGTGGATCAAGAACCCCTATTACAACTCCTACGCGGACATCGACAAGTCAATGGCGCTTGCGAGCCTGTTCTACGCCGATGCCAAACTGAAGATTCGCAAGCAGGTGGATTACGAGGTCGTTGGGGATGCGAAGCCCGGCCTCAAGTACACCGACGGCACGCCCGCCACTTCCGCCCCGCGCGCCCTTCTGTACGCCGGGTGGTACAACTACGGGCAGTATATGCCCGTTTGGGACTGGATGCCGGGTTCGGTGGCGGTGGATTTCAACTCCGCCAGCCTGTACGGCCCCCGAACGGTCGGCGCTTCGTTCGGGGGAATGGCGCTGTTCAACGGAGCCAACGGGGTGACCGGTTGCTTCACGGAGCCGGGCTCGATGGGCCACTCCATGCCCGATGTGCTGATGTACTACTACACGAAGGGCTACACGTTCGCCGAAGCCGCCTGGCTCAGCATCCCCGCCAAGCCGATGTTCTGCTACTCCATCGGCGATCCGCTAATGAATCCGTACGGCCTCGGCCGGGGTCCGGATACTCGCATCGAGGAACCGGATGTGACACTGGACAAGGACGGCAAGAACGTTGTGGTCCGCATCCGCATGAAAGGCCGGGCTGACATCGCGCGGGCGAGGGTCATCACGCTGGACAAGGCCGACGATTCCCGCCTTCCCCCGGCAACCTGGAAGGACGGCCTGTTCCTTCGCGAGCACCTCCTCACCACGCCCGTACCCTCAGCGAAGCCCGCCGTCATCGGCGTTGTCGTCACCGACCCCGCCGGCAACACGGCTCGTGTGTGGAAGGACTGGGTGCTGTAGGGATTATCTCGCGGGCACGGCACGCTTCTACTCCCCTCCTTTTCAAGGAGGGGCTGGGGGTGGTTTTTGGGAGTCCAGACCGGGCAACCACCCCTAAATCGGACCCTGTGCGGCCTGGATTCACCCGGCACGGTATGCCCACTCTCTCCCCCAAAACGGCGAATGGGGCCCGGTCCAAACGAACCGGGCCCCACCGTTTCCGGCATTGCCCGAGGCAAACGCCTCGAGACAAAACCGCTTTTACAGACCGCTCAGCCCTCTGTTGATCTTCGCGGCGTCCTTAAGCGTGATGCTTCCGTCGCCGTCCACATCCAGGCGGGCCTTGTCGGTCGTCGTCGCCTGAATCAGGCCGCTGGCTATGTCAATCGCCTTCTTGACATCGGCCACCGTCAGAGGCAGGGTGCCGGTGTAGAAGGAGAACGAGTACGGCTGGCAGACTTCCCTGGTCAGCGCAACCACATAGGTTCTGTTAACCGTTAGCGGAGAGTCCGGAGTAATCGTCACGGCTGTGTAGTCGTCGTTCGGTGTGATCATGCACGAAACGGGTGTACCATTCAGAATCAACTGAACGTACGGATCCATCGCGGCATAAGGATCGACCGGAGCGTTGAAGGTAACAGTGATTGTCGCCCCCGTTGCCACTCCCGATGCGCCATTTGCCGGTGTTGACGAAGTGACAAAAGGTTGCACCGTGGTCAGGCTGTTGAAGCCGTACACCTTGCCCGCCGTGGAGCCAGTGATTACCACATCGCCGGCCAGTACGGTCGGCGTGTTGAATCCGCCGGCAACGGCACCCGGGAAGGCCGCCGTGTCCTTGGGATTGTAGATGTGCTTGCGGGCCGCCGTGGCCGAGTAGGTCACGTCGTCCGGCATCGTCTCCACACCCACGAACTTCGTGTCTGTGGCGTCGGTGCCGCCGTAAACCACGCGGCTGTTTACCGGTGTCGCGCCTAAGGAACTACCCCGTACGGCGATGATGCCGGAACCTTCAGCGAATCCCGTGCCGATTTCGGCGATGCCGATGGTGTGGTTGCCGAAGGTGATGCGTTCGCCGTTGGCCGGATTCAGCACCAGGATGGAACCGTTGGCCGTTTGGCCGCCCTTGGTGGCGAACAGGATTCTGGTATCTTCCTGCAATCCGGAGTTCAGCTCCGGAATCGCCGAATTGCTTTCAATCGGCGATGTGGGCGTATAGGGATTGCCGCCCGTATTCGCTCCGCCGTTGCTTCCCGCAACCCATGGAAGTTTCGTTCCGGAGTCCAGGCTGATACCGAACAGACCGGTCGTTCCACCGACTCCGGCGTAGTTCTCGGACGTTGTCAGCGTGCCTGTGGCCGGCCGGCTCCTCACCGGACCGTTGGCGTCGGTAATCTCCGGGAAGGCCTCGGTAAGGTCCGTGTGCTTCAGCATCACAATCTTGCCGTTCTTGCCCTCGCTGTCGCCTTCCGTGCCGCAGACGGCGATGTATTCAATCGGCATGCCGGTTCCGCCATCGGAGGCGGATGTCTTGCCGATGGCTACGCGGTTGGCCGCCGCGCCCAGGTCGGCCGACTTCGCCAACTGGGCTCCGGTGCTCGCGCTCAGCTTGTAGATGAAGTTGCCGGCCGTGGCGTAGAACACAGAGGCATCGACCGGGTGGGCGGCAACGGACTTCACGCCCGTGATGGACAGATTCTTGGCCGCCTCTGCTCCAGTCCCGCCGTTCAGAATGTAAACACCGCCGGCTGTACCCACAAAGAGCAAACCGCCTTTGTGAGCCATATCGATGGCGCCTGTCACCGGAAGGCTGATGGAGCCGGAACCTCCGAAGGCCGCGTTCGGCGCGCCTGTTACGGCGTCAAACGAGTAGACCTTGCCCGCGTCTGTCGCGGCGAAGGTGTTGCGTCCGTTCGCTTCGGTGTCCACCACCGCGCCGGTCACGTTGGCCGTCCACTTGGGAGTGTAGGCGTTGTATACGGTTTCAGTTACCCTCGCCACCAGTGAGCCGGAAGTGGCCGACACGGTAAACGGGATATCGTATGTGCCCGAGTTGTTCAAGTCGATGGTCGTCGGCACTGTGAAAGTGCATGTGAACGACGCGCTCTTGCCGTCGGTCGAAACGGTTCCCATGGTCAGCGGAACCGAAGCCGCGCCGCCCAGTTGGGTCAGGTTGCCGGTAACGGTCACGTTGTCGGCAACGATGCCCTTGGAATTGAACACATCAACATTGAAGTTGATGGGCACGGTACCCGTGTTGGCTACCACGGCTTTGTCCGAGGTGGCAACGGCGGAGAGGGGCGGTTGCAGGCTGACGTTGGTCAGAACGTCCGAGGTCGGGCCGGCAGTGTTCGGACCCAGAACGGCGAAATACCTGGCCTGCTGGCCGTGTTGATACACACCCGGGTTCAAGCCGATGAGCAGGTTGCCCGCCCGGTCGGCTTCCACGAAGTGGACGGCCTTGTCGGAGAAGGCTATTCCGCCTTCCGGGGTCGGAATCTGGGTGACGTCAATGGTGGCGTTGGCATCGATGGAGCCGTCCGCCGCATTGACTTTGTAGATGCGGTTCCAGAACGCCGTACCCGTTCCGCCGGACACGGCAATCCACACCCAGCTGGAAGCCGGGCTATTGGCGTTGAATCCGGGGGCGAGGCTCACACCGCCGCCGGTGAGGCTCGCCACGGTCAGCGAACTCCCTGCCGCGCTGAGGTCAGCCGCAACAGCGGCGAAGAAGTTGGCGCTCCAGGTTGTGTCTTCCTCAAAGGTAATACCGTTGTCTGTCGATTCCCACTTGGACAGGTTGGACGGCGTGTTGATCGGTCCGGTTCCGCCGTCTGTCACCTGAACCTTGAACAGGAAACGGTTCGTCACGTCCACCGCGACATCGTGAACGTTCAATCCGGCGCCTGCCGCAACCACCGGCCCGCAAACGTCGGCGATGTAAGCTCCCCCGCCAGAGGTAGTCAGGTCAGACCGCGACCTTCGCAGAGCGCTGATCTTGTTGCCGGAACTGTAAACGATGAACGGATCGGCGATGCTCGGGTCCGTATTCGGCGTGATGGCCATGCCGATTGTGTTGTAACCGGAGCCAATCATCGCCGGGCCCTGGGACATATCCGGGTTGAAGACAATGTACCGCTGGGTACTGCGGTTCATAATCGCCAGGCGGTCCTGAGGGTCGTTCTGCACGACAGCGGCGCCCAGCGGCCAGGACGTGCTTGCGTAAAGGGCGTACAGGTCCTTGTTGAAGAGGTAAGAACCGTCCGATGCGTAGACCCAGCAGTATTTCTGCTTGTCCTGGTTGAAACCAGTGGGCAGATAAATGTAACCGTCGTATTTGCCGCCCTTCCGCTTGTTGATCTCAGCGGCAACCAGGTTGGTGGATGCCGGGGTGGCGCGGTTGTCCGGCGAGGTGGCCGGAACGATGATGGCCGCACCGCCGGTACCGGCCTCAGCCGCGGCGGTGGCGGTGATGGTGGCTGTTTCAGTGGCCGCAGTGGCGGGCAGGCTGACGGTGTTAACACCCTTCGCCGTTCCTCCGCTGTAGGAGGAACCGCCGCTCAATTGGATCGAAACATTGGTGGCCGGTTCGTTCAACCGGTACTTCAGGATAATGGTATTGCCCGCGCCGGCCGAAACGCCGACATCTGTTACGGTAATTGCCGCGTTCAGTGAAGCCGCCGCCGAAAGACCCACGATAACAGGCAAAGCGGCCTTCAGCAGGCGTGCGGCATGATGCAAGACGAACATGGAAGTTCCTCTTTCTCGAT
The DNA here is from genome assembly GCA_029564025.1 of Armatimonadota bacterium. Classification (GTDB taxonomy): domain Bacteria; phylum Armatimonadota; class DTGP01; order JAKQQT01; family JAKQQT01; genus JAKQQT01. The sequence goes on along the minus strand of JAKQQT010000508.1, from coordinate 682 downwards.
GAATCGATATCGTTCTTCGATGGGGAGCGCGGCGAGTGGGCGCCGCGACGGTCGGGGGCTGGAATACGAGACGAACGCACGCCCACCAGCCTTGAGCGCACGGTCCGCAGATTGACATATGCGTTGTGTGACCAGGATGAAGGACAGGCTGACGGGTTCGAAGTTCCTATCCATATATACAATGTTTCCGCCAGGTTTCCTACACAACCACGCACCGGGGCAGGTGTCAGGTGTCAGGGGTCAGGTATCAGGGGTCAGGTATCAGGGGTCAGGGGGGCTTCCGGTTGCCCCTCCTTTTCAAGGAGGGGCGAGGGGTGGTTGCCGGGTTTGTCTGCACGCACAACCCCAACTCCGCCCTTCGCCAAGCGCTTCGGGCTCCCATTCCCCAGTGGGGAAGGGGCTGGGGGTTAGGGGCTTCCGGTTGCCCCTCCTTTTCAAGGAGGGGCGAGGGGTGGTTGCCGGGTTTAAACCCGAAAAAACCACACCCAATCTCTCCATGAAAAGAGGGTAGCACTGCGATCGCGGTCCAAATGGTCTGGCGTCAGGCTCATCCTCCATCCTCCCAAAAACCAAAGGTCGGGTGGGACGAATCCCACCCGACCTAGGAACTTCGGCCTTAAGGCCTGAAGATGATACCTGTTATACAGGCGTAAGACTAGAGGCTTAGGAGGCCTGCGGCAGT
>JAKQQT010000476.1 GCA_029564025.1 Armatimonadota bacterium | reverse complement strand
CAGCCCCTCGACCGGCTTAAAACCCTTCTTGGTGTGAACCGTGTAGCCGTTGACCGCTGCCGCCAGCCGGCGTTGCGTGATGTCGCGGCAGACGTTCTTGTCCGGCTCCGCCGCCGTCGCCTCGGTGCAGGAGACCAGGATGAAGCGCCGGTCGCCGCCATCCTCCGCGTTCAGCGCCAGCACCGCGTGGCCCGTCGTGCCGCTGCCCGCAAAGAAATCAACCACCAGATCGTCCGGCCCGGTGGCCTGCGCCAATAACGCCTGCACCAGCGAGAGCGGCTTGGGATACGGAAAATCCTTGTTGTTCAGCATGTCCTGCACCAGCGAGGTGCCGTCCGAAGTATAGCCGGAACGCAAGGACTCGGCTGTATCATTCACCTGCGCCATCCGTTCATCTTTCTTGGCGGCGTTGGGGATCACCCATGAGGAGAGCGGCTTCTCGGAACGCTTGATGGCCGCCAAGTGCTTCTTGTAGCGGGGCATTTGCAAACCGATCTTTTTGCCGACCCAGAACTCCAAGTCCGGCGAGTCTCGCCTCAGATGACGCGGGAGTGTCCCGTTCTCGATTGCGGCATAAAGTTCGTCAAGGTTTGCGCACATCACATACTGGGTCTCGTCATGCCACAAGATCTTCTTTTCGCGGATCAGCGTCTCGATCGTTTCCGCTTTCAGGGACGTTTTGTCGGTCGTATACCGTTCCGAGGCATACGCCCACACGCGGTCAGGATTACAGGGATACCAGATGCCGGTTTCGGGATTGTGCAGCGGGTAATAGGTGTTCGGCCTCTCAAATCGGTTTTTGGGACTCGCCAAATCACCGCTGACCCACGGTCCGCGCGGGTCATTGTCGGGGTTCTTGTAGGCGGAGGTGTCTTTCGTGTCGCCCTCGAAGGAGAAGCCGGGGCCGGCGTAGCAGAGCACATACTCGTGGTCCTGCGAGAAGAAGTAGTTTTTGGAGTCGTTCGCGCCGCTGCGCGTTTTCCAGACGAAGGTGCCGACCTTCATGCCGGGGAAGAGCGGGTCCATAAGGCAGGTGAGATGGGCCATCTCCTCCTCGCCGATGTGGACAAAGATCGCGCCGTCGTCGCGCAGCAGGTCGCGGGCGAGGGCGAGGCGGCGGTACATGAACTCCAGCCATTTCGAGTGGCGGAAAGCGTCGTCCTTGTCCAGAAAGCGGTCGTTGTAGACAAAGTCGCGGTTGCCGGTGTTGTACGGCGGATCGATATAGATGCACTTGACGCGGCCCGCGTGGGTCATGCGCAGGTAGCGCAGCGCGTCGAAATTGTCGCCCTCGATCAGCAGGTTGCGGTAGGGCGCGCCGCCGCAGGAAAGCGCGCCATCCTGTTCCAGCGCCACGAAATCCGCATTCAGCGCGGCCTCGCGTTCGAGGTCGTCCTGTTCCCAGACCAGCCCGAAACGCCGCTGCGGCTCGCACTCGCGCCGCTGCAGCAGCCGTACCAACTCCTCGCGGCTCAGGTCGTCATATTTCTCAGACTTCATTGCTTCGAGCACATTCCTATAAGGTTACACGACTGTATCCGCCAGCAAACGGCTCAGTATGGCATTCGCCACATCGACGTTGACCGCGTTTCCCAGTGCCTTGAACGCGGCACCCCCGTCGGGCAAGTGTGGAAGGTCACCCATCGACTGCAACCGGGCGCATTCCCGCGCGGTCATGTAGCGTTTTTGCCATCCGATGATCGGAATCTGTGTCGTGGTCATGGCAACAAGCGAAGGCGCGGTCGTGGCGCGTTTGACACGCAATCCGGACGCGCGGAACTGCAGAACATACTGCCATAGGTCTCGGGGTTCCCCTTGGCAGTTCCACTCGAGTTTCTGAAGGCTGGGAGGGAATTCTTTGAGAGGCCCCAAAACAGGGTCGAGTACCTCCCGGTGTTGCGCATAGAACGCCCTGTTCTGACGGATAAACGCGCGCTTCCAATCGGGGAAACTGTTCTTTTTGTAAGTTGCGTAACTCGGCAATAAGGAAAGAATCTTCTTGCGCGTCATTCCGGCAAGGGAACAACCGAACGGGCCACGTGACGCACTCAGTTCGGATAACGGGCAGGCCCAAAGCGAATCATAGTGAAACGGGTATGTTGCACCGAACTCCATGGCCCAGATCGGGAAAGACGGCAACGGAGCTGCGGGAGGCACCGCTTCGATAATTTTCTGCCACGCATCGATACAACGGATTACGGAAGGGCTTAACGGCTTAAAATGGCGTAGGTTTTTCGACAACAAATTACGGAGACTCAATAGCGGAGGATGATCCGGGACGTCGGGCCACCGGAAGCCTTTCAGACCGTTCCGTGAACCTACCATGTATATACGTTCACGAATTTGGGGAATTCCAAACTGGTGTGGGGAATACTGACGGTAGTCAACGGTGTACCCCCGCGTCTCCAGTTCGTTTCGAATACGCTGATAGGTATTCCCCTTGTCGTGACGCACAAAGTTCGCCACATTTTCAAACAGCACGAAGTTCGGGTGATGCTTGTCAATCACCCGGAGAACTTCAAAAAAAACCTGACCTCTGTCTCCGTCCTGCAGGCCCTCCTGCGCTCCCGCCTTGGAAAAAGGCTGGCACGGGAAACCGGCACAGAGCAGATCGTGCGGCGGGATTTCAGAAGCGTCCACCCGCCGGATGTCACCCGCCGGCTTCAGTCCAAAATTACGCTCATACGTAGCTTGCAAAGTCGTATTGATTTCGGAGGCGAATTCGCAACGACCACCCAGCCGACTTGCAGCCAGGTGAAACCCGCCGAGTCCGGCAAACAGGTCAATAAAAGTAAATGTCGACGGAGACCTCACGAGGCTTCGGACGCTCCATCCAGCGAATTGAGTTTTTCATTCAGCCAACTGATGATCCGTTGCCGAGTACCGGCAGACAGCCATTTATCTTCGGGACGAATTGAGGAAAACAGTCTGATTCTGTCCAAGATCAAGCCATCGACCCGCATCTGCGTCTGCCTAAAAGCTTCATCACAAAGAGAAAACGGCACTGCGAACACTCGGGACAGTAATCGCGGAGCCCTGAAATTGA
>JAKQQT010000448.1 GCA_029564025.1 Armatimonadota bacterium | reverse complement strand
GATCACGCGGGCCTGCAAGCTGTCGGCGGTCAGGTCCTCCACACAGCGGAACAGGGGATCGGGCTGAAGCACCATCCCCGCACCGCCGCCGTAGGGCGTGTCGTCCACCTGGTTGTGCCGTCCTTCGGCGTAATCGCGCAGATCCACGGCGCGCAGGTCCAGCAGACCGCTCTCTTGTCCCCGCTGGAGCATACTGGTGGAGAGGACCGGGGTGACCATCTCCGGGAAGATGGTCACGATGTCGGCCCTCAGCCACGCCCTGGCCGACCCGCTCACGATTCGGTTCTCCAGCCGGGATCGGCGGCATCGAAAGCGGCGTTGATTTCGGCAATCATATCGGCGGGCAGAGGGCCTTTTTCAGCGATGGCGATGTTCTCGAGGAAATGCTCGGGATTGCGCGTGCCGGTAATCATCACGGCGAACGGGAAGGCGAGCGTGTAACGGAGAGAGATCTCGCGCGGCGTCAATCCCCGAAAGTCGGGCCACGAAATGGCCTGGGCGCGCTCAAAATACGGTTTCGAGTAGTCGCTCCACGGAGCGTCAGCGCCCAGCATCGCGTTGGAGGTCGGCCGCTTCAGAATCACGCCGACTCCACGCCGTTTCGCTTCGTCCAGCAGGCCTTTGCGCGCGCCCTGGTCGAGCAGGCTGAATGAAGTCTGTAGCGTGTCGAACGCGCCGCACTGCACGGAGTACATCGCCGCCTCGTTGTCGCCGCTGTAGCCGATAAAGCGTGTCTTGCCGGCGTCTCGCGCGCGGCGTAGAACCTCGATGACGTCGCCCTTTTTCAGTTCATCCAGCGAGCAGGTGTGCAGTTGGAGCAGGTCCACGCTGTCGGTCCGCAGTCGCTTGAGCCCCCTGTCAATCGTGGCTTCCAGTTGGGGTATGGACCATTCCGGCCCGGCGCCGGCGACGACTTCGTGTCCGATTTTTGTTGCGAGGAAGTATTCGTCGCGGCGGTGACCAATGAACATCCCGATCAGTTCCTCGGAATCGGCGTAGCACTCGGCCGTGTCGATGTAATTGGAGCCGTTGTCCAACAGCGAGTTCAACAGGAGTTCGATGCGATCGTCGCCCGTGTCCTCCCGTTCAAATCCGATCTCGGCGCCGCCCAGACCGATGACCGACACGCGGCAACCCGTGTTACCCAGTATTCTTGTTTCCATGCTTCCTCCGATTATGATGACTGTCCCATACCGGAAATCACGGCGGGGTCAGTTGCAGTTCCAGGAGCACCGGACGATGATCGGATGCCAGCGAGGGTGTTACAGCAACGCCGAGGACCGACCAGTGGTGCGAGCCGTAGACGTGATCGATCCACTCGGTTGGATCGGGCGACGGATAGGTCGGTTCGTCGGGGCCAAGGCGCCGTAGGCCGGCGACACGCAGAGGTTCGTGACCCCGCATTTCCGAACTCTCGTTGAAGTCACCGGCGAGGAGAACCGGAATCTCGCAGTCGGCAACCAGTTTGGCGACGGCATCACCCTGTTCAGCCCGCTCTTTGGATTCGAGGCCCCAGTGAGTCGAGATGACCCGAATCGGTCCGAACGGAGTGGCGCACCGAACCGAAAGAGCCGAGCGCGGTTCATCGCGGCCGGGAAGTCGGGTAACGGTATGGTTTTCGATTTCCCATCGCGTCAGGATCGCGTTGCCGTACAGCCCGCCGACCGGCCATTTCAGGGAGGGGCCGAACACGTGGCGCAAGCCGGTGAGTTCTCCAAGGCGGAGCGCCTGGTCGACAAACCGGCTACGCGGCATGCGGACATCGACTTCCTGAAGGCACACGATGTCGGGTTCGAGGTCTGTGATGACGCGGGCGATGCGGGGAAGGCTGACTCTTCGGTCCATGCCCTTGCCGTGCCGTATGTTGTATGTAACGAGTTTCAGCGGCACCTCAGCCCACTCCGATCGACCGGCCGATGTACACCGCGGCGGCGGACACGATGCCCCACAGAATAACGTTCAGTAGCAGGGGGCGGTCCTTAAGGAAAAGGACCTCGGGCGCGCCGCCGAGGTCGCGCGTGTACACCAGGTACAAATAGCGGTAGATTCCGTACACCACGAACGGGATCGTGGCCGTAAGCATATGCTCTCGGAACGACCACCTGGCCGTGACGGCGTCGGTGGTCGGTGTATGGTAGGTATACAGCGCATAGGCCATCAGGGCCGACGCCGTGACGACGCTTATCATCTGGTCCAGCAGAGGCACGGTGTAATGGTTCAGGATCGCCCGGTGGTCGCCGGCGGCTTCCTGCAAAACGGTCATCTCGGCGCGCCGTTTGCACAGCGACAGGAACAACGCAAGCAACAGAGTGCAGAAAGCCAGCCAGAAGGAGGCAGGAACGTCGATCGCCACCGCGCCCGCGAAAGCCCGAATGACGTAGCCGGCGGAAACCGCCATCACGTCGATGAGAACGGTGTGCTTCAGTGCCACATTGTATGCGATCGTAACGACCGCATACAGGGCCGCCAGGGAGGCGAACAAGGGTCCCAGCCACACGGCTATCGCCAGTCCCCACACCAGGCAGATAACCGCCGCAACGGCCGCGGCCTTTTCCGAAAGGCGTCCGGAGGCTATAGGTCGGTGCTTCTTGGTTGGGTGTCTGGCATCGTTACCGGAGTCGCACAGATCGTTGAGGAGGTAGGCCGCCGAACTGAGAAGGCAAAAAGCGATGAAACCTTCGGTCGCTTTCAGGAACGCCCATCCGGTCGGAACACGACCGAATGTGAACAGAAAACCCGCGTAGACCAGAAGGTTCTTGATCCACTGACGGGGCCGGGCGGATTCAATGAGGATTGCCAGCATCATTCAAGGAAAGAGCGCCGGGATCCGGGTAGACGTCCGGTTCCCGGCGCTGAACAGGTCATGCGCGATAACGGCGCCCTGGTTTTCAGCCGGTTACTTCCACCGTCAGTTGATTCGTGACGGGTTTACGCACGCCAGATGGATCGCTTACGGTAAGAGTAACTTTGAATGTGCCGGCCTTGCGGTATCTGTAGGTTACGTCGCGGCCGAAGGCTTCCTCCTGGATGCCGTCCTTATCGTCGAAGTCCCAAGCATAAACCAGTCCGGGGCCTCCTGAAGCGGCGCCGGTGAAGTAGACAACTTCGTTCACGGCAACCACCTGGTCATCTCCGGCTTCGACGTTACTGATGGGCGTATCTCCCCGGTTTACGGCAATCTCGCCGATGTAGAATGTTTCCTTCGCGTTGCCGGCAAGTACCATTCGGCTGAGTTTGAAGGAGGCCCAGTCCGGTGCCGCGCCGCCGGCGCCCTTGAAGGCTCCCAGCGGTATGACGATGGGAATCCATTCATTTTCGGCGCTTTCAATTTCCACGGAGGCGTCCGAGGCTTCCACGCTGGTTGTGCCGCTGAACATGACAACGCGCATACCGGTGGTCAATGCCACGGCGGGGCCTTCAGTGACGCCGGGTTGTCCCATACCACCGCGAATCAACGGGGCGCCCGGTCCCAGACCCGGACCGGGCATGCCGCCGGGTTGCTGGAGTACCTGAAAGAATCCGCCGCCGGGTACCGGGATTTCACCGGATCCGGACGAAGCTCCGAACTTGGCGTATATAACGAGAACGGCGCCTGGAGCGGTTGCCGCCCGCGACAGGTCAATCGCGGGTTTGAAGTCGAGGCGACCACCGCAGTAGTAGCCGTCCGAGGCCACCTGAATGGAAGCCGAGCCGTAGCGGGCTTCCGTTCGGGATTCCTTGGCTGTGCCGCTTCCCCAACCGCCGATTGTCAGGTTCGATTGCTTGGCCGGCATGCCCCGGTAGATTGAAATGAGAGGTTCCGCCGCGTTCGAGGCGGCCAGGCAGGCAACCGCCGTCAGGGCCAAAACAGGCCATTTCCAGATGCGCAATGTCGTCTCCTAATGTGTGTACTTACGGAAGCCGTTTGAGTCGGTATCAGGAATGTGTGCGCAGATACTCGCGCCACAAAGTGTCTTTCAGTTGAGACGCGGCGCTTCGCGCGGCGTCCGCGGGAGTTTTGTTGACCAGCGCGGCGTCCGCGTCGGTCAGTTCCGCCAGAGTGATGCCGCGGCCCTGGATGACAGGCGCCGCCGCCGAAGCTGTTACCTCCTGGAAACGAAGATTGGCGAGCAATGAGCGGTTGACGGCTTCGGCAACCGACCTGGCGCGTTCGAGTGCGGGGGCTCCTTCGCTCGGCGCCAGCGTGACAAACACTCCCCCGTCGATCTTCACCACGGCCGCTTCGACGTCCCGGATTTTGACGGATTCGGCAATCGCCTGAATCGAACGGGTTGTCAATCGGCGGTTGATCTCGATATTGGCGTTGTTCAAACCGGCGCGTAGCGCCCGGGCCCGGTCCGGTGTGTAAGGGTGCGTTCGGAAGATGCCGAGTTCCACCACCGATGCGCCCGTGCGCGATTCACTTCGGTCCAGTCGCTCCATAAAGGTCAGCATTCCGACCGGGTTGTATTTAGACTGGGTGATCATCTTCAGACCGGCGGCGTCGGCTTCCTTCTCGAGTTCCACGGTGTAGCCGTTCAACTTCGCCGTGTTCAACACGGAAAGCGCATAAGCACCACTGCTTGTGTCCTTGTTGGCAAGTGCTCCCGCGAGCACGACAGCCATCTGGGCGATGTCCCAGGGTTTCTGCCGTTTTGTCAGTTTCAAGCCGTGATGCAGGGCGGCGTGGCTGATTTCGTGTGCGATTACGCCGGCCAGTTCATCGTCCGATTCCACAGCGTTCAGCAGTCCCGTGTAGATATACACGAATCCGCCGGGAAGGGCGAAAGCGTTGATGTCCTTGTCTTCGATGACCTTGAACACGTATTTCTCGGTGGGATCGGGTGAAACCCGCACAATTTCCTGCCCGATTTCGTTCACGCGCTTCAGAATCGCTTCATCGGTGACAAGTTTGGAGCCTTTTTCGATCTCTTTCGCTGTCTCGGTGCCGATGCGGATCTCTTCCGCCGAGAATTTGGCGTGAGCGGACGGGACCGCCGGCCCGAACAAAAGGGCCGCGGCTACGATCCACCACCATCGCCGTGCTTGTTTCATACGATTCTGCTCCACGTTTATTATACTTCTCCCGCACACAAGCGGGCTAACTCAGCACCGGGCTTCCCATCCATGGGACGATACGAAGAGGGGAAACGTTCGCGCGAAGACAACCCAAAAACGAAGAACGAGCGCTCGCAATCGCGTAGCGCTCGTTCTCTTCGAATACCGTCGGATTGTGACCGTGTTTCCAATCCCACGGGAACAGAGCCAGGACCTACCCGACAAACGTCGGCACTGAACCCTTCACTTAATTATGAGAAGAATCAACCAAAAAGTGAACAGGGAGGCACGCCTCGTGTCAAATTTTAACAAAATTCTATCAGATTGAGCGTCATTCCGCCCCGGATTGAGTCGGCGGAATAGCGGTCATAGACCGGAAAAGTACCTCCACGGTGTGCGTTGTCTCAATTTTCTCGCCCCTTCGCGCCAGTCCGTCGTTGATCCAGGACAGGCATCCGGGGTTGCCTGTTACCACGGTTTGAACTCCCGCCGCGAGGATATTATCGATTTTGCGCTGTTGAAGCCGGTCTGCCAGTTCGGGTTCAAGGAAATTGTAAATCCCGGCGCTTCCGCAACACAGCTCGTTCTCATTCAACGGAGCGAACTCGAGTCCGGGCACCTGACGAAGGATTTCACGCGGAGGTTTCCGCACCCCCTGCGCGTGGGCGAGGTGGCACGCGTCATGGTACACAATGCGCTCACGCACGGGATACAGAGGTTGTGTCAGGCCCATCACGTCCAGAAACTCGGTGATGTCCTTTACCTTCCTGCTGAAAGCCCGCGCTCGTCCTGCCCAGGCCGGATCATCGGCCAGAAGATGGCCGTATTCCTTCATGGTGGAACCGCAACCGGCGCTGTTCAGCACCACGGCATCCACATCTTCGCGTTCGAAAGCGGCAATCACCCGTTTCGCCATCCGGGCGGCCTGAGCCACGTGTCCGTTATGTGCGTGCAGAGCACCACAGCAACCGGCTTTCCGCGGAACAATGACTTCTATACCGTTCGCGGCCAGCACGGCGATCGTCTTCTCGTTGATATCGTGGTACAGGGCATTCATCACGCAACCGGACAGGAATCCCACCCGGGCGCGTCGTTTACCCACCGCCGGGGTATGGTACGGCAGGCGTTTTTCCTTGAGTGAGATCGGACGATGGAGCGTCATTGGTCCCGTTCCGCCGAGAAAACGGGTGAACAAAGCGGGGACGGCATTCCCGGCGCCGGTCATTCGGCCCACAAGTCCGGCGGAGCCCATAGCCAGTGATGCCCGTTTGGCGCTCGTCAACACCCAGAGCAGAAGATTCACCAGGTGCTTGCGCCTGGGTTCGGCGCGGCTTGACCTGCGGATGCGTTCGCGCTGAACCTCGATCAGCCGGCCGTAGCGGACACCGCTGGGACACGCGGGCTCGCACGCCTGGCACCCCACGCACCGCTCAAGATGCCACACGGCATTGCGGTCCAGCGCGTGGCGGCCTTCCTCCAGGGCGCGCATCAGGTAGATGCGTCCGCGCGGCGAATCGGCTTCACTGCCCGTTTCCTGATAAGTGGGACAGGCGTCCAGGCAAAATCCGCAGTGGACGCAATCGAGCAGACCTTCGTAGAAGGAGGGTTCCCTGTTCGGTTCGAGGACTTGGGTTTCGGTTTCGGGATTCATCTGTTGGTGCGCTCCGGCCCCGCAACTATTACACTCATGCTACGCGAAGCGCGAACAAAGCGGCAAGGTTTTCTGTGTGGACACGGCACCCGGACGCGTTTCAGGATGAAACAAACAGCCGCGCACACCCATATGATACCGCGCGGTTGAGTGGAGGACGCATTTGTCACAGACATCGAATACCAGGATTCGCTTTCTTGCCGTGGGCGACATGCACGTCGGCGATCTTCCCGACGAGCGGTTGACGGCTATCTTCGAGCAGGCTTCCCGCCACGAAGGCGTTGATTTTATGACGTCCGCGGGTGACCTGGCCAACAACGGCCTGCCGGAACAGCACGACCTGATTCTACCATGGTCGGGGTCTCTTCCTTTCCCGTTTCTGCCGGTGATGGGAAACCACGATACCCACACACCGGACCGCGGCGGTTGGTCTGTGTTCGTCCGAAAGTACGAATTAGAGAGCGCCAACTACGTGCGGCGGTTTGGAGCTTTGACGTGTGTCTTCCTGTCGCCGGACGAGGATTGCGACGGGTTGACGTGCGATATGAAGGACTCGCTGGCGGTTCTAAGCGATATCCTGGCGGAGGGAGACGGCCCGGTGGTTGTTTTCTTCCATGCGCCGGTTCGCGATACGGTCGGCGGAGCGCCCGGGCGGAAGTGCTTCCTGTCCACCGAACAGTTTTTCTTTTTACCGAGCAGTGACGAGGTCCGCGCGGTATTCGCCAAATCGAACCGGCCGGCGGTGTGGGTCAGCGGTCACACTCATTCGCCGATCACGTCGGAGCGGTTGATACACACGGAATATCCGGCCGGACCAAACGGGGCGCCTTTGCACCACATCAACCTTGGCAGTCCGTACTACACCGGCCGCGACGCCGGGTTCGGCGATACCCCGTTGTTGTACCGTTTCGATGTGGAATGGACTGACGGCTTGGGCGGACACATCGATGTGAGCCTGGAAACCATACCGGCCGGCGAGGTTGTGCGCACGGAACGGTTGGGATTCTGATTTCTCTCCTCGAAAAGGAGTAGGGGCGATTCGTGAAACCATCCGTACCAACTATATCGATCATTCAAGCGTCGCGGTCTGTCATTCTGAGCGTCAGCGAAGAATCTCCGGTTCAGGGGATTCTCGCCGTCATCCCGAGCGAATGCGAGAGATCTGCGGGTAATCCCTGCTCCCCGCGCGCGGGGAGCTGAGCAACCGCAGATTTCTCGCTACGCTCGAAATGACACGATCTACGTTCAGTTGCTCGATTTAGTTGGTACGGATGTTCGTGAATCGCCCCTACGAAGTCCCCCCGTGAGCGTGTTGCCCCGCGTCGTAGTCCTACCGCAGGTGTTTCCTTATAAAGTCGAGGGCTTTTTTCTGGATTTCCGGAAGTGAAGGCTCAATCTGCTTGTCCGGCACCGGAATCAGCACGTGTCCGGTGTTCTTCACCAGTATCGTTTCCACCGGCACGCCCTTCTCCCGCAGTTTCGCGGCCATCACGGCGTCCAGATACGTTGGGGTCAACATATCGGCATTGCCGGCGATCAGCAGGAACGGCGGTGTGTACCGGGTGACGTGGTAGGCGGGGCTGACCTCCTGGTAGACCTTCAGTTTCTCGGCCGCCGTGCCGCCCAGCCAGTACGACAGATCCGGAAGGCCGGCGCCGGCCTTCTGCCCGGGAGGAGGCGCCAGAACATACGGACCGGAGACGCCGATGACCGCTTGAACCTTCGCGCTGACGTCGTTCTTGTCGCCGGCCAGGTATTCCAGGTCCTTGCCGACACCCAGCATCGCCGAAAGGTGGGCGCCCGCGGAGAATCCCATCGCGGCGATCCGTTTGGGATCGATGTTGTATTTCTTCGCGTTGCGGCGGACCCACCGAACCGCTCGCTTGCAATCCTCGATCTGCGCGGGGTGCTTGTGCTCCGGAGCAAGCCGGTAGGACGGCGCGGCAACGACGTAACCTTGATCAGCCAACCAGGCCGCAATCCAGCCCACCTCTTCTTTCACGCCGCTTGTCCAGGCCCCGCCGTGAAACAGCATCACCGCCGGTCGAGGCGTTTTGGATTCGGCGGTCGGAAGGTAAAGGTCCAGTTTCACGGGAACGGAACCGCGAGTCACGTAAACGATATTGGATTCGAGACGGTGGGACTTTCTGACCGTTTGCGATGAATCCGGGGCGGACATTACAGCGGCGGACACGGCGAGAAGAACACCCAGGGCGCAGAAATAGTGGTACACGGCAACCTCCTCCTGCGTTCATGGTAGTCTTTCAAGCGCAATCACGCGTGACCGGCAAGGGACGCCGAGAGAACGGGAATGTGGATGGGGGGAAAGATCCCGAACCCTCCGACGTCCCTTGCCCGTCACGCGTACTGTCAGAACAGCTCAATATCCGCCAGATGGTCCACCAGCCGGCGGTAGGCCGGGATGTCCATCTTTTTTCGTGTCGAATCCGAACTCATGTACCGGATGGCGCCAAATACCGGGCGCTTGAACCACGGCCGGTCGTGCGTTCCCCCGATTGCCCAGGCGACTCCCGTGTATCCGTTGGGATCGCGTCCGTCGAGTTCGTACTTGTCGTTCAGCCAGAGGGCCGTTTCGTAAGCAATCTCCGGTGTGGGGCTCCATTCCAGTATTTTCTTGGCCCACAGCATGCGCACGTAGTTATGCATATAACCCGTGGCAACCATCTCGCGTTGCGCTGTATTCCAAACTTCGTCGTGCGTTTCGCCGGCTTCCAGTTCCTCGCGCGTGTAGAGATACGGCCGCGGATCGTCGGCGTGTTCGCTCAAGGTGGCCTGCGCCCACCGGGGTATGCCTTTTATGCTGTCGTAATCCGGGTTGAAACGGCAGAGATTCCACGCCAGTTCGCGGCGGACCAGCAGTTGCTCCAGGAATGCGTCGCGGTCGGCCTGGGGAGCGTCGGAGTCCATCACGGCCTCCGCCACGTCGTGCGGTCCCAACTGGCCAAAATGCAGATAAGGGCTCAGTTCACTGCAACCGCGAAGATTGGCCTTGTTGCGGTTTTCGTTGTAACCCGCGAGGCCGGCGCTCACGAACTTCGCCAAACGTTTCAGTCCCTCGGCGCGGCCCGGCGTAAACCGTCGAACAGGCGGAACCGACCGGTCGGCCTTCATCGTGTCCAGCAAGGACGAAGTGTCTTTGTCGCTCAGGCTGATGCGTTCGATGCCCGGCATCGGCGTTGGGTAAAGGATCTTAGGACGGCTTTGATCCCATATAACCTTTTCCAGGTTCTTCCGAAAAAAGGGCCGTAGCGCATAGGCGCCGACAGCCTGTTTTCCGTAGGCGTCCACCGGCAGGACCGTCTGCGAAGTAACCTCCGTCAGGCGCACGTTCAGCAATCGGGCGGCTTTGGCACGCCATTCCCTCTGGTGCTTCAGCACACCGTTATCGACGATGACTTCGGATGCATTCAGTGTCCGGGCGAGTTCCGCGATGCCGTCCGGGGGGTTCACCAGACGCGCAACGAACGGAATTCCTGCGCGTTCCAGTTCTGCAGAAGTTTCGCGCAGTCCATCGACCATGAACGAAAGGGAGCGGGCGTTTGCGCCCGGATAGTTGGAATCAAGTCCGAAGAAGACCACCAGGGGAAGGCTCGATTCGTTGGCATGGTGGATCGCCTCGTTGAGCGCAGGATTGCCGTCGGCGCGCTGGGATGACTGCATCCAGTAGAGCACGCAGGAACCGCTCGGGTTGATAGAAAAACGATTAAGCGTTGATGTGAATTCCATTAACAGGTCCTGTATGCGTCATACTATTATTCAACACACGTCTTGTCTGGTAACACCCATCATGCTTGCCGCGTTCTCGCGGAGAAGGACCTCATGAGCCGTTTCGACCATCGCAGACTGCCGGCGGTAACATTCGGACTGGACGAGGAAGGCCTTCGCACCGGTCGCTATACCGACCGGTATTTCGTCAATGCCCGGATGACCTTCGATGCCATGGCGGCGGACCGTCCCGGCGATCCCGCGCCGGGCAACCTTGGTCACGCCGGAGTCACCCGCGGCGAAGTTGCCGATGTGCATGTCGAGATGCAGTGGTTCTGCCGGCACTCCCCGTCCTCCTTATTGTGCGGCGTCGATGCCGCCATCGCCATGTTGAGGCTTTGTTCGCGGGGCTCCGAACCCCTGGAACTCGCCGCCGCCGAGGATGGTGACTTAGTTCCGTACGGAGGCGATCCTTCCCACGTAACACCGGTTCTGCGGGCGCGGGGTCGATACCGCGATTTCGGCCCGCTGGAAACGCCCACCCTCGGTGTCCTTTCACGCGCGACGCGCATTGCCACCAACGTGTATGCCCTCCTGGAAGCGGCACAAGGTAAAACAGTGCTGTTCTTCCCTGCTCGGTTCGATATGCACGAAACACAGGCGCTGGACGGATACGCCTATCACATCGCCGTCCTCCGCTACGCCGCCGATCACGGTAAGGCTCCTCCCCCCGTTGTGTCCACCGATGCGCAGGGAGCGTGGTGGGGCGGGAGCGGCGCGGGTACGGTGGCTCACGCCGCTATCGCCTGCTTCCATGGAGACACGGCCGCCACGATGCTGGCTTTCGCCGAAACGATGGATCCGGTGGTGCCTCGCATTGCCCTGGTTGATTTCCACAACGACTGCGTTCGCGAAACACAAAGCGTGATGGACGCCTTCTGGCCGCTCTGGAACCGCGCGGATATGGCCGGCGACACCGAGACGGCCAAGCGGTACGCCCTGTACGGCGTACGACCGGACACAAGCGCCGCACTGAGGGACGCTTCGGTGGAACCGACCGGCGATCCGAAGGCGGACAACGGGGTGAATCCCCGGCTTGTGTTCGCACTGCGCGAGGCGATG
This sequence comes from Armatimonadota bacterium, assembly GCA_029564025.1. Classification (GTDB taxonomy): domain Bacteria; phylum Armatimonadota; class DTGP01; order JAKQQT01; family JAKQQT01; genus JAKQQT01. The sequence goes on along the minus strand of JAKQQT010000448.1, from coordinate 944 downwards.
GACAATGCGTGGCGGAGATGGAACCTTCCGCCGGGTCGCGTTGAAGCCGCGAAACGCTGGTGCCTGAACGCGGGTATCGTGGTCACCGGGGGAATGACTCCGGACCGAATCCGGGCATTCGAAAATGCGGGTGCCCCGGTTGCCTCTTATGGAGTCGGATCGTGGTGCTTCCGTAACGATCCGGAGACAAACACCGACTTCACGGCGGACATTACAAGGGTTTACCACAGGGGAGCGTGGATAGACATGGCCAAGGTCGGCCGGGCTGTGGGAGACGACAGCCTGCTGAAACCAGTAAACGAGGATATCTGAGACCGCATGTCAACTAAACGCAAGACAGCCTTGATTATTGTGGATATGCAATATGACTTCTGTCCGGGCGGCGCCCTGGCGGTTCCCGACGGAGACGCCGTGATTCCGGTAATCAACCGGCTGATGGGTGAGTATCCCGTGGTGGTCACAACCCAGGACTGGCATCCCGCCAACCACTGCAGTTTCGTGGCCCAGGGAGGTCCGTGGCCTCCGCATTGTGTGGAAGGAACCCACGGCGCGGAACTGCATGCGGATCTGAACCGCGCGCCGATCACTTACCAACTGCACAAGCCCGACAACCCGAACAAGGAAACGTATTCCGCGTTCGAGGACACCGATCTGGCCGATCAGCTTCGATCCTTGGGTGTGACGGACACGGTGGTGGTTGGCCTTGCAACCGATTATTGCGTGAAACACACGGCCCTGGCCGCAAAGGAAGCCGGATTCGGCGTTTCCGTCGCGGCCGACGGTTGCCGGGCGGTGAACGTGAATCCTGACGATGGTAAGCGCGCCCTGGAAGAACTTCGCGCGAAGGGCGTGCGCGTGGTGTAGGTTTCTTTCTCTTTACAGAATGCGAGGGAATTCCATGAAGCGTCTGTTGATTCTTGTTCCGTTGGTCGCTACGATTGCCC
>JAKQQT010000445.1 GCA_029564025.1 Armatimonadota bacterium | reverse complement strand
GCTCCTCAGGCTCGTGAGCGCCGTCTTGATGGAGATATCAGACGACTGGCAGACCGAGAAACGCTACGTCAGTTTCCGGTCAGCCTGAATCCAACTCCGAAAGGTCACCCACCAATTTTACAGAAACAACGTTGCTTTATCCTTCCGGCATGCGCCTGGCGTTGACCTCGATGTGCGGTATTCCGGTGTCATAATACCTGGGGGCGGCCGGCTCCACCAGGTAGAAACGGTTGGTGTTCTGGTCCTTGATCAGCCACCGGTAACCGATCTCGGGATGGCTTTCATCCAGGAAGAAGCGCGCGCCGTCTGCGCGCATGTTGCCGAACAGGGTGCTCACCGAGCTGTCTGGAAGAGGTTCACAGAACGCCGGCGTTTCGAACCGGAAGTCCCATTCCGCCGCCAGCGGATTGAATTCCCCCTCCACTCCGCCCAAAGCCTGCCACACGCGTATCGTCGTTCGAAACTTCATTGCCCCCGCGCGTCCCTTTCATCTCATCAACCGGCGGTACGGTACCAACAGCCGGCCTGCCGTCGAACGGAGGTCGTCGATGCGTTCCGACCACGGACCGCCGTCTGGATACTCCTCGCGCGCCAGACCCATCACCTGCGCGCTGGCTCCCTGACCCCGCTGGGCCTGCAATCGCGACAGAACCTCCGCCGCGCCGAGGCAGGCCGTAGCCCTCGCAACGGTTGTGGGAACGGCGTCTCCAAATCCCCAAAGCCCGGTAACATGCACATTTCCCGCGCCTGCCGGGAATCGGTATCCCGTGGCGATCCAGGCATAGGGCGGCCCCGACGAAGGATACGCCCGCGCGCCGGGCTGGACCGTTCCGTTAACGCTCAGCGAGTCCAGGCGAAGAAGGTCCGGAACAAACATCAGGCTCGTGCCATCCCCGTCGAACACCTTCTCCGCGGCCTGGGTGGGCGGTACGAAGGTTCGTCGGCACATCGCGTCCACGTCGTCCGAAGCCGCGCCGGCAATCTCCGTCAGCGTGTCGGCCAGCGCGTATTGGTCACCGAACGCGGAAAGGTCCACTTCCGGTATCAGGTCCAGAATGCTCTGGTTTGTGCAGTAAGGCATAGATAACCTCCCGTGAATTCCCTAACCCCCAACCCCTTCCCCAGTGGGGAAGGGGCGCCCGGCCATACGGCCTCCCGTATGGGCGAAGGGTGGGGTTAGGGGCGCTAAACGGTGATTCCCGTGTTCAGAACGAGGGCGTCTGGCTCCTCGATCTTCGCGTCGGCGGCCAGGTCGATCTGGTAATACCGCACACCGCGGCTGATCACGTCCTTGCTGGAAGCATCGCGGCTGATGCGGATGTCCAGCGCCATCCCGAGCACCAGATTGCGCGGATCGGTGAAAACCACCGTACCGGTCGGCAGGGCCGGGTCCTCCAGGATGGGATAGCCGTAGGGCGACTTGCCGTCGGCGCCCATCAGGATGTAATCACCGCCAGATGTAGCCCGGTCGGTCAGGGAATCCAGGTACGCAAACGCGGTGCGCGGGTGCATAATCCAGCGCAGTCCTTTCGCCGATGCCGTCGCCAGGTAGCGAACCGGCATCGCACTCAGCATCGCTTTGAACTGTCCCTTGTCCATCGCGCCTTCGCCCACGTTGGATCCGTCCACTGTGTGAGCGGTCGACGCCTGCTGAAGCCAACCGTTGAAGGCCGACAGCAGGAAGTCGGAAACAAGCGCCACCGAAGCGCCGGAACTGTGCGATGCGGCGGTGGTTCCGTCGTAACCGCGCGTGAGGCCGGTGAACGAGTTGCCGGTACGGCCCGTGTAGAGGATGCGTTCGTTGTCGATAACCAGCACGCCCGTGGTCGGATACGCGGAAGCGGCGACCACCGGAAGTGACGTGCCGGACACCGTGACGTTTGAGCTCAGCGTGGTGGCGGTCGGCGGCGTAGCGTTGCCGTTCCACGCCAGGTCGTTCAGGTCCACACCAACCTGGCGCGTCATCAGGCCGATGACGGTCTCCTCGAAGCGCTCGCCTTCGATGTTGTAGCGGATGGCGTCCTCGGTGATCTCCCACGGCAACGAGAGGCTCACCGCGTCCAGAACGATCTGGCCCGTGTTGACCGCTGTCGAGAGCGGGGCGGCCGAACCTTCCGTTTTGACCCGCAACAGCCGGGCGCCGACCCCGATCTTGTCGATGTTCATCTTGCGCGCGCCCATCGCCACGCGGCGCGACGCTGACAACAGCGGTGTGGAGTCGAACACCTGCCGGACAAACGCTCCCGCCTGTTCCGGCGAAAGCAGTCCGGTGGTGATCATACTGGTGGAAATGGCCTTGGAAATGGCCTCGGTGTTGTTCACGTTATCTCCTTTCAGGTTCAAAGCACGCCGTTCCAAAGATTCGGCTTCGGCTCTCGCGGATCGGCAGACTGCCGCACCGGCGCCCCCTTTTCCAGCGCCGCAAGGCGGTCCTCCAGTAGTCGAGCCCGCTTTTTCAAATCGTCAATCCCGCCGTCATCTCGCTTGCTGACGCCCTCGTTGTCGGTCCGCTTCTCGAGCGCCTCGATGCGGTCGGCAAGCGTGCGGACATCGGTTTCCAGGCGCGGCCACAACGAACATATGTTCTGTATGGCCTTCCTGATGATTCTGTTCGTATCGCCCGTCCGTTTGAAAAGTTTAAACCGCTTTCCCGTCGCCGGGCGGTCCACAAGCGACACCTCCTCGACCTCGATATCCCTCAACTCACTCGGCATCATTCTCCTCCTTTTCTTCAACAACCGGTACCCGCCGCGCGCGACCGCCGACCGAGAATCCCGTCAGCGTTCCGTCCATCACGGCGCGCCACGTCTCTTCTTCCAACTGCACGCCCAGCACCCACGCGCCTTGCGTGAAGTGCGTATCACCGTTCCGGGCGATGAAACTCTCCACCACCCGGCCGACGCCCGAAAACCGGCTGTGCATCTCGCCGATCGAGCCGTGCTTCCGCAGAAACAGGTGTGCGGCCCGCTCGATTTCGTCTTCGCTGACCACGTCGCCCTGCGCGTCCACCACGCCCGGGGTCAGCACCTCCCCGTACACGATCCGTTTCAATCCCTAACTGCCTCCTTTCGGACCGTAACCCAACGTCGCCCGCGCCTCATCCACCGTCAGCACGGCGGATCCGCCGGTCAGCAGGCTGGCGGTTTCGGCAAGCCGGGTTGTATCGCGCAAGTCCAGGTCCTTGAACCGGAACTCGGCATCCGTGGCGCCGAAGTCCGACCGCAGGACCCGTCGGAACGCGTGTTCCACCATCGTCTGCTGTGGTTCGACGACCTCCGACTTGAATGTTTCCGTTTCCTCCCGGCCCGATGCCTCGCCCAGCCGCCCCGCCTGGTTGATGCCGGCCTTGCTGAGCGGCACGCGAAACGCCCGAACCTTGTTCTCGATGGCGAACTTGCGGTAGGCCAGAAACGGCATGTCCTTCATCGCCGGTTGCATCGGAATCAGCTCCAAGCCTACCGTCTGGTCGCCTGCCGGCAACGCCTCCAGCACGATCATCCCGTGGTGCCGGTCCGCGCCCCGGTGCGTCTCGTTCAGGAAAGCGCGCAGTTCCTCCAGCGTGCCATCGGACAGCGAACCGCCCTTCACCGAAAGCACGTAGTCCGGCATCATGCCGTTCTGAAAGAAAGAGATGTTGGACGCCTTCACGCACGCGTCGGCCAGGATATCTTGCGCGGCGAGAAGCGCCGGCGGAAGGCCGTACCACTTTCCCGCCGGATTTGGCAGGCGGAACGCAATGATCTCGTTCGCCCATCCGCCTTCCCGCGACGCATGACATGCGCCCGTGCGGCGGAGTTCCTGTCTTCGGCTCCGGTCCGGGGTATATGGATTGAACAGGGTGTACCGGTCGGTTTCCGTGCGCTGGCAGTAACCGTCGCCGTTTCTGCGGGCGCGGACCTCGCACGCCGGGACCCACCACATCGCGGCGGGCCGGTCCTGGGCGTCGCGCGCGATTTCGAGGTACGCGCTTCCCAGCAGGTTCAGATCCAGGAACACAAGGCGAAGCGTCTCGATCAGCGGCCGGTCCGGCGAACCGTCCTCGAAAAACGCAAGCGCCTCGGCGGGCGCTGAACCGCTGATCTCCCACCCGGCTCCGCAAGCCTTGGCCGCGATGGCATTGCAACAGAGGTAGACATCGGGGTCCTCCACATACGCCCGCGCCACGGCCTCCATCGGAAACGGCGGCACGGCGCACTCCATGCGGTCGTACGCAAAGGTATCGGTTTTCTGCTGACTCCGCGGCGCGGATTCCACCCGCTTCGCCACAATCGCTCCGTGATGCATCAAGGGCTCCTTTCTCCGGGGAGCGTTTTCATTGCTTCCCAATAAGAAAGGAAATCCGGGGGGCGTTCTGTCCGATGCGACTAACCACAGAGACACGGAGGCACAGAGAGAATTCAGGATGAGGAGTTCAGGCAGGGGCGATTCGTGAATCGCCCCTACGTGTCTCG
>JAKQQT010000440.1 GCA_029564025.1 Armatimonadota bacterium | reverse complement strand
GGAAACCGCGTCCAGTATCCAAAGCAGGGAAGCCTTTGAACGCAAGCGCAAGGCCGGCCAAACGTGGGACAAGGCAGAACCCCCGGAACGGAAAAACCTGTCTGTCGCTTCGGTGAACCGGGAAATCGCCTTCATTCGCAGTCTGCTTAACTACGCTGTCGAGATCGGCGAACTGGAACGCAACCCGGCCGGCAAGATACGCCTTCCCAGGGAGAACAACGAACGGGTCCCGACATTGAACGCCGACGAAGAAAACCGCTTGATTGAAGCGCTGCCCGAATGGATGCGCTTTGTTTACCGTATGGCCGTGACGACCGGATGCCGGCAAGGTGAACTGCTGGCCCTCAAGTGGCGCAACATCGATTTTGAATCCGGCAACCTGGTTGTCGAACGAAGCAAGGGCGGTAGTCCGCGAACCGTACCCATTCGGCCGGACATGCTCAAGGAACTCAAGAGGCGCAAGCAACTACCGGAGGCCCCGGTTATTGTGACCGATGCCGGAACCCCGCCTAAACCGCTGTCGGTATCCCAAGCCTTCCGACGTGCCGCACGCAAGGCGGGACGGCCGGACCTTCGCTTTCACGATACGCGCCACTTGTGCGGCTCACGCCTGCTTGCGGCCGGCGCCTCACTTCCAATGGTGGCCGATATGCTGGGACATGCAACCCTCGCCATGTCGCGGCGATACGCACACACCGACCGGGGCCGGCTCACGTCACTTATCAACGCAATGCAGGCCCCGGCTGAATCCACAGCGGCCGACGAACCGGCGCAGGCCGTGGGAGGCGACGAAGCATGAACCACCCCGCACCTGTGAACGGCCCGGATCGCTGGTTTATCGTGTAACTTCGGAAGTGACAACCTGTTCAACACCGTCCCCCGTCACGGGGGATATAGAGGGGGTGTTCTGTATGGGATGGGATGGGATGGGATGGGAGTTAGCATCCACCTTAGCATCCACCTTAGCATCCACCTTAGCATCCACCTTAGCATCCACCTTAGCATTTTGCGCGATTTACTACATGCAGTGTTTTCATCTGTCCAAAATCATATAAAAACAAAACAATCTGTTCTAACCTCAGAGAGTGGATACCGTCGGGCGGCCGGCCGATGTTGTCCCGGTGGCGGACTGCTTGAACAGAGCCGCTTATGAAAACTTGAACTGGAGGAAAGGCCATGAAAACAAGACCTGTGGGAAACCTGCTGACGACGAAGGAAGCGGCCGCGCGGATGCGCGTATCGACGGACTGGTTGACGAACCGTGCCCTGAGGGGCGACATCGCGTCGGTGAAGATCGGATCGCCGGTTGGAAAACGTGGCGGACGCCGGCTTTACCCGGAATCGGAAATCGAAGGCTGGCTGTCGCGCAACCTGAGGCAAGCGTGAACGTGAAGACAGGCCCCGGCCATTGACGGCAAGGGCGACGGTAGATGACGCTTGACACCTGATTCTACCATCAATCGCGCAAGCCTTCAATGCGACCGGGGCCGGCCCGGAGTGACACATGGAAGCAAAGCAGTCATTCAAACGCAAGCGCACCCGCATTGTGGAAACTCGCCCCGTCGGCGGAAACCTCGCGTACGACGGAAACCGGCTTTGGACA
>JAKQQT010000439.1 GCA_029564025.1 Armatimonadota bacterium | reverse complement strand
GTAGGGCGTGACCCACCATGAACACCCGGCGATCCGGGCGAGTTCGTTCAGCACTTCACTGATCGGCTTATATGCCGCGTTCAGGTTCGCAACCGTGACCGCCGCAACGGTGGCATGTATCCGGTCCACGTTCCCCCATGTGCGCACAAACCCTTCCGCCGTCAGGTAGTTGGTCAGCAACGCCGTGATGATCGTGCCGACGTCCGTATCGGAGAAATCTTCCAGACAGAGCCGCCGGTCCAGCACTTGCCCCACGTCCACGAAATCGCAGTCGTACCGCATATTGGCGGCGCTGGACGTTTCGACCACCTTGGTGAGCTTCACTCCGTCAAGGAACCCCGAGAAGAGCCGGTCGGAAACGAACCGCGTCCCCGCGGGCACCGTTGTGATGGTTGCGTTCCCAGACGCTTCTCGCACCGTGAGCGCGCCGATCATCCCGGCGGGCACGTGAACCTCGTACAGTTCCGCCCAGTCTGTGCGCGTCGTTGCCACGGCGGTGCGAGCATCCCCGGCGTGCGTTTCCTTCGCTTCGTACCGCACCGTGCCGCCGGTGTCCACGCCGATGAACAGGATCTCCTTCGAGATGTCATCTGCATCTGATGAAAGAAACTCTATCCCATCATTCGCCGGTTGATTCATGAAGTTCTGAATGTTGCAGAGCGTGCCGATTGCGAACGTAGACGGAACCACTACGCCGCTGTCGGCAACCACGGAACACGAAGCGGTTGACCGCCCGGCGATCCGCATATTGATCTGTGGCGTTCCGACAAGGCGGCTCACTCCGAAATACGATGAGAAGCCTATCGCGCCAAAGTTCACCACGACGTTGTTCATGCGGCCAACACCCCGCGCATACGCACTTCCTTTGCCTGCCTATTTGACACGGCGGACGCGATCACCTGCCCGTCAAGCACGATGTTGATCGTCTGCGCGCCGCCGCCGAACTGCCCCATTTTGGACAACGGTATCACGGCCTCGGGCTCGTTCCGCTCCCCGATCATGGCGAGCGTAGGCTTGGTGACGATACCGCCCTCTGCGAAGCCGAACGCGCTCTTGATTATCCCGCCGAATGTCACGCCACCGCTGGCACCCGTGGGAATCCCGAACATCGTCATAAGTGCCTTGAACACGAGCGCCTTGGTGATTGCCGCAATGAGCTGTGCTGTCATTTGTTGCAGAGCATTGGTGATAATTTGCCCTGCGTTCTTCCAGTTCATCGCGATGGACGCGGCGACGTTCCCCATCCTATCGCCTATTTCTAAGAAACCATTGGTCCAGTTTGTGAAGGAAGCAACGTAGCCCTGGAACTGAGATTGATACCGTTCCGCCATCGCACCATTGGCGTCCATCTTCTGAGCCGCCAGCTCCTGGATTTGCAATTGTTCCGGAATACCACGTGGCGTCGGCATTCTCGGCCCTAATTGCCGGCGCATTTTTTCCCCTCTGTTACGAAGGTACTCCATCCTGGCTTCGTACTGCAGTTGCTGGAATCTTTCTTGAGCGTAACGCTCCTGAGCTGGAGTCATTTTCTCGCCAGGGAGAGCAGGCACGCCAACCGGCTGGCCCGGCGCCAGACCCCCGCCCGGGGCGCCACCGCCAAGCCCCGGCGCCAGACCCCCGCCCGGGGCTGCACCGCGCTGGTTTATCACGCCCTGTATCGCGCCAACCTCTCTCTCGTTTTGCCGGATGAGCAATTCCAGTTGGCGGCGGCGGTTGTATACCTGTTCCCACGTCTGTCCCGGCCTCACGTCCGCGGCTCTGCTTGGTAAATCTGAGTATTCCTTGTTATACCGCGCCAACAGCCCTTGCCGGAACGCCAAGTTAAGCCGCTGTTGCCCTTCCGTCATTCCGTTCATGGCGATCACGGTTGCGGACGCCTCAGTATTGAACGCCCCGAGAGCCGCTTTGTGCTCCAGCCACCGCTTGGTCAGCAGGTAGATCAAGCCCGCGAGTGCCGCAACGCCGACCGCAATCGGGCCGCCAGCGGCGAACGTAGCAAGTCCCGCCAACTTCAGTGCGTTAAATGCCACTACGAGCTTGCCGATCATCATCACCATCGGCGGAATAGCGGCGATCATCACGTACATCGCAATCGTTGCGTTCTTTTCGTGGGTGTTCATCGCGGCGAACCGGTCACCTGCGGCCTTCACGGCTTCACTCACTGCGGCCAAAGCGCCCTGCGCAATCGGCGCGATCTGGTCCCCGAATTGTCTCATCGCTGCTTTTGCGTCATCCAGAAACGTTGACCAACGCCCCAGAAGCGTCCGGCTCTGCTGCTCCATTGCCCCGCCGAATTGCCGATTGATTCCGGACAGGATAGCCGATACCCCGGTGGCCGCGTCCAGCATGCCCTTCTCGGACAGCTTCATGATTTCCTGCGTTGTCTTGCCAGACGCCTCGGCGATCATCTGAAAGCCGTTGATCCCGATCTCGGATAGCTGGAGCATCTCCTGTGCGGTCACGCGGCCCTTGGCTTGCATCTGTCCGAGGGCGCGGGTGATACGATCCATGCCTTCCGCGCCAGCACCCATCGCAGAAGCCGCGTCGCCTATCGTGCGCAGCATTGGAATGACCTTTGACGCCTCGAACCGATAGGCAAGCAGGAGCCGGGCGCTGTTGGCGAGTTCCGGGAACTCAAACGGCGTTTCTGCGGCGATACGTTGTATATCCTTCAGCATCGCGGCGCTCGCATTGCCGTCCTTCAGCATTGACCGGAAGGCCACGCCCGTCTGCTCCATGTTGGCGCTCATCTTCAGAGCGCCGGCGGCCACCCCGATCATCGGCAACGTCACGGCGTAGGTTGCGGTGCGCCCGAACGACTCCATCGCCTTGCCGACGGTTGCCACCTGTTGCTTCGTGACTTCCATCTGCCTGGCGAACTGGCTGGCATCTGCGCCGATCTTGACGATCAACTCCGCTATGGTCATAACACCATCCCACCCGTCGCGAGGACGCTCGCTTTTACGAAGTCGATCACCTTGTCCTCATGTGGCTTTTCTGGCTCCTCGCGTTCACGGTCGCCGAACCATTCCCGTAAAAACGTCCCATAATCTGGAGTCTTGTCCTGTTCGCTGTGCGCGCAAGCAGTGATATATGCAGGGAGCGCCGCGCGATGGTTCTCAATTTCGTATCCCCACGGCTCAAGGTATTCCAGCGCCTGTAATTCCTTGATCTCGTCCCCCGTGAACCGTGAAAGTATCTGATGTACCGGGATACCCCACTTGAGGGAAAGCCGCACCAGGAACCGCCGGTATCGGTTCCGTCTCAGTTTTTTGCGGCATTCTCTATTGATTTCGGGGTCAGACCACAAAGCTCGGACGCTTCCTCAAACAGCATCGCGAGCAACCCCGCATCTGCTTTCCCGAGCACGTCCGCGTCAGATGGTTTGAACAGCAAATTACCGCCGCCATCGCACAGGCATCGCACGAGAAGCCGCGCCGTCATGTTCTTGTACTCTTCTCCGCGCTTTGCAGCGTCGGCGATCTGGAAGAACCATTCATCCTTTTCCGCGGCTGTCATGGCGCGAAGATAGACGGTCTTTCCGAACGCTTCGCAGAACACCCCTTTGATCTTGGGAGCCGCGTTCATAAAATCGGCGGCCACCGCTTCCTTGACCTCGGGTGCCTTGATTTCAGCAGGTGCTTTCATTTTTCCTGCACTCATTTTTTGCCTCCTTTGTGGCGTCAATCTTCTTCGGGCATGCGTTGGGATTGCGGCGGTTCCAATGCGTCCTGGAACGTCGGCCAGTCGGGGCGCTCACTGCATAACGCTTGCAGGCCTTCCCGTGCCATCCATTCCCGCCAGGCCACAGCGTTTCCGACAATGCGATAGAGTACCGTTCCGTCCGGTTGTACGTCCACTGTTTCGGTACGTGGATCCAATTCACCGTGAAGGCTGGCCATCGTATGGCGGGCCGCCTCAATTACCCTGGCTGCGTCCGTATCACCGGGCGCGAATATCAACCATGCATGGTGTTCCATCGGTTATGCCAACGTCGGAACACCGGTGAGCTTGTAGTCAAACCTGATTTTGAGCGTTTCACCGACGCTTGCCGTCGGCTCCGCGCCGGTCAGGAACCCGGAACAAGACCATGTGGTCGTCGAACCGGCTGCGTTTGGCCATGCGCATGAAATGCTCACGGCGGTGTCCGCGTAGAATCCGTAAAGCGCGCCTCCAGGCGCATATTTCTGCTGCGCGTTGTCAGGAATGTACTCGCATTCCACCGTCAGCGATCCGGCGTCCTTCAATCCGGCGACGTACTGTTTCCAACCGCTGCTGTCAAAGCTGGTCACGTCCACTGTTTCGCGCCCCAAGCCCGTCCAGTTCACAGACTTCACGGCCGGCAGCACGACGCTGTTCACAGTCACAGTTGGCTTGTTCTTACAAAGGATTCCCATCTTGGTTCCCTTCCGTTGATTTGGTTTACGTTACGTTATACGAGAACGTCACCGTCCCGCTTGTGATCAATTCAAAATCTGCCTCCAGGATTTCACCCGTCTGAGCCTTGGTATCAAACTTCGTCAACCGCGCCATGCCGCTCACTGTGCATGATCCGCCATCTGCCTCAGGGAGCGTTATGGTGAACGTCTGCATCTCCTGGTCGCTCGCGTGAAAGTCCGTCAATACGGAGGATTTGACAAGCATGGCACCGTCAACGAACGTCCCATGGTTGGTGCCGTTTTTCGTGTTTCCGCCGAAAAAGAATGTGAGTGTCTCCCCGGCTTCATCTGCGGTGAACGACTTGGTGACGCGCGTCCATTGTGAAGTACCGGAGAAGAAATCCGTGTGAAACAACCCTGTTTCTGATCCAGTGAGCGACCAATTCGCACCATT
>JAKQQT010000430.1 GCA_029564025.1 Armatimonadota bacterium | reverse complement strand
AGTCCAGGTGTTGCAGCAAACGGCGAGGTAACCAATGAAAAGCTGCCGTGCCATATTGTTTTTTCTATTTGCCGCGTGTCCTGCGTTTTCGGGCGTCGTGGTGGACGGCGTTCTGTCGGAGCCGCTTAGCGGGCAGGCTTTCCTGAGCGTCAGTAATTTCGTGTCCGCGAATTATTATGCCAAGCAGCCGGGGACGATTATCCAGCCGGGGTACGTCGGGCTGTATTTCAACCTGAATCAGATGGTCACTCTCAGTTATTCCGGGATCGGCCTGGAACGCGGGTATCAGATCCCGTACAACCTGGAGTTCCTATGGCCTCTGGAGTCGGGGCGGCTTGTGACGGAACAGAGTCACCCGTACCCCGTCTTCAAGCTCGACCTTGGTGAGCACTGGACGGACTTCGAGATCAAGGCCACCACGAACGGGTATGCCGTGGAGGGGAACAGCGGGTCCAACCTCGTGTATTACTATGCGTCTTGGACAGCGGACCAGCACTGGAGCAACCCGGACACGAACGCCTGGGCGTACTACACGGACGATTATGCGTCTGATCCGCGTGTCTGGATACGCAAGGGTTTGACGAACAGCATTGCGGACCAGTTGGCGAACACGGGGTCTGTGGTCTGCACGGTTTACTTTTTCCCGTCCCGCAACTGCGAGTGCGGTTGGATGAGGCGCGACAACACGAACCTTGTCTGGTCGTGGATGCGTGTGTCGGATGGGGAATACGAGAAACGGTTGGACGGCACCAGAACGAGGTGGCGTCCAATCAGGCCCGAGTCATGGGAAGCGGGCCGGACAACGCCGTAAAGCGGCAAAAGGAGTCAAGATGAAGAAGTATGGTGTGCTGTTCGTGATGATGTTGTTTTTCGCCGTGTGCCTTGCTTTATGCGCGGAATTGCCCGGAGCCGCAGAAATCAAGGCGGTGACCGACGGAAAACAGGACGTGGCGGCGAAAGTCGCCGCGTGCATGGACATCGCAAAGGCGAACCCGGCTGTCGGGGCGCAAGCCGTGCTGGCTGCGGCAAAGGTTCTCCACACGGACAAGAAGTTCAACGAATCTATGGCTTTGGTAGAAGCCGGGATTCGTGATTATCCGGCGCAAACGAACGGTGTCGCCTTGCTGGTTTACCACAAAGCGGCTTGCCTCGGCGCTTTGGATAGGTTTCCCGAAGCGTTGGAGTGCCTGATAAACGGGATCCGGGATTACCCGTCGGCTTCGGAGTACGTTCGCGGAAATTTGAACTATTACGCCTCGATGATATGCCGATTCAAGCTTAACGACATCGCGCGTGCCGCCTCGTTTGCCCGGGTAGCGGCAGATCAGTTTCCCCCCGGCAAAAACAGTCTGATGGCGGCTCTGGCTCTGTGCGACGCGCTGAAAATGTCCGGCGCTGGGTCAGGGTGTTCTGACGCGTGCCAAGCGGCGGTGCTGAAAAACGCGGCTGTCGTCGGCGGCTCGGCGGAGATGGACAAGGTGTTTTCTCAGGTTGATCCTGTCGCTCTTGGCGTGGAGAAATACAAAGAGTTCCTTAACGGCGTGCTTCTTCGCGTCCCGGCTGTTGAGGCGAATGCCCAGTTTCTCGGGCGCGTGAAGAGCGAGTTGGAAAAAATCAAGTAAGGGGGGCGGCATGAAACGGATTGCGCATATTCTGGCGGTTGCCTTGGTGGCCGTGAGCGCCCGTGCGGCGGGCGGGGTCAGTCGGCACATGGATGAACTGCGCCTTGCTGTCGGCACGAACGGCGTCGAGGCCGCGAGGGCGGCTGTGGCCGGTGTCGATTGGCAGGGCGTGCGCGATCCGGTGTCCGAACTCAACGCGCTGAAAAATCAGGTCGCCGGGCATCCGGGGTTTGAGGGTGTCGAGCGCGAGTTGAAGACGAAGCTGCGGCTACTGACTCCCGGCGCGAAGATGGACGGCGGGGACGGGACGATGGCGGTTCCTGTTGCGGAAGCCCCTGTCGTCGGTGTCCCCGGTGTTCCCATCCCGCATTTGGGCGTGTCCGTAGTGTCTCCCGGTTCTTTGGATATCCCGTCCGGAGTCTTGACCCCGGTGTCCCCCGATGCTCTGGAGATTCCGTCGGCAGCCCGGTTCACGGAAGCGCACGGCGGCATTTTCAGCGGCGTTGTCGATCCCCCGCATTACCCGATCCGGGTTGTGGACACCCGGATCGACGCGTTTGTGTCTGAACGGGACGCGTGGGCCGGGCGTTACGGGCGACTCCGGCGGTTTTGGAACGACGACGGGACGGAGTTTGTCCCGGATAATGGGACGGGAATTCAAACGCTGATGCGGGGGATGCTGGATGACGCCCGCCGTTTCGATGCCCGGATAGACGAGTACAACAGACGCGTCGAGCGTGTGCAGTGGCGGAAGAAGATGTTGAAAGGCCAGGGCGTTTCCCGTTAGCTGTCGCGGACAGGGAAGGAAGAGGGTGAAACGAAATGAGTGACGACGTGAGGCTTGAGCTTTTGAGGGATGCTATTGCCGAGAGCGGGTTGGACGGTCAGACCAAGGACGTTCTCGCGGACGATTTGCGGTACGCTCAGGAAATTAACGGGACGCAGGATCCCGCGCTTCGCGGAATCAAGCGGATCGTTATTTCCGGCATCCGGCGTGAGCTTCTGGCGCACGAGCGTACGGAGCGGGCTATTGAGTTGCATCAGGCTAAATGCTCTGTCGCCGATGGTTTGCCCGCCGCGTCGAAGCCGGCCAAATGGATCGTGTTGTTGACGCCGTGGCGTTGGCCGGTTGCCTTGATGTGTTTTTCCCCGTTCGCGGGCGATTTGGTGGCGAAGGTCATCTCCGCGTTGAAGTGAGGTGAGTTATGGGTGCGCCTGAAGGTGACACAGTGTTCAAGAGTTTGCTTCGGGAGAAAGGGCTGATCTTTCCGTTCCGGTGGTTTTTGCGCCTCGCCGATGTGATCTACAGGCGTATCAGCAAACCCGGGAGGGAGGTGGAATCCGTCCTTGCGACATTCTTTATCTCGGGGGTTGTAATTGGTTTTGTCGCGGTGGTGTGCGCCGTTGGCGTGGCCGGAATCGCGGTGTTCGCGGTG
>JAKQQT010000429.1 GCA_029564025.1 Armatimonadota bacterium | reverse complement strand
CGGGGACACCCTGTATTATCTCAAACGCCAGGCGGTATTCGCGGCGATCGGTCTGGTTCTATATTACATCGGCTACCGGATCGACTACCGGGCGTATCGTCCGCACGCGCTGAACGCCTACAGGCTCGCTCTCGCCCTGCTGGTGCTGGTGCTTGTCATAGGTGAGGTTCACGGCGGTTCCAGGAGCTGGATTGAAGCCGGCCCGTTCCGGTTTCAGCCCTCGGAGCTCTCCAAACTCCTGATGATCCTCTTCCTGGCCGATGTTCTGACAAAAAAAACGACGAAGATCAGGAACTTCGACAAGGGTTTCCGGCCCGTCATGATTCCGGTCGCCATCGTCTGCCTGCTGGTCGTCGCTGAAAAGGACATTGGATCCACTTTCATCCTGGGCTCCATCTGCCTCGCGATGGTCATTGCGGGAGGCGCCCGACTGCGGCATATCGCGGTTGTTCTCGTGTTGGCGTGTGTGGCTCTGGTCGTGCTGATTGCGCTCTGGCCCGAAGCAAGGTCCCGGGTGGTGTCTCACTTCACAAGCGAGGGCGACAAGTACCAGATCAACCAGTCTCTGATTGCGCAGGGCTCCGGTGGACCTTTGGGAAAGGGCCTGGGAATGAGCCGAGCCAAGTGGCTTTACCTGCCGGCCCAGCGCACGGACTTCATCATGGCGGTCATCGGCGAGGAACTCGGACTGATCGGCTCACTGAGCCTGGTGGCGCTGTTCGGGATTTTGACGTGGCGGGGCATCGTTGTCGCCCAGCGGAGCCGGGACGGATTTGGTTCGCTGATGGCGCTTGGCATCTTGCTTGTAATCAGCGGCCAGGCGTTTTTAAACATGGCCGTGGTGACGGCACTGGCGCCAACCACGGGCATCACGCTTCCGTTGATATCCTACGGAGGTTCCTCGCTCGTGATGAGTCTGTTCGCCCTGGGTGTTCTGGCGAACATTTCACGCCGGGCTCCGTGCCCGCCGGAATATTTGCTAACCGATGAAACCAACAGTGGTCCTGACAGGCGGCGGAACGGGCGGTCACATCTATCCGGCTCTGAGCATCGGTGACGCCCTGTCTTCGCAAGGCGCATCCCTGCTGTACATAGGCAATCAGACCGGCCCGGAAGCGCGCATCGTTCCCCAACACGGAATACCGTTCCGGGGCATCGGTGCCGGAAGGCTGGACCGCCGAGGGCCGATCGCCGGTTTGATCGGTGTAACGCGCGGAACCATCTCGGCGATGCGCCTTCTCAGACGTTCCGAAGCGAAGGTGATTGTCGGAACGGGCGGCTATGCTTGCGTTCCCGTAGCGCTCGCGGGATTCCTGCGGCGCGTGCCGGTGATTCTGCACGAACCAAACGCGGTTGCCGGACGGGCCAACCGCCTGCTGGGACGGCTTGCCACACGTGTTACCCTGGGATTTCCGGAAAGCGGGCGCGGCCTGCCTTCATCCCGTTGCGTGGTTACCGGCGTGGCCGTCCGCATACCGAAGGCTGTTCCATCGCCGGAAAAGGCGCGGCGGGCGTTTGGGCTGGATCCGGACAGATTAACACTGCTTGTGGCCGGAGGCAGTCAGGGCGCCGCGGCTGTGAACAGCGTGGTGTTCGGCGCTTTGGACCGTATCGGGGTATTGGGCTGGCAGATTCTGCACCAGACAGGCCCGAAACACTTCAACGATAGCGTGAAAAGTCTGATGGCGGACCGTCCGTATTACCGGGCTCTGCCGTTTATCGAGGATATGACGGCCGCCTATACCGCCACTGACGTTGCCGTGGCGAGAACAGGCGCTTCGTCCATCGCGGAGTTGGCACTGCACGCTCTGCCGGCGATTCTGGTTCCCTACCCGTACGCGGCTGACGACCATCAACGCGCCAACGCGGAAATTCCGCGCAAAGCCGGCGCCGCCAGGGTCATTGACCAGAGCGGTTTCAACCCGGCAACCTTGTGCGAGGCCTTGCAGGAATTGGCGGGAGCCGAAGTTCGCGATGCGATGAAGAACTCGGCACGGCAACTGGCCAGGCCGAACGCCGCGAAGGATATCGCCGAAGTGGCCCTGTCTTTGGCAAGGCCGTAGTCACTTTTTATGAATACAAGCAACAACATCCATTTCATAGGGATCGGCGGGATCGGGATGAGCGCACTCGCGCGACTCGCCCGGGCCGAGGGTCGGCAGGTCAGCGGGTCGGACCGTCTGGATTCCGCCATGCTGGAGGAACTGCGGCGCCTGGGCATCTCCGCTTTCGCCGGGCACCGCGCCGAAAACGTGCCGGCAGACGCACTGGTCGTTTACTCCGATGCGGTGAGACCCGACAATCCGGAATACGCCGTCGCCCTGAGCAGAAAACAAACCTTGCTCCGCCGGTCGCAGTACCTGGGCGAGTTGATGAAAGGCTACACCGGAATCGCCATCGCGGGGACGCACGGGAAGACAACCACAACCGCCATGACGGCGCGGATATTTCTTCACGCGGGACTCGATCCGTGCGTCGTCGTCGGGGGGGAAGCCCTCGGTCCGGACCGCAATGCCCGGCACGGATCGGGCAGGCACTTCATCGCGGAAGCCTGCGAGGCTTACGAGTCGTTCATGGATCTGCATTATTCGGTTGCTGTTGTCAACAACATCGAGGCGGACCACCTCGACCACCACGGCACGATCGACCACCTGCTGGGCGCGTTCGAACGGTTTATTGACGGCATTGAGGATGAAGGTTGCCTGGTCTATGGCGCCGACTGTCCGTTGACCGCCCGCATTGCCGGGCGGTTCGCCGGAAAACGTAAATCCTTCGGCCTGCGCGATGGCGATTACCGCGCCGGAAACGTGACGCCTGATGGGTCCTCCACCCGGTTTACAGTGCGCCTGCGGGACCAGGACTGGGGTGAGGTCGTTCTTCGCGCGCCGGGGCTTCACAACGTTTACAACGCACTGGCGGCCATCGCCATTGCCGAGACAGCCTGTATCGAACCGGCGGACATCATTGCCGGCCTTGCCCTTTACGACGGCGTCGGCAGGCGCTTCGAACGCATCGGCGAACGGAACGGCGTGCTGGTTTACGACGATTACGCGCACCACCCCACCGAAGTCCGCGCCGCTTTGCAGGGAGCCCGCCAGGCATTCCCCAACCGCCGCATCGTCGCCCAGTTTCAGCCGCATCTTTACTCGCGCACACGGGACTTCCTCGACGAATTCGCCGCTTCGTTCGACGAAGCCGACGTTGTGCTGATTACGGATATCTTCGGCTCGAGAGAGGATCCCATCCCGGGAGTGCACGCCCTGAATCTGGTCGATACCATGCGAAAACGGAACCCGAA
>JAKQQT010000428.1 GCA_029564025.1 Armatimonadota bacterium | reverse complement strand
CGCCCTTGAAGAACCTCGTTTTGATGCCGGGCGCCAGGACGCGGTACTCGGGCGCGGGTGATTTTTCGCCCAGCGCCGGGATGCGGATCACGGCGCCGATCGTGTCGACGCCCGGATGGGGCGGAAAATCGATCTTCGCCGGTCCGCCCGGCACGGACACACGGCGGAATTCCCTGTCGTCGTTGGTGATCGCCTTGAATACCAGTTCGCACGGCTGGAAGAAGCCGGTTTTGGGATCCGGCGTCAATTTGACGAACGGCTTGCCGGCGCGGGCGTTGGTGGAGACCTGGAAGATGAACGGCATGGGCAGTGTGGGCGCGCAGTCGGCCTCCGAAAAGCCGTCGTTCAGGAAGAAGATACCCCACGTCAACTGTTTGTGCCGGACGGCCTTGGCGGGAATCACAACCTCGCCCGCGCCGGGAACCGTCCATCGAAGCGTCATCAGGATGTGGCGGCCGGCCGTGACGGGCGTTTCGCCGATGTCCTTCCACGCGGCCTTGGCGTTCCATATACCTTCGGCGTCCGTCACCGTTCCGGATACGGGATTCGCGCCCTGCCGGCTGTACGACACGTCGCCCTGCTTCGATTCCAGGAACCAGCGCGAGCCGAGGAACTCGGTTTCCAGCCTGGCACCCTCGGGCGCCTTGCCCAAGCGCAGGTAAAGGTTCTCCGTGTCCCAGCCCAACCTCAGTGTTGCCGGGGATTTGCCTTTGACGGGCAAGCTGACGAATGCGCCGTTGTCCAGTTCGGAAGCGGTGAAGACGCGGGCGGCGGGGAAGGCGTGTTCCGGCGCCGAGAAGGCCGATGCGGATACCGCGAGGAGTGTTATGAGGCAAATAGTGATGAATCTGAAACGTTTCATACTTCAACGTAATCACCGGGCCGGGAGAAGGTCAAAGAGCAGGATTTGGGATTCGGGATTCAGGATTCAGGCCGGAGTCGGGGCACAAAACACACACTTGCAACGCGGCGCATCGGTTCCCGAATCCTGGATCCTGAATCCCGGATCCTTTGTCGTGTTATCCTTTCTCGTATGGGAACCACGGTGGAAGAGAGCATCCGGGCGCATTTTGAGCGCTATCCGGTACCGAATCAATCGCTGATTATCGCGGCTGTGTCGGGCGGCCAGGATTCGCTGGCCTTGCTGGTGGGTCTTGCCGGCCTGCGCGGGGAATTCGGTTTCACGCTGAGGGCGGCGCACCTGCAACACGGTCAACGGCCGGAGGAATCGGCTCGCGAAGTGGTTCAACTTCGCAAGTGGTGCCGGGATATGGACGCTGAATTCGACGTTGGCCGGATTGATGTACCGGCACTGGCGAAGGAACGCGGCGAGTCGCTGGAGATGGCGGGTCGCACCGCGCGCTACGAGTTCTTCTACCGGCTTGCCGCGGAACACGCCGCGTGGGGAATCGCGACGGGCCATACCTTGGACGACCAGGCAGAGACGGTGCTGTTGCGCGTTATCTCGGGAACCGGATTGAGCGGGCTTTCCGGTATCGCGCCGGAGCGTGTGGTGGAGCCGCCGGAATCACCGGTACCCGTGCGCCTTTTCCGTCCGATTCTGCAGGTCACGCGCGCGGAAACGGGTCGATTCTGCGCGGAGCGCGGCCTTACCCCGTTTGTCGACAGCACGAATGAGAATTCCCGCTACCCGCGCAACCGCATCCGCGCCGTACTTCTTCCTTTGCTGGAACGCGAGTTCAATCCTTCGATTCGGGAGGCGCTTGCGCGTCTTGCGGAACTGGCGGCTGGAGACAACGATGTGCTGGAGAGGATAGCGCGCGGCACACCGGATATCGAAGCGTGTTCTGAAAACCGTTGGCGTGTCGACCGGGACGAACTGGCCGGATTTCCCCTCGCCCTTCAGCGCCGGATCGTCCGAAGGTGGCTGACGCAGGCGGGAATCGATATTGGGTATGGGAACGTGGAAGGGGTCCTAGCGGTGTGCGAAGGAACCCGAGGGATTGTCCATCTTGAGGGCGGAGTGGAAGCCCGTCTGGAGGGCGTATACCTCACGCTTGTGCGCCATGGCGCCGAAACTCCCGTACCTTCGTTCGAACTGCCTTTGACGATTCCAGGCGTGACGGAAACGCCGGGCGGGCGGCTGACAGCCGAGTCGACCGATATGCGTGGTGTCCCGTCCGATCCTCACACGGCAATCCTCGCTAATGGCGGCGAGCCTTGGAGCGTGCGCAATCGTCGTAACGGCGATCGTATCCGGCCAATCGGGCTGGACGGATCTCGGAAGGTGGCGGACATTCTGACCGACCGCAAGGTTCCTCTCTCCGTGCGCGACAGTTTGCCACTGGTTCTGTGCGGCGGGCGGATTGCGTGGATTCCCGGCATCGCCGTGGACGAGGCATTTCGCGTGGAACCGGACACTCCCGAGGTTTTGCGTGTGAAATTCGAGCCCCGCTAGGGTTTCGGATCGAGACCGGCGGCCATCCGGCACAACCTCACCGCGTCCATAAGATCAATTCCCGCACCCGCCGCCACGCAGTAGTTCATCATTTCGGAAGTCGTAGCGGACCGGTTGCCCGCGGCGATGCGAATCGCGGTTCGCAGTTCGTCGGCGGAGTACGTCGGATCCAGCGGCAGAGGACCGCGCAAGAAGATCTGGGTTCGCGTGACGACCGTGCCGGGAAAGAACGCACGAGCGTCCGCTTCGAAGGCAACATATCTCCCGTCGGCGCTCATCACCGGGTACAGGGATGCGTAAGAGGAGGGGAGCCCGGTGGCGCTGACGGAAACGCGTTCGGTATACAACCGGGCGCGGTCTCGCACGAAGATATCACTCACACCGTTGGAGTCGTAAGGCACATAGTCGGAGGTAACACTATCGAACGCCAAGCGGTCGCCGGCATGATTGATCGCTGGATTGTGCGCCCATCCGGAACTGTGCCAACCTTCCGTGGTCAGTGAGGCAAGAAATGTCGTTTCGGCGACAAGGTCTCTGATAAAGATATCGACGGTGTTGTTCGTATCCGCCTCAACCAGGTTGGTGGCGAACGAGGAGAAGGCGAGGTAGCGTCCGTTTCCGCTCAGTGCGTGGCCAAAATCCCCGGAAGACCGGTCACCCTCATCGAAGTTGAATGATACGGAGGCGCGGACGGTTGTGTTTTGGGTCAGGTCGCGCACGAAAACGTCCTGAGCGCCGTTCGTGTCGTTCTGCACGATGTTGCTGGCCAGCGAGAGGAACGCAACAAACCGTCCGTCCGCACTGATGACGGGATTGTTGCTGGCCTGGTTCGCGTTCGGGGTCAATTCGTCCCAGCTGATGGATACTCTTTTAGTCAAGGTGCTGTAACGGTCGCGCACGAAAACGTCGGCGTGGTTATTTGTGTCATCCGCAACGAGATTGGAGGCCAGAGACCAGAACGCGATCAGGCGTCCATCGGCGCTGATCGAGGGTTTATAGGACGCGTTGTTCGCTTGTTCGCCCAGCGAGTTCACCGAAACGCGTTCCAAGGTGTTCAGCGCTGTATCGCGAATGAAAACATCGGTGACGTTGTTGGTGTCGCCGGGGACGAGGTTGGTAGCGTCCGACGTAAACGCGACAAAACGTCCGTGTTCGCTGATCGACGGATAATAGGACGCGGCGTTTGCGGTTCCGCCTGCCAACGGTTCGGAGATGCGGACGGTCGAACCGGTCTGCATGTCTCGCAGGAACACCTCGCGGCGCAGGGTTTGCGTGCCCGAAACGAGATTGGAGGCGGAGGAAGTGAACGCCACAAAGCGTCCGTCCGCGCTGACGGCGGCCTCGCGGCAGTTGTTGTTGGCGGGCTGGCCGTCCACGCCGATACTGGCACAGACGGTGACCGCCTGTGCCGCCGCGCGCACCGGCGCGACGGCAAGAGCCGCGCTCAACAAACTGCAGATTGTGATACGGTTCGGCATGGAGGGATTACCGGATTCCGTAGTGACTGAAAGGTCGTAACAGAAGCATGATAGCCCACTGATAGGACACCGTATTTGTTTAGAGGTGTTCCACTGACTAACATGGATGGGTTTCGGCGCGCCCGTTTCGGGCGCGCCTTGTTATGCCGACACTGTCACGGTTCCACAACCAACGCTGATACTGAGGAGAAATCTGTATGTCCACAAAACGAGTTTACCTGTTCAAAGAGGGTAACGCAACCATGCGTGACCTGCTGGGCGGCAAGGGCGCCAACCTGGCCGAAATGTCCAACCTGGGACTGCCGGTGCCTCCCGGATTCACCATCACCACCGAAGCCTGCAACGAGTATACCAAACTGGGCCGGTTGCCGGACGGTCTGTGGGAAGAGACGCTGGGCGCGCTGAAGCATATCGAAGCCGATATGGGCAAGAAGCTGGGCGACCCGGCGAACCCACTGCTGGTATCCGTCCGTTCCGGCGCGAAGTTCTCGATGCCGGGAATGATGGACACGGTATTGAACCTTGGTTTGAACGAGGATTCGCTGAAGGGTATCATCGCCGCCACCAACAATCCGCGGTTCGGTTACGATGCCTATCGCCGATTCCTGATGATGTTCTCGGACATCGTTCTCTCCACCGAGTACCCGAAGCTCGCCAAACACAACTTCGAGCATATCTTCTCCGAAATGAAGAAGGCGAAGGGCGTGGAGTTCGACACCCAGATCGACGCCGACGGCCTGAAGGAACTGTGCGAGCAGTACAAGGCATACTTCAAGGATGTTACAGGGCGCGATTTCCCGACCGATCCGCTGGAGCAGTTGAAACTGGCGGTTGAGGCCGTGTTCAAGTCCTGGAACAACGAACGCGCCGTGATCTACCGCAACCGCGAGAGGATTTCCCACGACCTCGGAACCGCCGTGAACGTTCAGGCGATGGTGTTCGGCAACATGGGCGATGACTGCGGAACGGGTGTGGCTTTCAGCAGAAACGCCGCGACGGGTGAGAACCATCTGTACGGGGAGTTTCTGAAGAACGCTCAGGGCGAAGACGTTGTCGCCGGTGTTCGAACACCGGAGCAAATCGACCAGTTGGAATCCGAATTCCCTGCCATCTACAAGGAATTCGCCGAGATCGCCAAAAAACTGGAACTGCACTACCGTGACGTTCAGGACATCGAGTTCACGATTGAGAAAGGCCGCCTGTTCATCCTGCAGTGCCGCGCCGGCAAGCGCACGGGCGTTGCCGCCGTAAAGATTGCCATCGACCACGTGAACGAAGGGCTGATTACCAAGGAAGAAGCGCTGGTGCGCGTGTCGCCGGAAGCCCTGGAGCAGTTACTGCACCCGCGCATCAAGAAGACTGCCGGCGCGAAGCCGTTTGCCAAGGGCCTGAATGCGGGCCCCGGCGGCGCCACCGGCCACGTGGCCCTGGACGCCGATACCGCGATCAAGTACGCCGCGGACGGCAAGAACGTGATTCTGGTCCGCAAGGAAACGAATCCGGACGACCTGGGCGGCATGCTGGCCTCCAAGGGCGTTCTGACCGCTCTGGGCGGACGGACGAGCCACGCGGCTCTCATCGCGCGGCAGTACGGCATCCCCACCGTGTGCGGTTGCGGCGCCATCCATATCAATGAAGCGGCCCGCTCCTTCACCGCCAACGGCGTGGTTGTGAACGAAGGCGATGTCATCACGCTGGACGGAACGATGGGCGAGGTGTACAACGTGGCGATGGAAACCGAACCCGCCGCAATGACGGGCGACTTCGGCACGTTTATGAGCTGGTGCGACGAATACCGCAAACTGGGTGTCCGCGCCAACGCCGACTCGCCGGAGCATGCCGCCGCCGCCCTGGAATTGGGCGCGGAAGGCATTGGCCTGTGCCGGACGGAGCACATGTTCCTCGGCGACCGGGCGGCCCTGGTGCAGAACATGATTCTGGCCGAGGACGACGAAGAGCGCCAGATTGCCATCGACAAGTTGTTGCCGCTTCAGCGCGAAGACTTTGAGGGCATTCTGAAGGCGATGGACGGCAAGCCGGTTACCATCCGCCTCATCGATCCTCCCCTGCACGAGTTCCTGCCGCACGCGGGTACCGTGAAGGTGAAGTTGCGCGAGATGCTGGACAGCGACGCGAGCGGCGTGGCCGTGGCGAACGCCGGCCGGTTGCTGGCCGCCGTGGAAGACATGCACGAGCAGAATCCGATGCTCGGCCTGCGCGGTTGCCGACTGTCGATCTACTTCCCGCAGATTGTGAATATGCAGGTTGCCGCCATTATCGGCGCCGCCTGCGCGCTGAAAAAGAAGGGTCTGAATCCGAAGCCGGAAATCATGATCCCGCTGATTGCCACCGTGACCGAGCTGACCTACCTGAAGGAACAGCTTACCCAGGTGGCCAAAGAGACCATGAAGAAGGAAGGCGTGGAGGTGGAATACCTGATCGGCACGATGATCGAGATTCCGCGCGCCGCGCTGACGGCGGACGAAATCGCCAAGGAGGCCCAGTTCTTCTCCTTCGGTACCAACGACCTGACGCAGATGGGCTACGGCATCAGCCGCGACGACGCCGGCAAGTTCCTGCCGCTGTACATCGAGAAGCAGATCTTCAAGGCCGACCCGACCGACACGATCGACCAGAAGGGTATTGGCCGGCTGATGAGCATCTGTGTAGAAGACGCCCGCAAGGTGAACCCCGGCATCAAGCTCGGCATCTGCGGCGAACACGGCGGCGAGCCGGACAGCGTGAAGTTCTGCCACAAGCTGGGCCTGACCTATGTTTCCTGCTCACCGAAGCGCCTCCCGGTGGCCCGCCTGGCCGCCGCGCAGGCCGCCATCGAGGAAAAGGGCGGCTCCGCCCAGCGCGACAAATAGGTTCTGAAGGCTGATCCGCCTTCGCCCTGATGGGCTTTCAGCCTCTGTAGCCACAACGGCGAAGGGGGCACGGCGGATGAAAGGCTGAATGCTGAACGGGTAGGGGCACGGCATGCCGTGCCCCTGCTGTCATCCGGTATGCGGTATCCGGATATGGCGTGAGGGCCGGGGTTGTTTTGTGTTAGAATACGGGCAGGAGGAGCCGGTAATGTCAAGCGCAGTAGTCGTAACCGGAACGATGAAAGACGATCGTACCGTGGCATTGGACGAAGTGGTGGATGTTGGTAGCGCAAAGGTTCGGGTGGTCATTGAACCTCTGCAGGCTCGCAAAACTCGTTCCATCCACGATGTGCTATCGGAGATATGGGCTGAGCAGGACGCGCAAGGCTACGTTCCGCGCACCCGGCAGGAGATTGATGCGGAGTTGGAGATGGAGAGAGCAAGCTGGGATCGCTAGGAATGCGCATCTACCTGGACTCTGCTCCTGTCATCTACGCCGTTGAACGGATAATGCCGTTCTCTCTGAGTGTCGAGAAGCGCTTGTCAGCCGCGAGTTCTTTTGTGACCAGCCATCTGAAGCGTATGGAATGCCGAGTATTACCTATTCGGCGTCAAGACCATTTGCTTATCAAGGCATTTGATGCCTTTTTCGCCGATTTTGTTCATGAGGTCGTTCCGATCACCTCAGAGGTATTTGACCGAGCCACTATAATCCGCGCGAACACCGGTTTCAGTACGCCGGACAGCATTCACCTGGCGGCGGCGGTTGAAAGCGGTTGCGATGTCTTCCTCACGAACGATCACCGACTGGATAGGTTTTCAGAACTCATAGTTGATTCCTTGCAGGATTAACGGGCTCCCAAACGCCGCCATGCCACACCCCAAAGACAAACTGATCCTCGCGCTTGATGTGCCGACGCTGGACGAAGCCGTTGCCCTGAGGGTGCGGCTGGACGCCTATTTCGGCTGGTTCAAGGTCGGGCTGGAACTGTTCAGCGCGAACGGGCCGTCCGTGTTCGACAGCCTTCCGGCGAACCGGACCTTCCTGGACGTGAAGTATCACGACATTCCCAACACCGTGTTCGGCGCCTCGCGCGCGGCGGCACGGATGGGCGTGTGGATGTTCAACGTGCACGCCTCCGGCGGCGCCGAGATGATGCGCGCGGCAAAGCGGGGCGCGGAGGAAGGGGCGGAAGGTCGAACTCCTCCCCTAGTCATCGCCGTTACCGTTCTCAGTTCGGTGGATTCCGCAGTTTGGAACGACGAACTGGATATCCCCACACCCGTGGCTGATCAAGTGGTCCGCAACGCGGTACTGGCGAAGACAGCCGGGCTGGACGGTGTGGTGGCCTCGGCGCACGAGGTGGCACGGATACGGGCGGAATGCGGTCTGGACTTTGTGATTATGACCCCCGGCATTCGCCCCGCCGGCGCTCCGATGGGCGACCAGAAGCGCGTGATGACGCCGCTTGAGGCCATCCGCGCGGGTTCCACCTACCTCGGCATCGGACGCGCCGTGACCGCCGCTCCGGACCCGGAAGCCGCCGCCCGGGCGATTCTGGATGAGATAGGGATCCAGGATCAGGGATTCCCATTCGGGGCGTAAGGCGGGATTCAGTTCGGATAGAGAATCTTCAGCGCATTGCCCCGCAGGCGACCGCCCACGGCCGCGGAAATCTCCCCCATTGACGGGACAAATCTATCAATCTTCGCTATAATTGTCTCGCATCCACCTTATCTGGGATGAAAGGAGGCCATTATGAGGTCCCGACTGCGCATGTTGGGCCCCCTGATGCTGTTGATTGTTGCGGCGGCGCCGGTTTTGGCAACACCCGCCCGCATCATCTCCTTCCAGGGAGCTCTGACAGACCCATCCGGAGTTCCGAAGCCGGACGGGCCTTATGCTATGACCTTCCGCCTGTACGATGTTTCCACGGGCGGAGCCGCTGTCTGGACGGAATCGAAGAACGTGACAACCACCCGGGGTGTGTTTACCACGGGATTGGGTGACACAACGGCCTTTCCGTCATCGCTTTCCTTTGCGGAGAAAGATTACTGGCTCAGCGTACAAGCCGGGACCGACCCCGAGTCGACCCCGCGTTTGAGGCTTTACGGTGTTCCGTATGCCCTCTCACTGCCCGGCGTCACCGTGGCGACCAGCGGCAAGGTGGGTATCCTCAACTACAGTCCGGCGTATGATTTGGATGTGACGGGTGATATCAACGCCAGCGCCAACCTGCGCGAAGGCGGTATCGCCCTGATCAACCGCTACGCATTTACGACCGGAACCAATGCCACCGGTACGTGGCCCATCAACATCAGCGGTAACGCCGCGGGGCTTTCTTCCATACTGGCGATTGCGTCGGGAGGGACAGGAATATCCACGGCGCCCACCGCGGCCGGCCAATATCTGCGTTCCAGCGGAGCCGGAACGTGGAGTGTCGGGACGATTCCGTCCGGCGACCTTCCCAGCCTGTCCGGTCTGTATGTTGACCTGTCAACCAACCAGACCGCTATCAACGGGATTAAGAACTTTACCAACAAGGTCGGTATCCGCAACGCCAGTCCGGTGTACACGCTGGATGTCGGCGGCGTGATTGCCACATCGGCCGGATACATTTTCGGCGATGGGACGATTCAGTTGTCCGCCGGTTGGCAGACGAACGGAAACGGCGGAACCAACCCTGCCACAAACTTCCTGGGCACCACTGACAACAAGGCGCTGGAAGTGCGGGTGAACAACACCAAGGCAATGCGACTTGAGCCTACGGCCGGCACACCCTCCATGTTGGGCGGTTCCAGCGGGAACGTGCTGGGAGTGGGTGGCGGAGGACCGGCACAAGGCGCCGCGGTTGTGGCCGGCGGCACGGCCGCCAAGCCCAACTCCGTATTTGACGAATTCAGCGTCGTCGTGGGCGGAAATATGAACGTTGCCGGCGTAAACGACGGCAACACATCCAACCAAAGTCACGCCTTCGTTGGCGGAGGCGAAAACAACCAGGCTGTCGCGGGTTACGCCACCATCGCCGGCGGCGACAGCAACCTGGCGGCCGGATTGTGGGCCTCCGTTGGCGGCGGGAATCACAATCAGGCGATCGGCCAGCAATCCACCATCCCCGGCGGCGACCAGAACGTGGCCGCGGGACTTCAGTCCGCTGTTGGCGGAGGCCTCGCCAACCAGGCCTCAGGGCAGAATTCCACAATTGCCGGTGGCTCAGGCAACACGGCCTCCGGTAACTGGTCCGCTGTGCCGGGCGGTATGAACAATGCCGCGACCGGAACTTACGCGATTGCTTCCGGATATCGGGCCAAGGCGAATCATACCGGCTCATTCGTATGGGCGGATTCCGTGAATTCCGATTGGGCATCCACGGGACCGAACCAGTTCCTCGTCCGCGCCTCGGGAGGTGTGGGTATCAACATTGTCAGTCCGCTGGCGGGAGTGCTTCTTGACGTCAACGGAATGATTTACTCCCGTGCCGGCGGTTATATGTTCCCGGACGGCAGTATCCAGACAACGGCTTTTGTGGCCGGCAACTCCTGGTTGCTGAACGGCAACGCAGGCACCAATCCCGGAGTGAATTTCGTCGGTACCACAGACAACCAGGCACTGGAAGTGAAGGTAAACAACACGCGCGTCCTGCGAATGGAGCCTACGGCCGGAACGCCAACTATTGTTGGGGGATATGTTAACAACACCTCCGGCGGAACCCAGGGCGGATTCATCGGCGGCGGCGGCATGGCCGGCAACACCCACCAGATGTCCGATCACTTCGGTACCATCGGCGGTGGTATGGGCAATATCACCGGTGACGGTGATGCGGACCCGACCACGGCTCGGTATGCCACCGTTGGCGGCGGACAAAACAACCTGGCCAGGGTGGCCCGGTCCACCGTGGCCGGCGGCTACAACAACCGTGCTTTGGGGCCTGAAGGCTTCGTGGGCGGCGGTTCCGACAACGTCGCCGGAGGCGGCGCCAACACGACCGTGGCAGGCGGACACGAGAACCAGGCCCAGACAACGGCGGCTACGGTGGGGGGCGGTTGGAAGAACATCGCCGCAGGACAGTGGAGTGTGATTGCGGGCGGCGAATTGAACCAATCGCCCGGATTCTACTCAGCCATTGGAGGCGGCAAGGAAAACCAGACGCCGGGAACCTATGCAACGGTTCCGGGCGGCGCCGGGAACGTGGCGCGAGGCGATTACAGCCTCGCGGCGGGCCAGCAGGCGCAAGCCCTCCACAAGGGCGCCTTCGTCTGGGCCGACAGCCAACCCGCTCCGTTTGCCAGCACCAATCAGGACCAGTTCCTGGTCCGGGCGGGTCGCGGTGTGGGAATCAACACGAACGCGCCGATAGCCGGCGTGACCCTCGACGTGGCCGGTATGATTCGCTCATCGGCGGGCGGCTACATGTTCCCGGACGGAACAATTCAGACAACCGCGGCGTTTGGAGGGCCGGTTGCGCCGGCGTGGTTGCTGGCGGGCAACCTCGGTACGAATCCGGCGGTTGATTACCTCGGCACGGGCGATGCGAATCCCTTGGTCATCAAGGTGAACGCGACCAAGGCTCTTGAGATTCTGCCGACACTTGGGACGCCGAACCTGGTAGGCGGCGACATTGGCAATACCGCCGCTTTGACACAGGGTTCGGTCATCGGCGGCGGTGGAACAGCCGGCGCCAACAATGTTATTTACGACAACTTCGGAGCCATCGTGGGTGGTGACACCAATACCACCGGAACGAACGACGGCAACCCGACCGGCGACCCCTACGGCTTCGTGGGTGGTGGTCAGGGTAACCTGGCCAGCGGCGGATGGACGGCTGTAGCCGGCGGACTGAAGAATATCGCCGGCTCCATGCAATCGTTCGTGGGAGGCGGCGCATACAACCAGGCCATCGGGCCCGCCTCGGCGATACCCGGCGGAAATGAGAACTTCGCGCCGGCTCCGCTATCCTTCATTGGTGGCGGTCAAGCCAACCAGACACCCGGCCCGAACGCCACAATAGGCGGCGGAAATGGAAACGTGGGCGCCGGGCCGCATTCGTTCATCGGCGGCGGCCAGGCTAATGTCATTCAAGGTGCGTCTTCCGTCATTGGCGGCGGTAACGGCAACCAGGCGATGGGCCTGGCTTCGACGATTCCTGGTGGTCAGATGAACCTGGCTAACGGCAACTACAGTTTCGCGGCAGGACAGCAGGCACAGGCGACGAATCATGGTTCATTCGTATGGGCCGATTCACAGCCTTTCCCGTTTGCTTCAGCCGCGGTTGACGACTGGTCGGTCCGGAGTGTTGGCGGAGCGCGGTTTGTTTCGGCCATCAACGCTCTTGGCAATCCGACCGCGGGCGTCCGACTGCCGCCGGGAGGCAACGCCTGGCTGGTCCTGTCGGACCGGAACATGAAATCGAACTTCGAAACGGTGGACAGCAAGGACGTACTGGAACGCCTCGTTTCGATTCCTATCCAGAAGTGGAACTACAACACCCAGGATCCTTCCATCCGCCACATCGGCCCGATGGCGCAGGATTTGGCGTCTGCCTTCGCCGTGGGCGAGGATGAGAAGTACATCAATCCTTCCGATGCCGACGGCGTGAGCATGGCGGCAATCCAGGGCCTGTACCAGATGGTGAAGGAACGCGACCAGCGCATCGAGCAACTGGAAGCCAGGCTGGCGGCCATGGAGGCAAAACTGAACGGCAAGTAATCCAGGATCCAGGATTCTGGATTCAGCCTCGTAGGGGCACGGCATGCCGTGCCCCTACCCGTATCCTGACACCTGACGCCTGGCACCTTTCCCGCGTAACACAATGAATGGTGATGGAATCCGTTTATGTGAAACTTGGGGTGATCTTCCTGGCGCTGGCGCTGGTGAGGGCGCTGACATTCGCGCGTGTGATACCGGCGAAGGCGCGGGAGGTGATGGCGCAGTATGCCGACAGCGGTTTGCTGGCCGCCGCCGTGGCCGTTTTCGTGGTTACCTTCCTGCTACAGATTTCGCGCGTGGACGGCGTGTCGATGCAACCCACGCTTTCCAGCGGCGAATTTGCGCTGGTCGACAAGTTGACCTACCGCTGGCGCGCGCCGCAGAGGGGCGACATCATCGTATTCCGGTCGCCGGACGACCCGCGTGTGGACTACATCAAGCGGATTATCGGGTTGCCGGGCGACAAGGTGGAAGTTCGAGACGGTTTCGTGTGGGTCAACGGCAAGCCTCTGGTGGAGCCGTATGTTCCATCGCGGATGTACTACACTTTTGAGCGCCAGATTGTGCCGGAAGGCTCTGTGTTCGTGCTGGGAGACAACCGCAACAGGTCGTATGACAGCCACTTGTGGGACGATCCGTTTCTTCCGATGGACCGCGTGCAGGGCCGGGCCGGGTTCATCATCTGGCCGCCAATGAAAGCCGGGGCCATTACCGGCAAGCCGCAGGATGTTTCCGTTCCGTGAACAGCCTGCCGAGTTCCATGTCGTTTCGCAACACCGCACAAAACTGGACTGTTGAGACCTGCCGCTTCCTGCACTCGGTGTACAGGCACTTTATGAGCGACAACGGTACTCTGGTGAGTGCGGCGCTCAGTTTCTACACCGTATTGTCTTTGCTTCCGGGCCTGCTGGTTGGCGTGTCGGCTCTCGGCTATCTGCTGGGTTCAGCGCAGGCCTTTGACGGCGTGATTCGTTTCATACAGGATTACGCGCCCGGACCGGTGACAGGCCTGGTTCACGACACACTTTCCACGCTGGTCAACACGAGGCGCGCGGCGGGAGTCATCGGTGCCGCCGGTCTTTTGTGGACGTCGCTCAGCATTTTTACGAGCATGGAGCACGCGTTGTGTGTGGCGTGGAAGGTTCGACAGCGCCCGTTCTGGAAGGCGCGACTGCTGTCGCTGGGATTCATGGTCTTCTCCGGGGTGTGCCTGTTGTTGTCGCTCGGTTTTTCGGCTCTCACGCTGAGGATTCAGGGCTGGCAGGAGCGGCTGTTCGGCGTGGCCCTGCCGCAGGTTCCGTGGTTCTGGAAACTGCTGGCGCTGACGACGCCCATCCTGCTCAGCATCATCGTGTACGGCGCCATCTACCTGATCCTTCCGAATACGCGGGTTCGGCGCCGCGCGGCGCTGGCAGGCGGGCTTTTTGCCGGTGTATTGTGGCAGATTGCCCTTCACGTGTTCCGGTCGTACCTTACGTCCAGCGTCGCCAAGTACGACGTGGTTTACGGATCGCTGGCAGGCGCCGTTATCCTCATTCTTTGGATTTATTACACGATGCTGGTGTTCATGATGGGCGCCGAGGTGGCCTGCGAAACCGACCGGCGGTTGAAAAAGAGGAAACGGGCGAACGCGTTGCTTTGATGCCGGTGTTCCATGTTCACAGAGAGACTGCTGAGTGTAATGGAAGATACTCCCCTTCAGATCGACACGACGAATACGCAACAGGCGAATCGCGCGGCGCGGCCGGCCTGGCTGAAGGTCCGCGCGCCCGGCGGCCCGAACTACATCCGCCTTGCCCGCCTTGTCAGGGATCAGGGCTTGCATACCGTGTGCGAGGAAGCGAACTGCCCCAATATGGGCGAGTGCTGGGAGCACGGTACCGCGACGTTCATGATCCTTGGTGACACGTGCACGCGCTCGTGCGGTTTCTGCGCCGTGAAAACCGGCCGTCCGCCGTTCCTCGATACCGACGAACCGCGCCGCGTTGCGGAAGCCATTGCCGGCATGAACGTGCAACATGCCGTGCTGACTTCGGTGAACCGCGACGAACTGCCGGACGGCGGCGCCGCCATCTGGGCGGAAACCATCACACGCATCCGGGAGGCGTCATCGGAAACCGGCATCGAGGTTCTGATTCCGGACTTCCAGGGCGATTGGGACGCCTTGCGCGCGGTGATGGACGCTAAGCCGGATATCCTGAACCACAACATCGAAACGGTTCCCCGTTTGTACCGCCGTGTGCGCCCGCAGGCCAAGTATGCGCGTTCCATCGAATTGTTGCGCGTGGCGAAGGAAATGGACCCGAACGCCGTTACGAAAACCGGCATGATGCTTGGACTGGGCGAGGTTGAATCCGACATCGAACCGGTTCTGCGCGACCTGGCTGAGACGAAGGTCGACATCCTCACGCTGGGTCAGTACCTGCGCCCGACGATGAAACACCTGCCGGTGGACCGGTATGTCACCCCGGAGGAATTCGCCCGATGGAAGGAAACGGGGGAGGCGATGGGACTGAGGCACGTGGAGAGCGGACCGCTGGTACGGAGTTCGTACCACGCGTGGAGCCAGGTACGGGAGTTGCGGAAGTAGGATTCAGGATTCGGGAGTCAGGGTTCAGGCCGAACGCCCCTAACCCTGCCCTTCGCCCATACGGGTGGCCGGCCATACGGCCACCCGTATGGCCGGCCACCCCTTAAGGGGAAGGGGGTTAGGGGATTAAGCCCTGAATCCTGTTTTGAGCGTCAAATCCCCAAAATCAAAAAAACTTTAAAATTATTCTTGAATCACGACAGTTTTGGTCGGAGATGCGCTATAATCTTCATGTACGCTCGTTCGGGCCTTCGGGTCGGGACCACCGATTAAACAATCGGACCGCGACCGCCGGATCGCATCTCCGGCCGGTAGCGTAATATATGCGGGTTGGGGTCTGCAGGGTCCTCCAACTCGCGACAACCGAAGAGCGAACAGCCACTCCGCCTAGAACGCGGAGACTGGCTTCGGACCATGAAGCGTCCAGACGTGAGCCGCCGCTCACCTCTGGGCGCTTCTTGTGTTTTGGCACCGGCAAAGTTTTCTAGACCGTTGTTCAGATAGCACGAGAAAGGATGGGGATAATGGACAGATTCGCACAAGCGCTGGAATTGCAGAGACCACGACTCCGCCGTCTCGCCATGGGTTGGACCCGCGACACCGACGAAGCAGAAGATATCGCCCAAGAGGCCATTCTGCGCGCTTACCGCAAGCGCGACCAGTTTCAGCCAGAAACCAATATGAATGCCTGGACCGCCGTGATCGCCCGCAACGTGGCCATCAACCGCTTCCGCCGTTTTCACCGCTCCAACGAAACATTGAGCCTCGACGGGCTGTCAGATACAGAGAGCGGCGTGGCGATGGTTCCCGACAAGGACGAAAGCCGCCATCCGGAGCGGGTGTTCTGGAAGCGCGAAGCCGAGAACCGCATTGCGAGGGCAATCGGGGAATTGAGCCCGGAACACCAGCAGGTGATCCGCCGGGCCGCTATTGAGGACAGACCGTACGACGAGATTGCGAAGGAACTGAATATACCGATCGGAACGGTGCGAAGCCGCCTGTTCCGCGCACGCGAAAACCTTCGACAGCAGATGGCAACGATGAACTGATGTGACCCCAATTGGGAACTGAATAACAACCGGGAACAGCATAGCAGGGGTCAGGTACCAGGTGTCAGGTATCAGGCCGGAACCGAAACAAACAAGGTAATCGAATAGCGTGACCGCGTGGCACGGGGCTTGGAGGATATTCCAGGCTCCGTGCCCTTTTTCCAGGTGTCAGGTGTCAGGTGTCGGGTGTCAGATCGGGCACGGCGTGCCGTGCCCCTAC
>JAKQQT010000420.1 GCA_029564025.1 Armatimonadota bacterium | reverse complement strand
GTGTTGCAGTTTTCTTTCGAGTGCCATTCTTTCAGTCCTCCTCTATGCCCAGACTATGATGAGATTTCTCACTTGGTCTTCGGTGAGACCGCCCGTCGCGGAAAGCACGCCGTCCGCGATGCTCAGATTTGCGCCCACCTTCACCCCGCCGAGCGTGTCGGCGGAAGCCGTCGGGAGGGCGTAGGGGGTGCCTGCGCTCAAAACACCGTCCTCGTCGATAGTGAGATTTTCACCGACCTTCACCCCGCCGAGCGTGTCGGCGCTCGCCGTCGGGAGGGCGTAGGCTGCCACGTTCTCGTACCCTGATTCATCACCCTTGACTGCAACGAGCTTCCCCGCGTCGCCCTCCGCTATCGGCGGCACGCCGTCGCCGGTGTCGCCTTTCAGTCCTTGGATTCCCTGCGGACCCTCCGGCCCGGTAGCTCCCGCCGGACCTTGAGGACCAGTCGCGCCGGTAGCTCCGGTCGGCCCGGCGGGACCCACAATTTCCCCCACGTTGTCCCACTGCGAATCAGTGACGTTCCAGAAGTAGAGGTCTCCAGTTTCGGCGTTAATCCACGCGTCCCCGGCTTCCGGGTCGACGACAGCGAGAATTGCCGCCTCGTCCGCCTTTGTACCTTTGAGCGTGACGGATACGCCTTGCGCCCCTTGTTCGCCCTGCGGTCCCGTCGCGCCAGTCGGTCCCTCCGGTCCTGTAGCTCCTTGCGCACCCGTTTCGCCAGCCGGTCCCTGTGCGCCCGTTGCTCCAGTATCGCCCTTGTCACCTTTCGGCCCCTGCGGTCCGGCTGGTCCCGTGTCTCCGTCGTCCCCCTTCGCCCCGGTGTCGCCTTTCGGTCCGCGCACGATAGCCGTCTTGTCCACCCACGCTGAACCGTCCCACTGCTGGTAATCTGTCCCGACCGAGATTAGCGTCCCGGCCTCCGGCGCATCGGTGAAAAAAGCGTCACGCGCCGCATCGTCCGCAAAAAAATGGTCGTCCGCGATTACGAACGACCCGCCGCCCCCCCCGCCCCTTTTGACCAGCGGCATTTACAGCACCCCCTCCACGAGCAGGCGCACCGTCGCCCCGGCAGTGGATACAAGGCCGATGGATGCGACCTTATCCCACGGAAGCGCCGTCGAAACATAGTCTGCGCTTGAATCCAGTGGAATTTCCTTCGCACCGACGGAAAGCACCGCGCTTCCCGTCGTCGCCATCGCGCTGATTTGCACGCGGGCGCTGTACGGTATCGCCTTCGTCTGAGCTACTCCCGCAACGAGCGTAACGTCCTCGCTCACCAGCACCGGAGACGCGACTGCAGGAGTTGCGGCCGTCTCGGTCAGCCCCAGGTCCGTAGCCGGGACATAAATAGTGAGAGCCCGGATTTCTCCGGGCTCCCACAGGAAGTTACGCCAGTAAATTTGGCTCGCGGTATTGTTTTTGTACGTCGGCATTTTTCCAGTCCTCCTTTAGTAGGGTGTTACTGTGCAACAGTCTTCTCCAATAGGCAGATATTCGGCAGGAATCAAGCTGCCACTCCATGAACTGTAGAAAGTAACCTGTCCGCTACTGCTTCGCAACATTGCATATCCTTCACCATCACCACATATTTCCACAATATCCGTAATGCCAAGCGGATAAAAATCTGTGCCAGTAACGGGCCTATCCTCTTGTATAGGGGCTCCCCACACGCTTCCGTCCT
>JAKQQT010000415.1 GCA_029564025.1 Armatimonadota bacterium | reverse complement strand
CGCTTGCTCTGAATCTCGGCGCAGAGCCACACCTTCGCGTCCTTGATTTCGGTAAGCGTGCCTTGCTGGTATCTGTGACTGAGTTCGTCCAACTGTTCCAACGCCGCCGCTTTGAGAACGTAGCGTCCGTAGTAGTCCCAGAACTTTGACAACATGCTCATGGTTTCAACTCCGCGTGCGGTCTGTCCGGTGACTTCCACCGCCCGCCCCAAACGAGTCCCCACTTCTCCACCGTTTCGCCATACGTGTTCCACGGGTGTTCCTCGCCGTATGGGTGCGGCCCTCTGAAACAGCAGTCGGCGGCCCGTCCCGACTGGTGACGCGACTTCACCTTCACACCGTCGGCGTAGGTGACAATCTTACCAGGCTTCGTGCGCCCCAACGCATAGAGCGCCTTCTGCTTGCGGAGTGTGCGAAGCCCGCCATCAGGCGCGACCATCATCTTGATACCCTTGCCTTCCAGTTCGTTGATGACGCACCCGATGCGCCATACCAGATTCGGGTGACAGCCGCCGAGCCGCTCTCTGTGCTGTTCGGGAATCATTCCACCGGCCCTCCCAACACCGCGCCGATTGCTTTCAACTTCGCGTCCGTCGTCAATCGCCACGCCTGCAACTCCGCAACCTGTAACGCGAGTGCCGTCAAAGCGTCCGGCTCGTCCGGCGGCGTGACAGGTGGCTCCGCGGGAGGTTCCACAGGTGGCGTGTAGTCGCCGGGATAGGCAGGGATGGGCACGTCTCCATACTTGCTGTTCTTGATATGCGGGTCCCATATCCCCTTCTTCGCACTGACTACGGACTGGTACCACTTGCCGATGAAGACGTGCGGGTGGGGCGGGTTCCAGAAGACACATCGATCGAAGGTCACGTCCGCGGCCTTGACGTTCAGCGCCGGGATGTCCTTCTCGGCCTCGATCAACCGACTGACACCGCGTCTCTGAATGAATTGAGAATCCGTCACACGCGCCACGACACCGCCGCACCCGTAGTCGTTCGGATTGCCCCATTGGTCCACGGCGTTCGGGTCATACGCTTTCCCCGCGCCAAGCATCAAGGCGTAGTTATCCCTCCACCCTCCCTCCAGGTA
>JAKQQT010000394.1 GCA_029564025.1 Armatimonadota bacterium | reverse complement strand
GTGCCATCGAGGGTGACCAGGACGCCTTCTCCCACGTTCTGGTCCGGTCCCGCATCGGCCACCGGCGGTCGATTCTTGTAAAACTGGATGTCATCCCAGGCCATTCCGTAGGAGCTGCTGACCGGGTAGTTGCCATAGCGCTGGAACTTGATCAGCATGTGGTCCGTCAGGGTCAGTCCCTTTGAAGAGGCCCATGTGTCAAGGCGCGTCCGGTATCGGGTCCAGGATGTGTTGGACGTTGTCATGTCCACCAGCTCATACCAACTCACGCCGTCCACACTCACCGCCACCCCGTCCGTGTAACTGTGGTTTGCAAAGGTCATCGGCATCGCGTTGAACGTCTCGCTCGAGAACCGCTTCATCCAGAAATCCAGGTACAGGTCCGTGTTGTCCGACAGGTCCACCCACAGCACGGCCTCCGACAGGCCGCTCGATGACGTCGAGGCATCCTGCACCAGATGGTAGGAATTCGTGTGCGGGGAATACGACGTGATGATCTGATTGCGGGCTGTTGCGATGCTGCCATAGGTCACCCAGCTGTTCGAAAAAACGGCGCTCTCAAACCCTTCAAGAAACTCCGGCACCAATACCGCCCGCTGTGCCACCTGCACCTCCACCGCATCGGTCGCGCAGTCCTGTCCGTCGCAGGCGCGGAACTGAAACTGCAGCGTCGCTGGCCCTGACGTGAGGAACGGCGTCTGGAAGGTCATGGTCGTGCTCGTCGTCCCGCTCATGGACACCGTCGGTCCTGACGTCTGAGTCCACAGGTAGTTGAGTCCACTCGGACCACCATCCGCATCCGTTGCCGAGCCGGTCAACGTCACGTTGTCCCACTCCAGTACGCTCTGGTCGGCACCTGCTGAGGGAACGGGCACCGTGTTGGCAACGGAATCCGCGATGTTCACCACCACCTGATCCACATCGCAGTGGTCCATGGTGTCGCACACTTCCAGCTGGAAGGTCACACTCGTTGCGGCCCAGATGGGCGTTGGCGTTGTAAAGGTTGGCTGTGAAGAGGTCGGATCACTCAGCGTTACCACAACGCCGGCGGTTCGTGTCCACTGGTAGGTCAATGCCTCCGCATCCGGATCGTCGGACGCGGTGCCATCGAGGGTGACCAGGACGCCTTCTCCCACGTTCTGGTCCGGTCCCGCATCGGCCACCGGCGGTCGATTCTTGTAAAACTGGATGTCATCCCAGGCCATTCCGTAGGAGCTGCTGACCGGGTAGTTGCCATAGCGC
>JAKQQT010000377.1 GCA_029564025.1 Armatimonadota bacterium | reverse complement strand
CGGAGGAGACGGCGGCGCTGGCGGCTCCGGCACATACGGGTCTGTCGGAGGCACATACGGGTCTTCCGGCGTTCCTGTCGCTGATGTGATCTCGATTTCGCCCGGCGCGTAGACCGTGGCGCTTCCTCCGGTTGATAGCTGGCCTCTAATGCCGACACGGAATCTCCCTAGCGGCGTATTTGTGCCGCAGTATAGATTCCATCGGTCGGACAACCTCACGGCTCCGAACGTCGTTATGGATGGCTCGACCACGAGAGACGCCCCTCCAGGGAAAGGAACGGCCCTGATTTGGCCTAGAGAAATCGACCCGCTCGCCGGCCGTGCGAATACGCCCGATGGGCCCGTCACGGTGAACGGCTTTGCCGGGTCGACAGGGGGAGGCTCCGGTGATGTGTTGCTCACGTCGAACTCTAGGCGGGTATCGACGTTCTGCCATTGCCCGAAAACGCGATTCCCGCGATTGTCGCGGATGACCGTCGCCTGCGCCCACTCGCCTCGGAGGACTATGTGACCGTTTGCTGATTTTGTGATTACAATGTCCGTCTTGTACCCGACTGGATTGTAATTCTCAAGCAAAACACCGCCGCCGATTGCGATTGACCACGGGTTCGCGCCCAAAGTTCGAGGGCGCAAGTGCTTCGATCCGACCGCGCCGTACTTCGGATCATCGATCTTGTAGCTGCCGCCCTCGTAGGTGCGATACCCACCGGGGAGATCCCCCGGTCCGAAGCCGCGCACCGTGATAGGCGGTACAATGGTCTCACCCGCACGCACCTTTGAGATGAATTTAGAGGGCGTTAGTGTTGTGCTCATTCGATCACCACCGTAAAAGTTCTATTCCATGTCTTTTCTACGCCGAAATAATCGTCTGTCGCTTTAACCACGAACGGGATTTGATATGTGCCTTGGAGCAAAACCCCCGGACCGGAAAGTGATATTTTGAAGTTTCTACTCGTGTCCCTCTGCCCCCCAGCCGTCATCACAAAACCAAATGGCAGTGTCCACATAATCGAAGTAAAACGAGCACCGCGCCCACCTGAAAGGTAGAAGCCTGCAGAGGTCCTTCGGTGTATATCGTATGCAGGGTCTGTAATATACCCCGGACTGTATGCGTAATTTTGAATGCGTCCACTTAAATCGCCTTGCAGGGACAATGGCGACGGAGTCGGGTCAGGCGTGATAGGCGTCACTATCGGGTCCGGTTCCGGCGTGACCGGCGTTGTAGCCGCACCTTCTCCCTCCCACCATTCCCGCGTCTCGACAACGCGCACCACGAGCGAATCGTCATCATTTTTCGCCATGTCAACGCTCTTAGTGGTTCGCTCGTCAAACTCCGTCTCCGTCGACGGGTCAACCGTGACCGACATCTCCCGACGAACAAACGGCACTTCTCCCGGCTGAATCGTGTATTCGGTCGTGGTCGTTTTCGTGTCCTTCTTCGATACCTGCCGGACAAGATGGTGCGATGCGTCGTACTCGAATACCTCGTCGACGAGCGTTGCGCCCGCTCTCGTCAACCTCGCGCTGAAAATTTTGTCTCCGGCGCGGTCGACGGTCAGCCGGTAGCTCTGGTAGTCCTTCGTGGTCGTCGCCCTTGCCGCGGTCTCT
>JAKQQT010000373.1 GCA_029564025.1 Armatimonadota bacterium | reverse complement strand
AAGACTGATGCGAACACTTTTTGTTGCTTTGGCGTTGATGATCGCCGCGACCACGCTGGCCGCTCCGGTCGGTACGACCTTCACCTTCCAGGGTCAGTTGACGGATCCGCTGAAAAAACCGCTCACCGGTTCCTACGACATGGAGTTCACTCTCTACCCGGTTGAAACAGGTGGTATGGAGCTTACCGAGGCAATACAAAAACCCGGAGTGAGCGTGCAGAACGGAGTCTTCAGCGTGTCATTGGACTTCGGACTGACTGTGTTCAACGGGGAACGGCGCTGGCTGGAGGTTACGGTGGGGACGGACGTGATGGCGCCGCGGTTCGAAATCACCAACGCCCCGTATGCGCTTTACGCCGCCACCGTTCCCTGGAGCGGTGTATCCGGCGCTCCGACCGGATTACCGCCTTCCGGACCGGCGGGCGGCGACCTGACGGGTACGTATCCGAATCCGACCATCGCGGAAAACGCGGTGGGCGCCGCGAAACTGGCCAATGACGCGGCTTCGCTGAACAAAGTGTCCGGCGGCGCGATGACTTCCTCGGGCGGCAACATCGGCATCGGCACAACCACACCCGGTTTCCCGCTGACATTCCCGGACACCTTGGGCCCGAAAATCAGTCTCTTCGGCCAGTCCGGTAATCATCACGGCATCGGGGTCGGCTACGGAACCCTGCAGATATACAACCGTGAGAGTTCCTCGGATATCGTTTTCGGTTACGGTTCCAGCGCCGCTCTGACGGAAACCGCGCGCATCAAGGGAACCGGTCAGTTGAGCGCAACCGGTGACATCGTAGCCGGAAAAGGCCTGAGCGCCGGTACGAACATCGTTCCCTCGACTCCGTTGCAGGTCTACGGCGATACGGCCACGGTGGACCAGGAACAGACTGTCTCCAACACATACATCTATGGGCCGGCCGGTGTCATGTGGCAGTCATTCACAGCCGGAGCCAACGGTTTGCTTAACGCGGTGGAACTTAATATCGGCTCCTACGGAACAACGGATTCCTGGACCGCCCGATTGGAAATTTACGACGGCGAAGGCACAGGAGGGGAGAAGCTAACCAGCCAGACCGCCTCCGGCGAAAGCACCGTTAACCCTCGCATCCTCACGTTACCGAAAAACGTGGCGGTTACCGCCGGGAACAAGTACACCATCAGCCTGTCGTTTTCGGGTGTTCCAATGCAGTGGCGTCTGAGAAACACGGACGTTTATGCAGGTGGCAGGTCATTCCTCAACGCGTCCTATGACCAGTGGTTCCGGACATATCTCGTCGCTGGGTCCGCACAGCCCGCCCTCATCGTCCGGCCGAACACGCTGGACGTTGGGATCGGCACCACCAGTCCGGCGGCAAAATTACACGTGGCCGGTTCCGCCGTTGTGAGCAACAACGTGGGGATTGGTTCCACGACGCCGGGCTTCCCCCTGACCTTTACGAACACGGTGGGCGACAAGATCAGCCTCTGGGGTCAATCCGGAGACCACTTCGGTTTCGGGATTCAAACCAACCTTCTGCAGATTCATACCAACCTGGCAAATACCGATATCGCGTTCGGTTACGGACAAAGCGCATCCCTTACCGAGAATGTCCGATTCAAGGGCACCGGCAACGTGGGCATCGGCACTTCCACGCCTACAGCCAAACTTGATGTGGCCGGCACGGCGAAGATGACCGGCTTCCAACTCGGCACCACGGCCACGGCCGGCCAGGTGTTGACTTCGGATGCAAGCGGCGTCGGCACATGGCAGGCACTGCCTTCAACAACGCCATCGGGCCCGGCCGGAGGCGACCTGACCGGCACCTACCCGAATCCGACCATCGGTACGGGCAAGGTGGACTCAACGAAGATACTGGACGGCGCCGTCGCCCTTGCCGATCTGGCGGCGAACTCGGTGAACTCCGCTAAAGTAGTGGACGCTTCGATTGCATCGGCTGACCTGGCCAGCGACGCGGCATCTCTGAACAAGGTGTCGGGTGGTGGAATGACGATGTCGTCCGGGAACGTCGGCATCGGCACCGGCACGCCAATGGCGAAGTTGTCCGTTGCCGGCGCAATCTCCAGCACGACGGGTGTGAGCGTCGGGACCAACCTTCATCCTTTTGGTCCGTTGCAGGTTTATGGGCCTACGTATGTCGTCGATCAAGAGCAAGTGGACGCCCCCACCTATACCTTTGGTGCTGACACCGTTTGGCAGTCTTTCACCGCCGGGGCGAACGGAACGATGAGCGCGGTGGAACTGTACATCGGCTCCGAGAGCTACCTGCCGTGGTCCGGGAGCCTTTACCTTAGGGCGGGGGAAGGAACCGGTGGAACTCTCTTCTCATCGCAGATTATTGCCGGCAACGGCTACGAACCGAGGGTGTATCCCCTCGAAACCCCGTTTGCGGTGACATCCGGAACAAAGTACTCGATTGTCGTTGCGCCGTCGGGTGGTGTTGAGTTGCGCTGGAGGGTAAGCTTCAACAACGTATACGCTGGCGGCAGTTTTATGGGCAACAGTTTCGACACCTACTTCCGAACCTACCTTTCGGGGACGGCTTCAGCGCCTGTCCTGATGGTCAAGGCGGGAACGCAGAACGTCGGCATCGGAACGACGACTCCGGGATTCCCGCTGACATTGTCGAACTCGCTGGGTGACAAGATCAGTCTCTACGGCCAGTCCGGCAACAGCTACGGATTCGGCATCCAACCCTCCCTACTTCAGATTCACTCAGACGTTGTGGGGGGTGACATCGCTTTCGGATACGGCTCCAGCGCCGCCTTCACCGAG
>JAKQQT010000372.1 GCA_029564025.1 Armatimonadota bacterium | reverse complement strand
AACCGGGTGGGCTTGGCGGAACGCCTTCCCGTCCGGTGTTCGCAGCCGGAAAACGAGAAGGTCGCCGCCGTAGTCGTGCTCTGATTCGATCTGCCCGCCATGCGCCACGGCAATCCGCAAGTCGCCAAGGGTGGGAAAGACCCGCTCGGCCGGCCGCCTGTTGCCCTTAAGGATTTCGCCCACAGCGCGGCCTGAGTTCCGTGACTGTAGGTCGAACACGTCGCCGCTGGCGTCGCACGCATGGCACTTGTACCGCCAGACGCCTTCAGAGTCCTGCCATACTGAACCGCTCGCGTGCCGATCATCGTGGTACGGGCACTTGACCTCGGTTCCGCGCACTGTTGCCCCGGCCTGCTCAAGCTCGGCCACGAGCGCCGCCCGATCCCTTCGGAGTTGCTGCTGTTCGACATTCATGCTGACACCTCCGCGCACCGGGAATAGATTTCATCAACCTGTTCCTCGGTAGGCAGCCAGTAAAAGTCACCGCGCTCGGGTTTCTTCATCTTGCTGAGCCAGACCGACCGCAACTTCGCCTTCCAGTCCTTGACCCGCCGGCCGCTGGAGTCCTTCCACCCGCGCTGTTCGTAGTAGGCGACGAACTCCGCGCCCTTGTTCGGTTCGGCGAAGTTGTTGTAGCCAAGCTCAGCCGCGTAGGCATTGACCTCTTTGGCCGTGGGTGGGGTGAAGGTCCTTATATCTCTTTTACTTTTCCTTGTTCCTTTTCCCTGGACAACTTGTCCGGGTTTTTTGGACAACTTGTCCGGGTTTACAGTTGTAAAAGAGGACAGCTTGTCCGGGTTTTTTGGACTAAAGGTGGACACATTGTCCGGGTTTACAGCCTCGAACCAGGACATTCTGTCTGGGTTTATGGAGTAGCCGTTGGTCTTTTTCCGGCCGCCACCTATGACCACGGTGATGTCATCGAGCTTGACGAGTTCGTGAACGACGCGACGAATCGTGCGGTCGGTCAAACCAAGGTCTTGCGCCATCGTGCCTTCGGCCCACCGGCTGCCGCCGTTGCTGCCCTGGCGAAATCGCAGGTACGCCAACACGAGCTTCTGAGTCACGCTTCGGTCCCTTCGCCCCAGAAGCGCCGCGGGAATACGGATGTGCCATTGCTCGCTCATGCTCGCCTCCCGCAAGAGACCGGCCGTCCCTTGCTCTGCCAGCCTCCCGGACCGTGAAGGCCGATCCCAATGGATTCTTGCGCCGTACTCCGAATCGACGGCCACAATTCGACCCAACGGCCACGCGACGGCATGCCGTGGAGCATCCACAGATGGACTTCGA
The DNA here is from genome assembly GCA_029564025.1 of Armatimonadota bacterium. Lineage (GTDB taxonomy): Bacteria > Armatimonadota > DTGP01 > JAKQQT01 > JAKQQT01 > JAKQQT01. Next base: position 962 of record JAKQQT010000372.1, on the reverse strand, counting down.
CAGCACTCCAAATGCGACGGTTGCCAAGCTTGGCCGCCTGGGGACCGAGCTCGCCAGTCTTGTCCATCTCGTAGAGGAAGCTCCGCGCGACACCGATCGCGTCAGCGACTTCCTGGGCAGAGAACCCGAGTTTGGGGATTGTGCGTTCGTTCGCGTCCATGCTCAGGCCCGCCTCAAACCGCGTTGACTTCGCCGGCCAGAAGCCGACGGACTTCCGATTCGGGGTAGTAGAACGCGTTGCTCAAGCGAACGCCTTTAAGCAGACCTTTTTTGCGGAGTCCGAATAGGAAGTTCGACGGACTTTTCCGCTTGACGCCGATCATGCGGACGGCTTCGGCCGGGGACAAGAGACGGGGAGGTGTTTCTGTGTGCGTGCTGTGTTCACGGGCCATATCGGGCCTCCAGGTAGACAACGTCAAACTGCTTGTGGGAAACGTCGTCTCGTTCCTGGCGGCCCGCCTGCCTCTCCGGCCCGGAGAGGTGGATTGCTACGGCACGTAGCAGTCCGGCCCGAGATATTCCGGCCGAAGTCACTCGGCCGCCCGCCTGGGCAACCGGCCGCCTTCAGCCTTCACGATTGAGAAGTTACTGATTTTTCCGTGCGCGTCAAGTGCGACTTGCTTTTTTTACAAAAAAAGAATTCACGGTGGTTCCGGGTCCACAAAGTATAACGCTCGGCTATACTTCTACGTAGAAGTGCCTGCCGGTGTAGAAGCGCGACACGGCAATGCGCGCAAAAAAGGGCCGCCCGAGAGGACGGCCCCGAATCCTGCCAGAAAACCCGAATGAAACGCAAGAATTGACTTTGGGCTTTCGGTCTATGTCACTAACATATGCCAGTCGCATCACTTACGATCTTGCCGCACGCGAACATCAAACGCGGGGGCTTCTTTTTGGCGTCCGTGTTCCCTGCGGGCCATCGCATCGGCGAGATTTCGTCGGCTGGGCAGGCTCTTGGGACT
>JAKQQT010000361.1 GCA_029564025.1 Armatimonadota bacterium | reverse complement strand
CGGCACCGCGGTGACGGCGGTTCCGGATCACGGTTACACCTTCGCGGGCTGGAGCGATGGACGCATCGACAACCCGCGGGTGGACAGCAACGTGACGGCCAGTGTGGCGGTGACGGCGGAGTTCGACAGCATCTATCCGGTCGCGGATATGGCCGGCACACAGAGCACCGCCTACGGCACAGTCAGCGGAGCGCTTGCCGACAGTTACTTCAGCGACAACACCTATGAGGTGCTGACGGAAGAGCTGGACGGCACGCCGACCTCGCGGCTGGAACACCAGTGGACGCTGTCGGTCTACGGCGGCGAGCTGTCAGTCTTCTACGTGGAAGCGCACCACAGCGCCAACACGGAAGGCGACCACTTCGTCTTCGCCTGGTCTACCAACAGTACGGACTGGGTAGATATGGTCACCGTTACCAAAACGAACGATAACAACAGTCTGCAGTATTACCTGCTGCCGACCGAGTTGAACGGAACGGTCTACATCCGGGTGAAAGACACCGACCGGAGTGTGAACCGTACGGCTCTGGACAGTCTGTACGTGGATGAGATGTTCATCGTTTCCGACCTGCCGGTGATCGCGCCGATCCAGGCCTCGAACCCGCAGCCTGCGGCGAACGCCACCGGCGTGTCGAAGACACCGGTTCTGAGCTGGACGCCCGGTGTGCAGGCGGCCATGCATGCGGTGTATTTCGGCACGAACCCGGTTCCAGGCGCCGCCGAATTCAAGGGCAGTCAGCCCGGCACGAGCTACACGCCGGGAACGCTGACCGGCGGGAAGACCTATTACTGGTTGATCAACGAGACCAACAGTCTCGGGACAACGACCGGAACGGTGTGGTCGTTCACGACGACTCCCTGAAGCCGGCCTCCTGAAGTCGCGAAACCGCCCGGCATGCGCCGGGCGGTTGTTTTTTCGGCTGGCCACACGGTTTTTGTAGTATACAATATAGAAGGCATTGGAAATTGGTTTTGTTCTTACGTATCTGGGACGAACAGGATATCGGGTCTTGCAGTGCGAACAGCAAGGAGCGCTTATGACGATGATGCATGTAACTGGCAGCGTTTTCCGGAACACGTTCCGGTTGCACCGGTTTGTGCGGAGAGTGTTGCTGGGGGTCATCGTACTGGGTGCGGCGGCGGTTCAAGGCCAGACAAACCAGACCGCCGAGATCAAGCTGACGCAGTTTGAGCTCTTCCCTTGGTATCTGACCAATTCGTTACCGATTACGGATATGCCGGTGGACAGAAATCCGCCGTTTC
>JAKQQT010000353.1 GCA_029564025.1 Armatimonadota bacterium | reverse complement strand
CGGCAATCGGATCCAGGCCTATTCGACAGGGCGTTCAGGGCGGAAGAAAAAAACTGGAAGACTGTCCCCGAGCATCAACTCCGCTTCGGGGACGTGGCGATATTCGTGGACCAGGACGGATTGGTTAAGCATGCCGCCGTTGTAATTGATCCGGCGCGGTTGATCCATGTCTGGGATGGCAAATTACCCACGGTGCGGATCGAGCCAATCGCCCGGCTGCGTCATCTGATCAGCATGTTCTTGAGGAAGAAAAAATAATGAGCTTCCTTGCGGCCATTGGCGCGGCCATTGCCAGCATTTCACTCACCGAGGTGATCGTCGGGGCGATCATCGCCACGGCGCTCTCCGTGCTGGCGCAGCTGATCATGATGCCGTCCCGCAAGGGAGGGCGTGATCCGTTCAAGCCGACGCAATATACCCGGCGCGAGGTGGGCGGCACCACACCGGTAGTCGTCGGGCGGCGGCTTACCTATGGGATCGAGGTATTCCGAAAGAACGACAGCACTTATCCGGGCGCGTCGTCGCGCCAGTTCTATTTCGTGGTCTATTCCGTCGGGCCGGTTGGATTCATTTCCAACACCCGCGTTTTTAATGAGCGGGACATCTTCGCATTAGGGCATAGCGGCGCGCATTCAGCGCTTATTGATTTTCGCTACGGGACGCTGGATCAGATGCCGACCGGCTTCGGATGGCAGGACATCGCGGGCGATCCTTCACTAGCGAAGACAAAATACGACGCCTTGGGCCTGATGCTTACGCCCGACGCGGCGCATCCGCTTGCATACATCGGACGGGCGGGGATCAATTTGTTCCTGGCGGCGGACGAGCAGGGGCGCAACCAGGGCGCGAATATCGCTGTGGATTCCGTCGTGGATGGCCTGACCTGCCGACGGTTCAAGAACGCCGATGGGGAATACGTGTGCCACGTCGGGGGACACAACCAATGGGTAGAGTACTTGTACAACAATAAGCGGTATGCCGCCCAGGTTGCGGCGGGCACCTACACCGCTGCGGAACTCGCCACGGCGGTAGAAACGGCGTTGAACGCGGCCAAGGACGACGACGGGCAGGCTACTCCAATCACCTTCACGGTGAGTACATCAACATCGGAGAATGCCTAC
>JAKQQT010000323.1 GCA_029564025.1 Armatimonadota bacterium | reverse complement strand
GTAGGTGATGTCGTGGAAGACCGGATTGACATCCATGAAATCGTTCGCGAGAAATACGGCAAAGCGGCGCTGACTGTAATAAACAGCGAAGGACCGGCCTGTTGCGGTTCTTCTTCGTGCTGTGACGCTGGAGGCGATGTCATCACAGGCGATCTCTATGATGCCCTTCAGGCGTCGGAGATTCCGGAATCCGCGTTGCTGGCGTCGCTGGGGTGCGGAAATCCCACGGCCTTGGCGGAACTGAAGCCGGGTGAAACGGTGCTGGACCTGGGGAGCGGCGGCGGTATCGACGTGCTGTTGTCCGCCAAACGGGTCGGGCCGACGGGATTCGCCTACGGGCTGGATATGACCGACGAAATGCTGGCTCTGGCCGAGAAGAACAAGGCTGAGGCGGGCGTTGAAAACGTAAGGTTCCTGAAAGGTCACATTGAGGACATTCCACTGCCGGACAACACAGTTGATGTGATCATCTCTAACTGCGTCATCAACCTTTCGGCGGACAAGGACCAGGTTCTGTGCGAGGCGTTCCGGGTGCTGAAACCCGGTGGCCGCTTCGCCGTGTCCGATGTGGTGGTGGAAGGTGAACTGCCCGAAGCCATACGCCGGGATATGGAAGCCTACGTCGGTTGTGTGGCCGGGGCGCTGGAGCGGGACGACTACGCGCGTCGACTCCGGGAAGCCGGTTTCACCGATATCGATATCGAGCCAACGCGGCGTTACCTGTTCGCGGATCTGGCAACATCGACGTGCGGCGCCGATGTCGTGTCTCGGTTATCAGCCGAAGAACGACAGACCCTGGACGGCCGCGTGATGGGTGCGTTCATCCGCGCCAGAAAGCCTGAAGTCCTTTGAAGACGGTCCTTTTCGTCTGCGGTCACAATGCCGGCCGAAGCCAGATGGCGGAAGCCTGGCTGAACCATTTGGCACAGGCGCGAGGACTGCCGGTCAGAGCGATTTCCGCCGGCACCGGGCCCGCGGACCGCATCAACTCGATGGCTCTTGACGCGATGCAGGAGATAGGCATTTCCATGGAAGGGCATTTCCCCAAAACGATGACGCATGAGATGGTGGATTCCGCCGACCGCATCATCTCGATGGGGTGCGGTGTGGACGTGAACGCGTGTCCTGCGGGGTTCCTGCCGACCGAGGATTGGAGTCTGGACGATCCGGCTGGTCAAATGATGGACGCTGTGCGGGAAATACGCGACTCCATCAGACGGCGTGTCGAGGAATTGGTGGAGGAGATGGCCTGATGACGGAAGCGCCCGTTTGCCCCCGTAAAACCGGTCTGTCATTCCTGGACCGATACCTGACGCTCTGGATATTCCTTGCGATGGCCTTCGGTGTCGCGCTTGGCAACTTCGCGCCGGGCATTGTGAAGGGCATCACAGACCTCTCGGTCGGCACAACGTCAATACCTATCGCCGCCGGCTTGATCCTGATGATGTATCCGCCTCTGGCGAAGGTGAAGTACGAGGAACTGAGCGAGGTTTTTCAAAACACGAAGATACTGGGCTTGTCGCTTGTTCAGAACTGGATCATCGGGCCGATTCTGATGTTCGGCCTTGCATTTACACTGCTGGCGGACAAGCCGGATTACGCTGTCGGGCTGATTATGATAGGGCTTGCCCGGTGTATCGCGATGGTCATCGTGTGGAACCAACTGGCGAAGGGCGACACCGAATACGCCGCGGGTCTCGTGGCGTTTAACTCGGTATTTCAGGTGCTGTTCTACAGTGTCTACGCATACGTGTTCATCAAGGTTCTACCGCCGCTGTGCGGTGTGAATTTCGGTGATGTGGACCTTTCAGGAATCACGATGGCCGCGATTGCTGAAAGCGTGTTCATCTACCTTGGGATTCCATTCATCGCCGGCATGCTCACGAGGTATGTTTTGCTGAAGGCGAAGGGGCGAGATTGGTACGAAACGCAGTTCATACCGCGCATCAGTCCTTTGACGCTCATTGCCCTGCTTTTCACCATCATCGTGATGTTCAGCCTGCGCGGCGAGACGATTGTCCAGATTCCCCTGGACGTGGTCCGTATCGCCATTCCGTTGTTGATCTACTTCGTCGTGATGTTTCTCATCTCGTTCACCATGGGGCACAGGCTGGGAGCGGACTACTCGAAAACGGCGACTCTGTCTTTCACAGCGGCTTCCAACAACTTCGAACTGGCCATAGCCGTGGCGGTGGCGGTCTTCGGCATCAACTCCGGCGCGGCGTTTGCGGCGGTCATCGGTCCCCTTGTCGAGGTGCCCGTTCTCATCAGTCTCGTCAATCTGTCGCTCTGCTATGAGAGACGCTTTCGTTGGAAAACGTAAAGGAGTTCGTATGAAATCGAAATCGTTTGTCCGAATAATCATCATCGGTCTGGCGCTCATCACAGGCATCTCGACACTATGGGCTCAACAGCGTACCACTCAGAAGCCGGGAGCGAATACGAACAAGTCAAAGACCGTGGCGGTTCTCCCGCGACTTCTGGATTTGGGTTCTGTCTCTTGTCTACCGTGCAAGGCAATGAAACCCGAACTGGCGGCCCTGGAGAAAGAGTATACCGGTCGCCTTGTTGTCCAGTTCGTCGATGTGTGGAAAAACCCGTCGGTCGGCAAAAAGTACGGTATCAAGGCCATCCCGACCCAGATATTCTTCAATGAGAAGGGCGAGGAAGTCTTCCGCCACACCGGATTCTATTCGAAGGACGACATGGTCAAGGCGTTCCGAGACAACGGGGTGCGATTGGAAAAGGCGCGATGAACTCCTTATTTGGAGTTCTCAGCCGCGCGGTGGAGGGCGCACCGTTGGTGGCCCTCTCCGCGTCCGCTGTGTGGGGAGTGCTCAGCATCCTCCTCAGCCCGTGCCATCTGGCGAGCATTCCGCTTATTGTCGGTTTCATCTCCGATCAGGAAGGGATGACCACACGCCGGGCCTTCTGGACATCGTTGTGCTTCGCGTCCGGTATCCTGCTGACCATAGCGTTGATAGGCATCATCACTTCCGCGCTGGGTCGTATCGCGGGTGATATGGGCGGGACCGTGAACTACCTGGTGGCCGGTATCTTCTTCGTCGTCGGTCTTCATCTACTCGGCATTGTTCGCCTGCCGTTTGTCGGCAAGGAGCAGGTCGAGACAAATCAACGGGGTTTGCCGGCGGCCTTCCTGCTGGGATTGGTATTTGGCCTGGCCTTGGGTCCCTGCACGTTCGCCTTCATGGCGCCTGTATTGGCAGTGTCTTTCCGCGTAGCCGCCGATGCTCCCGTGTATTCGGCCGCTCTGTTGTTGGCATACGGAGCAGGTCACTGCGCAGTCATTGTGGGGGCGGGTTCTTCGGCGGAAGCGGTTCAAAACTATCTCAACTGGAATTCGCGGTCTTCTGCCATGAAGGTGTTGAAGGTGGCCTGTGGCGTCCTTGTGATTGCCGGCGGGTTGTATATGCTTTACACGGCGCACTGATTCACTCGGAAGCGGTGCCGGGATCTTCGGTTTGCGCGATGGGACGGGTATCTTTGAATGACCCGTCCAGACGGGGGGGTGAAATCGCCTCACATCCGGCCTATCCTGTTATCGACAAATCCGCATATCGGAGAATCGGTGAAATGGAGGGCCTTCATGCAACCGTGGCAAATGCTGGACGGCGTATTCCAAAGAGTATCGGGGCCGGCTTTCTGTGTGGAATACGCCAATCACGAACAAAAACAGTACGGCGAGGGGGAACCGCTTTTCACCCTCGTTCTACATGATCCAAGGCTGTCCGATTTCTTCACGGACGATATCACGCTGGCTTTCGGCGAAGCCTATATGGACGGGCGCATCGATGTGCGCGGCGATCTGGCTGATGTGGTGTCGCTCGCCATTCGCAACGCATCGCTGGCAGACGGGCCGTCTAACCTCCTGCGCACCGCCGTGTCGAAAACGGCCGGATTCGCCAGAAGGTCTCTCCAGCGCCAGCACGAGGACGTTACGCACCACTACGACCTTGGCAACGCCTTCTTCTCGCTGTGGCTGGACGAATCGATGACCTATTCCTGCGCGTATTTTCGCAACCCGGCTGACACGCTGGAGCAGGCCCAGATTACGAAACTCGACCACTCTCTGAAGAAGCTTCGCCTGAAACCCGGTGAAGCGCTTCTGGACATAGGTTGCGGGTGGGGAAGCGCCGTCCTGCGCGCCGCGAGCCGGTTCAACGTCCGCGCTACAGGCATAACCCTCAGCGAAGAGCAGTGCCGTTACGGTGAAGAGTCCATACAGAAAGCCGGCCTGGAGGGGCGCGCCCGGATCCGCAGAGAGCATTACGCCACGCTGGACGAGGGAGATGAATCGTTCGACAAGGTTATCAGCATCGGAATGATGGAGCACGTGGGCAAGCCGCACCTTGCGGAGTTTGCGTCTGTGGTGAAACGCCTTCTCAAGCCCGGCGGCCTGGCGCTGTTGCACCTGATCACCTGCCGCTTCACCGGTCCGGTCAACTCGTGGACCGACAAGTACATATTCCCCGGGGGCTACCTGCCTACCCTGCCCGAAATCGCCGGCTGCCTGAACGACGCGGATTTCCGAATCTGGGACATTGAGAACCTGGGTCCGCACTACCGGCGGACCCTGGACTGCTGGTCGGAGCGGTATGAGAGATGCGTTCACCAGGTCCGCGGGATGTACGATGAGCGCTTCGTGCGGATGTGGCGGATGTTTCTCCGGGGTTGCTCCGCCGCCTTCCGGGAGGGTAACCTCGACGTTCACCAACTGCTCGTATCGAAGGGTGATCCGAACGACCTTCCGTTGACGCGGGAGGATCTCTACGCGGAATGAGGACGTCGGCGCTTTGGACCGGCTTCGCTTTCATACAATGGAGCAACAGCCCTTAAGGGCCAATCCTTAGTGTGGAGGCAAGTTGCATGAAATCCGCTTTCTTCCTGATTCCCGCCGTTGTCCTGCTGACCGTGGCCGGTTGCGGGCCGAAGACCACCCAGAGCGACGGCACGGCGAAACCACCCACTCCCGGCCAGGCCAAACTCCGCATCGCCGTTATTCCGAAGGGCACGACCCACGAGTTCTGGAAGTCCATCCACGCCGGCGCCGACAAGGCCGCCAAGGAAGACGGCGTTGAGATCATCTGGAAGGGCCCCCTGAAGGAGGACGACCGCGACAGCCAGATCAAGGTCGTTGAGGACTTCATCGTGGACAAGGTTTCCGGAATGGTCCTCGCGCCTCTGGACGACACTGCCCTCCGGACTCCCGTGTCCGAAGCCGTGAAAAGCGGTATTCCGGTGGTGATCATGGACTCGGCGCTAAAGGGCGAAGACTACACGAGTTTCGTTGCCACCGACAACTTCAAGGGCGGCGTTCTGGCCGGCAAGCGCATGGTGGAACTGCTGGCTGGCAATGGCCGTGTGGTGATGATGCGATACCAGGAAGGTTCCGCAAGCACCCACGAGCGCGAAGAGGGCTTCCTGAGCGTGATGAAGAACGAGCCTGCCATCCAGGTTGTCAGCAGTAACCAGTACGGCGGCGCGACCACCGAATCCGCGCAGAAGACCGGGGAGAACCTGCTGGCCCGGTACGGAACCGGCCCCGGCAGGGTCCTTGACGGAATCTTCTGCCCGAACGAGAGCACCACTTTCGGTATGCTGAGGGCGTTACAGGACGGTGGTCATGCGGGCTACGTGAGGTTCGTCGGTTTCGATTCCTCACCGAAGCTGGTCGATGCCCTGAAGGCCGGCGAAATCCACGGTCTGGTTCTTCAGAATCCGTACAAGATGGGCTATACGGGCGTGAAGACGGTTGTGGCTCATCTTCGCGGGGAGAAGGTACAAAAGCGGATTGACACCGGCGCGTCCCTGGCGACGAAGGCCAATATGGACACACCGGAAATCAAGGAACTCCTCGAGCCGCCCCGGTTTGAATAAGGCCGGCAATCGAACCGTATGAAGCAACTGCGACTGCCGCCTTCCGCGCTCAACCTCGCGGCGCTTGTCATCGTGTGGGCGCTTGTGTTCGCCTACTTCAGCGCCCTCGCGCCGCGGTTTGGCACAATCGACAACGTCCAGACGCTGGCGCGGCAGGCGACGGTCGTGTGCCTGTCGGCGATCGGGATGACCTTTGTCATCATCACGGGCGGCATCGACCTCTCCGTGGCGTCGATCATGGCGTTTGTAACGGTGGTCATCGCGAAACTGCTGGACGTATGGCCACCCGGAGCGGCCCTTCTGGCCGGGGTTGGGGCGGGCGCGTTGTGCGGCGCGGTGAACGGTCTGCTCATCACGCGTCTCAAGGTCGCCCCCTTCATCGTGACACTGGGAACGTACCTCATCGTGCGCGGCGCGGCGAAGGGACTCGCGTCGGAACAGAAGGTTGATGCTCCAATCACCTGGCTCAATTCGCTGGTGGCGAGGCTGGGCGCGGAACAGCAGTGGATGATATTTCCCGTTGGTGTCTGGTTGCTGATCGTGCTCGCCGTCGCGGCGGCGGTGACGCTGAAATACACGCGGTTCGGCCGGTATGTGGTGGCGGTGGGCGCCAACGAAACGGCCACGCGCCTGTCTGGTGTTGCTGTCGACAAGGTAAAAACTGCCGTTTACACGTTGAACGGTCTGTTCGCCGGCTTGGCGGGATTGATGCTGTTTTCGCGGCTGAGTGTGGGCGATCCGACGGTGGCGATCGGGCAGGAACTGGATGTCATCGCGGCGGTGGTGATCGGCGGAGCGAGTCTTTCGGGCGGCGAGGGATCGATTTTCGGATCAATGATTGGCGCGCTAATCATGGCGACTCTTCGCGCGGGCGGCTCGCAACTGGGATGGCCGAACTGGAGGCAGGAGATGATCACGGGTGCCATCATCGTGCTGTCCGTGGCGCTGGATAGATATCGGGCAAGAAAGAGGATCGGATAGATGAAACTGGCGGTGTTGGGTGGTGAACCGGTTCGAACGAAGCCTTTCGTCAAGTGGCCGATACACGGCATCGAAGAAGAGACAGCCGTTCTACGGGTCATCCGGAGCGGGAACTGGGGCCGCTACGTCGGCGAGGAGACGCTTGCTTTTGAGGCGCGGTTCGCCGAAATGCACGGGTGCCGGCACGCCCTTGCCGTTCCGAGCGGAACGGTGGCGTTGAAGGTTGCGTTGCTGGCGGCCGGCATCCGCGCCGGTGACGAAGTGCTGATTCCCGCCTATACGTTCCTCGCGACCGGCACGTCGGTCATCGAGGTCAACGCAACGCCCGTGCCGGTGGACGTCGATCCCCATTCCTACACGATG
>JAKQQT010000322.1 GCA_029564025.1 Armatimonadota bacterium | reverse complement strand
CCTGCGGAGTCCAGCGGAAAATCAGTTCAGACTCCGCGTTGGTGGACAGGCTCGGGACGTAGCCAAGGATCGCCGGGGAGCTGGTCGGGATTGTGGCGGTGTGGGTGCTGATGCTCGGCACCGTCAGCCAGATGATCCCGGCGGCGTTGGTGTCGGCCATCGTCGGGACTTGCAGGGTAAAGTCGTTGGTGATTTCGATAATGCGCTGGGGCCAGAGGTTCGTGCTGGCGAGCAGTGCGATATTGGTAGCGAAGGCATAGGTCAGCACGTCGCCTTCGACGCCGGTGCCGCCCTCAATTTCCCCGCGCTGCAGCGTAAGCGTGTCCGCCGCCGCCGTCGCGCCAGTGATTGCGTTGCCGGTGCCGGAAAAGGCGAGGTTCGTCCAGCCGGTGCCGCTTGGCGCGTCCGCGAAGTATAAATTCGTTTTCGTAGCGTCCGACGCATATAGCATTTGCCCCGCCGTAGGCGTGTTGGTGGCGATGAGGTTGCCGCCGCCTGCACCCTCGGCCAGCGCGGCGATGCGCGATGATTCGGCGTCGCCGACGCGGCCCATCCAGACGTTGGTGCCATTACCGTCGTATCCCCAAGCAATTTTCACGCTATTGGTCGGCCCGAAATAAACAAGCCCCTCTTCAAAAAGAATTTTATAATAGCTCTCGGTCGCCGGATCCCATAAATTGATTTCCTGAGTTGGACTCGCGGCGATGTGGAGCGACCCCATGAGTAAAAGTTTACCATCAACGCCATTTGTCGTCCAAGAAACACCTGGCCTGATGATGACATTCCCGCCATTCCCAGCCACCGCATTGCCGGCCATGATGTTGATGCTGGCGGCATCTCCTGCGCTGCCAGTCTTCGACAGAACGATGATGTCCAAATCGTCATCCTTACTTGGACTCTGGATGCGAGCGACTTTGGTGGTCGTGAGAGTTACGTTTCCGAACACGGCGTCGCCCGTTATTTCAAATGTAGGCGTGTCGATGTATGTCCCACCACTCGCCCTAACGCTGAACGTATTGCTCCCACGGCTGTTGAACGCAGAATCGCTCGATGCGTCCGACCAGACGAATGCGTTTTCGTCCGTCACGCTGGCCCGGTAGCCGAGGGCCATGCCATTGTCCGCGGTGACGCCCGATCGCTTGCCAATCACGTAACCGTAGTTTGGCGTCAGGTTCAGTTCGCTGCCGACCTTGATCTGCCTTCCGGTGACGGTTGAAGTGTTGTCCCCGCCGACCGTCCCAAGGTCGATCAGCCCATCGCCGTCCGGCGTGTTGGTTATTCCGTTCGCGGCAATGGCATAAACAACGTCGCCCGTGTAGGCGGCCCCCAGCATCGTTCTGGTGATCCCGTGCGGGTTGGTGTTGGTGTCGCCCAGATGTGAGAGGACGGAGTTGCTGTTCGCCGCCCAATTCGGATCGGCCTCGGAGTCGAGGTAGTTGCTCTTGATGGTAACGGTCTGCGTCGCGGCGTCCCATGAGTTGTTTGTGCCTTCGCTGACGGTGAATCCGACCTTGGTTACTGCCCCCGTGTATTCAGGATCTGACTCGACATAGATGGGTGTGCCGGTCGCCGCTCCGATCATGGCCGGGGTGATACCGTGCGGGTTGCTGGATGTGTCCCCAATGTGGTTGGTGATCAGCGTGTGCCAGATGTTCGTCCAGCCACGGAACGCGGGTTCATTGGTCATGCTCTTCGGGTTTGTGTTCTCGGAGACGTATTCGACGACCCAGGACAGCGTTGCGCCGTCTGTGATGCCGTATCCCGCGACGGTGGTTGGGGTGCCGGTGATGGCTGACCAGTTGGCGATCCTGGCCTCAAGCGGCGACAGGGCGACCGTGCCGGTGTCCTCGTCGGCCATGACACCGACATAGTCTGCCAGGGCGACTGCGGCGGTCAGGATTCCGGCCAGCGTCCACCATCTGATTGCGGTCTTGCGATTCATGGTCATGCTTCCTCGTAGTAGTGGGTCAGTTTCCCGCCTTTGTACTTGAACTTCATGCGATATTCGGTCCCGTCAGGCGCATAGATAGCGAGGTCTGCAATGCTGTGGGTGTGGGCGGCTGCGGCGGCCCCAACCTGGGCGAGCGTCACGTTGTGTGGGTTGTCGGCGTCGGCAACATGTTCCGCGATGGCATCGGACAGGCCGGTTGATAGTTCCGGGTCATCTCCGAGTTCGAAGGAAAGGGGCGTGTAGTTGATGATTGCGTTGCCGTATCCCATGACGACCGAGTCGTCGTAGGCGTATCCGTACACGGTCTTTGGCTTCCGGCTGTCCTTGAAAAAGTTCGACAGGGCGACCGAGTTCAGCTTGAGGACGCCTTTCTCGTCTGTCTGTGCCAGAACCTCGTCTGTCAGCGGGTTGGTCAGGATCAGGGAGGGGCTGGCCTCACCCTCCCCGTCCCAGCCTATGTCGTACTCGCTGCCGAGGGTCAGGACGCGGGAAAAGTAGATGCGCCCTTTCGTCTCGTTGATTGTGACGGTGACTGCCGTCGACATGGCGTCCTACCCTTCGAGACCGGCCTGCAGGGCGACCTGCTCCTGGTACAGCTTGTTCAGGGATTCGCGGCTTGAGTTGCCACGAAACGCGACACCCATCGCCGTGAGGCGACGCTTCAGTTCGGCGTGGGACAGATTGCCCTTGTCGCCATCTTCGGCTTTTTCGTCGGCCAGGGTGGTCGGCGCGGGCCGTTCGGCATCCTCCGGCAGGGCGAAGCTGGACTTCACGATGTCGAGGGACATGGCGGATTCAGGCAGGTCGATGGTCTGTCCCTTTTTCCACAGCCTGTCGTGGAAAAAACACTTGCGGATGCATTGCAATTTCATGGTGGTATCAGATTCCTGTTGTTCCGTTCAGCGAAAGAAATCCCCTTCCCCGGTCCACCTCGCCACGGAAGAACAGCGAGATGGCCGGGGTTGGGGGTGACGGCTACGTCGTCGGCAGGCCGATGGGCATGTCGTTCCGCACGATCCCCGCGTCAACAGCCGGGGTATTCGTGAACGCGGCACCCGCATTCTTGTACACCAGCTTGTTGTAGCGCAGGAGTCCCGTGGGAAGGACGGCCCCGTCCACCAGCATGGAACCCGCCGTCAGGTCGGCCAGCGCGATCGCGTCGCCCGTGTAGACGGTGGTCCAGTCGGATTTGTTGGCCGAGGTCTGCCATTTGATCTGCAGCGTCGCATCGCCATTGCTGGTCGCGGTTTCGGTCAGCAGAACGAACCACCGCAGTTCCTTGTCGATGTCGTCGCCGTGGGAACGGAAGTCCAGCGTGTTGGTGGAATCCGTCGCGGCGTTCAGGGTGACAGGGATCTCCTGTGCATCCGAGAACAGTTCCT
>JAKQQT010000315.1 GCA_029564025.1 Armatimonadota bacterium | reverse complement strand
GCCATCGATGTGAGGAGGGTGTCCATATCCCAGTTGTTGTTGAACCAGGCACGGGCATTGGCGAGGCGGGTGGGATTGGAAGAAAAGTTGTGGGTTGCCGGGGTGTCGCCGCGCGCGGTCCACATGCCTTCGATGAGGTCGTGCAGAGGTTTCGGGCCTTTCCATTCGTTGTTCTGCAGGGAGAAGTTCCAGTCGTAGCGTTGAAGTTGTGTCCAACCGGCATTGGCCAGCATGGGGGGCTTCGTTGCCGCGTGTGTAGGGTCCTTCCACGTTGTTTTGCTGGGCTTCGCGGTTGCCCACGTCCTTGTACAATTCGCCGGTCTCCTCCTTGTCGGAGCCGGGATTCAACTGTTGTTGCAGTTCGTGCCACGCGTCCAACATCTCGTCGGTGTATTCGCCCTGTTCGGTATGCACTTCATTGGCGGCGCTGTTCAGGTACCAGTCCACCTTGCGCATTTTGGAGGCCGGGATGCCGAGCAGGCGGTTGATTTTCTGCGCTTCGATAAACTCCAAGCCGTGCAGGGTTTCGAACCACGACGTTTGTTCGTTGAAAGGCTTGTATTTCGGGAAGTGGACCTTGTAGGAGTGAATGGACGGCGACCGGTGGTAGAGACTGCCGTGATACCGGATATGGATATCCCATACTTCGCCGTTGCACGCGAAGACACCGGGCACGGTGCCGTTCCACTGCGGGTCCGTGGAAGTGACGAAGGGCTCGTCGCGCGGAAGGCCGGTGGCGGAAGCCACGGTGACGCGCCTCGGATTCTGTGTGCTATTGGTGCTCATTGTGGACAACGATGCCGTGGAAACGAACACGTCGTATACAGCGGCGTTTGAACTGGAGCGCACCGGAGTAACGAAGTAACCGTGCCACGCTTCGCGAGCGCCTCCGGTGCCGACAGGCGCAATCTGGGGGTCGTCGGCGCGCGGCGAAATCACCTCCATACCCTCGCCCCGGTTGGCCTTGAACCGGTAGCGCACAACGCTTCGGGATGCCTGCCCCGGGATGGTTGCCGTGTACTTTCCGGCGCCAATGTCGGTCATCAACACCTGGGTGCGCGTCTCCGAGGTCGAGTTGATGCTATCCACGAAGTACTCCAGGGTCACATCGCTCAGATCCGCGGTTCCGCCGAAGGTGCAGTTCACGGTGACCGGCGCGGACGGCCGTACGATGGTTGCCCCATCGCTGGTCTGCGCGGCGGAGAAGGCGATGATGACGGGTTTCGGCACGACGCGGGACACGGCCTGGCCCGTGCCCGGTGTAGGCC
>JAKQQT010000301.1 GCA_029564025.1 Armatimonadota bacterium | reverse complement strand
CGGCACGTCTCGTTCGCCCGGGACGACGTGCTCGAGCTCCTTGAAAAGGCCGGCGAAGTCCCCCTGCCGCCCTATATCCACCGCGACAAGCCCGACGCATCGGATCTCACGCGATACCAGACCATTTACGCAAACGTCCCGGGCGCGGTGGCGGCTCCCACGGCCGGATTGCACTTCACCGACGAGGTATTTCGCAGACTGGACGAGACCGGGGTCGTCCGCGCGTTTCTCACCCTCCACGTGGGATATGGCACGTTTCGGCCGATTCAAACCGACGACCTCGAGGACCACGTCCTCGAACCTGAGGAATTCAGCCTCAATGAAGAAACCGCGAGCGTTCTAAATGATACCCGGGCAACAGGTGGCCGGATCGCAGTCGTGGGCACGACGGTCGCGCGCGTCCTCGAAACACAATATGGGCAAGGGGTGTTTCAACCCGGCGCCGGCGAGACCAATCGCTACATCTACCCCCCGTATGCGTTTCAGGCTGTGGACGTGCTGCAAACCAATTTCCATCTGCCCCGGTCGAGCCTCCTTGCCTTGGTCTGCGCGTTCGGCGGCACGGATTTCATTCTCGAGGCCTACCGCTTCGCCGTGAAGAAGCGTTTCCGATTCTATTCCTACGGCGACGCCATGCTGATCCTCTGAGCCACATCGAGCGCCGCCTATTCATCGACCACGAGCGGAAGACAGGAACTGATGAACTGCAGCGTCCGGCCTTGCGCCAGGCGTCCGGTATTCGTCCGACACAAGGCCGGACGCGACACCCGAAACGCTCATGGACGCCGTTTATGGAAATGTGCCTGCTTTGGCGTGCGAGCGGGCTCTGTTTTCGCGGCGTTTGAAGTCCGGCCGCTGATTCTGGTCAAATGCAAATCGACAATATTCACGGTGACGACCGGGCGCCGCAATCCGCACCTCCCGCACGCGTCAGGAAAAGAGTCCACAATGGGATGGATACGAAATCTCTCCGCGTTTGCCCTGGTTCCCTTTTTCGGGCTGTCGCCGCGGGCGGAACCCGCGAAACTGGATTTCTTTCCCGTGGTGACGCAGTTCTCTCCGGTGCCGTCAGGGCCGGGGTGGAAAGGTGAGGAGGGGGCCCTGAGCAACGATGTCCTGCGGGACACAATTGACAACATCCGTGCTCATGGGTTCACGGGCATTGAGGCGCCGACCCATCGTCCGGCGGATGAGGAGGCGTTTATCCTCGAGTACGCGGCGTCAAAGGGGATGATTGTCAGTTACCACGCCGGCGCGTTGGAAGGTTTCGAGCGGACGGCTCCTCCCGACGTTTGCGTTTACTCTCCGCAATACGCGGAAACGGTTCGCACTCGCGCCGAAGGCGCCCTGGAACCGCTGAAATCGGTTACGAATCTCTACAATGTTTTCACGTATCAGGACGAACCGTTTCACTGGGGACCCCAATCGTTCGGTTACAGCGATGAGATCAAGGCGGAATTCAAGAAGCGTTACGGCTACGACCTGCCGGTGGACCTGGACAGTATTCGCGACAATCCTCGCGTATGGCTGGATGTCATCAACTTCCGCTCGGCCTATTTCCCTGACGGGTGGCGGCAGGTCTATAGAATCGTCAAAGCGCTTAACCCCGGCTTCAAGGTCACGTTGACCCACGACAGCCACAACACCTTCGGAGCGGGCTACAGTTCGCACTCGGAGATTGCCATTGATGATGTCTTCCATTGGGGCGGCGATTTCTCCGATCTCTTCGTCTTCGACATCTA
>JAKQQT010000292.1 GCA_029564025.1 Armatimonadota bacterium | reverse complement strand
ATCGCGCTGAGCGACGGACTCTGACCGTTCCGAGAATGATACGATCTGCCACGCCACGGGTCCAGGCCGATCGATTCGGCCTATTACACTTAGCCGACTACTCGGCCTGGACCTACACTCCACAACATACAAGAATGACATTTCACGCTCAGTCAGTCGGTCTAGTATGTACAGATGGCCGTGCCGGTGCCGGTTCTGCTCCAATCCTTGACAGGAGGGGAACCGGACCGAAACGTCTCAAGTGCACTCAACCCTGAGGAACTCCGAATGCTACGTTTCCGGTTGCAGGGCGAGGGCCAGAACTTCCGCCGCCGATGTCACCGGGTGGAAGGCAAGTTCCTCGCGTACCGCCCCGGGCAGTTCCACGAGGTCCTTTTCGTTCTCTTTCGGCAGAATCACTTCACGCAAACCGGCGCGGTGGGCGGCCAGGACCTTTTCCTTCACGCCGCCAACCGGCAGAACCTTCCCTCGCAGTGTGATTTCGCCGGTCATGGCAATCTCGCGCCGCACCTTGCGTTTGGTGAGAGCCGAGGCAAGGGCGGTCATCATCGTCACCCCGGCCGAAGGACCATCCTTTGGGATCGCCCCTTCGGGCACGTGGATGTGAACTTCCATGGTTGAGTAGAAATCCGGATCGAGTCCGAAGTCCGCGGCGTGTGTGCGAAGATAGGAAAGCCCGGCTTGTGCGGATTCCTTCATCACATCGCCGAGTTGACCCGTGAGTTGGAGTTTACCGGAGCCCTTCATCAGCGTCACTTCCACGGCCAGTACGTCGCCGCCGTATTCCGTAACGCTCAAGCCGGTAGCCACACCGATTTCGTCCTCCTCTTCGCCCGTGCCGTAATGGAATCGGCTGGGACCGAGGTATACGGAAACATCCTTGGCCTTGACGGTCGTCTTGCGCCGACTGCCTTCGGCCACCTTCCGGGCGACCTTTCGGCAGACTGTGGCAATCTCGCGTTCCAGGTTGCGCACACCGGCTTCGCGGGTGTATTCGCGAACGATCGTCACGAGGGCCGTGTCCTGGAACTCCAGGCGCTTGCCGGTCAGTCCGTGTGCTTCGAGTTGCTTCGGAACGAGGAACAGGCGGGCGATCTGGACCTTTTCCTCTTCGGTGTATCCCGGGAACGAAATGACTTCCATGCGGTCGCGCAGGGCGGATGGAACGGGATCCAGGAAGTTCGCCGTGGTGATGAACATCACCTGCGACAGGTCGAACGGCGCCTCGATATAGTGGTCGCTGAAAGCGTTGTTCTGCTCGGGATCCAGCGCTTCCAGAAGGGCGGCGGAGGGATCACCGCGGAAGTCCGCACCGATTTTGTCAATCTCATCCAGCATAAACACGGGGTTTCGCGCGCCGACCGTCTTGATGCCCTGGATGATCCGGCCCGGAAGAGCGCCGATGTACGTGCGTCGATGGCCGCGAATCTCGGCTTCGTCGCGTACGCCGCCCAGGCTGACGCGAATGAACTTGCGCCCGAGGCTTCGCGCGATCGATTTGCCGATGGACGTTTTCCCGACTCCCGGAGGGCCGGCGAAACACAGTATCGGACCTTTCAGCGAACCGGCAAGTTGTCGGACAGCGAGAAATTCGAGTATTCGTTCCTTGACCTTCAGCAGACCGTAGTGGTCTTCATCAAGAATCACCTGCGCCTGATGTATATCCAAGCGTTCGTCAGTGGAAATGGACCACGGGAGGTCGGTCAGCCAGTCCAGGTAAGTGCGAATCACGGATCCTTCCGGAGCGGCAAACGGCATATGCTCCAGGCGTTCGACTTCCTTGAGGGCTCGGGTTTCCACGTCGGCCGGCATCTTTGCCTCAGCAATCTTCGCGCGGTACTCGCCGGATTCGGTCGCCCGTTCGTCGTGCTCGCCCAGTTCCTGCTGAATCGCTTTCAGTTGTTCGCGGAGGATATACTCGCGCTGGGAATCGCCGACTTCCTTCTCAACCCTGGTGCGGATGTGGCGCTGAACCTCGAGAATCTCGATTTCCTTGCTCAGCACGACATTCAGTTTTTCCAGGCGTTCTCTCGCCGACAGGGTTTCCAGAAGGTCCTGTTTGGCTTCGACCTTGATTGGCAGGGTGGGCGAGATGGCGTCGGCCAGTTCTCCGGGATCCTCAAGGGTCAGTATGTTGCTGAGGATTTCGGAAGGCGTTATGTGGCCGAGTTCCGCGATGGTCTGATACTGCGATACGGCGGAGCGCATCAGCGCTTCCATCTCGACGCCTTTTTCGGTTGTTTCCGGCAGTTGGATCACCTTCACCGCTGTAAACGGTTCGTAATCCAGAAACTGATCAATCCGAACGCGGCGCAACCCTTCCATCATTACCCGCACCGTGCCGTCCGGCACCGTGATGATGTGCATGATTTCGGCCAGCACGCCGACTCCGTACAACTCCCAAGGTTCCGGGTCCTCGGTGGTGGGATCGCGTTGTGACACCAGGACGATGTAGCGGTTGGTGGCGCGGGCGTGTTCGAGGGCGCGGATGCTTTTTTCGCGGCCCACGATCAGCGGGAATATGTGCCGAGGGAAGAAAACCGTGTCGCGAATGGGCAACAGGGGAAGGCTTCGGGGCAGACGTATGCGCTCTCCAGCCGGCGATCGACGCGATTCGTTGGGGCTGGATTTCGGGCGGCGATTGGTCATATTGAATCAGTCTCGTGTTCGGACGCAAACCGGACCGGCTTGCTTACGGATTCTGTTGACGGTACAGGACTTCGTCGATCAGCCCGTATTCCTTCGCTTCGTCCGCTGTCATGTAGTAGTCGCGCTCCACGTCTCGCTGTATCGTCTCAAGAGGTTGGCCGGTGTGCTTGGAAAGCAAATTGTTCAAGCGTTCCTTGGTGCGGAGAAGGTGCCTGGCGTGGATCTCGATATCAGTCGCCTGTCCTTCCATACCACCCATCGGCTGGTGAATCAGCATTTCGGAATAGGGCAGGGCGTAGCGTTTTCCCGGCGTTCCGGCCGCCATCAAGAAGGCGCCCATGCTTGCGGCCATGCCGAGGCAGATGGTGGCAACATCCGGTTTTATATACTGCATCGTGTCGTAGATTGCCATTCCGGCTGTCACCGAACCGCCCGGGCTGTTGATATAAAACTCGATGTCCTTGTTTTCATCTTCCTTCTCAAGAAACAGCAACTGGGCGATGATGAGGTTCGCAACCTCGTCGTGAATCGGACCGCCAAGGAAGACGATACGATCCTTCAACAGGCGCGAAAAGATGTCGAACGAGCGCTCTCCGCGCGGGGTTTGCTCAACTACAATCGGTACAAGCGCCATGATTACTTCTCGCTTTCCGGCTTGGCGCCGACTTCCGTGATTTCGGCCTTGGTCTTCAGGAAGTCCAGGATCCGCCGGTCCAGCAGGGCATCTTCCAAGGCTTCCATCTGATTCTGTTCGCGCAGACGCCGGCGCATTTCGCCGGGCTTGATATTTCGCCGGGCCGCCATCGCCGCAATCTCGTCGTCGATGTCCTTTTTCGTAAGGTACATATTCTCGGTCTGCACGATACGGCTCAGCACGAGTCCGTTGGTCAGGCGCCGGCGGGCCACCATTGCCATCTCCTCGCGCAGTTCCGTCAAGGACTTGCGGATGGAGGCCAGGTACTGGTCCAACGTTCTGCCTCTCGCTTCCAGATCCTTTGTGAGGCTGGCAATCTGGTCGTTGATTTCCTGTTCAAGCATTTCGGGCGGGAACTCGACCTTGGAACGGTCCACCACCTGGCTGATCAACTGCGACCGTACCTCTTCATCAGCTGTCTGATTTGCTTCCGCTTCCAGACCGGCGCGAAGGTACTGCCGCAAGGCTTCCAGCGATTCGCCGAGTTTGTTTTGCACCACCCATGCGTCGGTTGCTTCCGGACGTTTCGGGGTCAGAACGTGGTTCACGAACAACGAGAAGCGAACGGTCTTGCCGGCATAATCGGGGTCAGGATAGTCATCCGGGTAAGTAATGTCCGTGTCTACCGAATCCGTTGCGGAAGCGCCGCGCAGAACAGAGTCGATCTCCTCCATATTTGTGCCGACCTGGAACGTGCCCGGGCGTCGTTCCTGAACAACCTTGCCGTCAATGGAGGTTTCAACGTCCGCGAACACGGTATCGCCGTCTTTGGCCGGATCGGTGGAAGGGGTCAGCACGGCCTGGCTGTCCAGCATATCATCGAGCCGCTTCTGAACCATCTCGTCAGTCACGGGAGCCACCTGGCGGCGGGCGGTCAGGTTGTCCAGTTCGCCCAGTGTAATAACGGGTCTCAACGGAATGCGGAACCGGATGGTAAGCGGTTTGCCCTCTTCTTTCGAGACATTATCAACCGAACCGGGGGCGTACGGCTCCAGGTTCGCTTCTTCCAGCAGGGCTTTGTAGACGATAGAGGTGACAATCTCCTCGGCGTGCTCGTCGACGGCGCCATCCGGGAGCATGGGAAGAACGAGAGCGCGTGGGGCTTTTCCCTTGCGGAATCCGGGTACGGTGACCAGTTTGGAGTATTCCCGGAATGCCCTTTCACGGGCCTCTTCCATACGGGTTTCGTCAACCTCCACCGTGGCCAGGGCCACACACGTTTCCGGATGTTCCACTTGAATGTTCATCGTATCGGGTTGCTCCTTCGGAGGCTCTGCCCGATTGAACGCGAAGGCAGGGCCGGTGTCGTATCTATACTTACTGACAGTTTGGTATTTTGGTGCGAGATAGCGGTAATCGCGCAAAAAAGCGCCGCCCTTCCGGACGGCGCTTGGGCTGGTTTGGAGCGGGAGATGGGGTTCGAACCCACGACCTCCTCCTTGGCAAGGAGGCGTTCTACCACTGAACTACTCCCGCGGTTCACGCTTGCAGAATCAGTATACATGCCTGCCTGCACCGAGTCAAGCGCTCAAACGTCTGTCATCCGGGACCTTCAACGCGATCATCGTCACGTCGTCCAGCATTTCGCCGGCGCAATACGTCTTCACGTCCGCGTAGATTCGATCCACGATCTCCCGCGCGGTACCACGAGCGTGCGTTTTCAGCATCTCGGCCACTCCGCCCGGATCGAGGAACAACCCGCGACGCCTGGCCTCCGACAGACCGTCGGTGTACAGCAAAACGGCGTCACCCCCGTTCAGCGCCAGAATGTGCTCCCTGTATTCCGCTCCGTGAAATACACCCAGCGCGCGGCCGGTTGATTCCAGAGTTTCGATTTCCCCGGAGGGATGATGCACCAGAGGGCCTTCCTGACCCGCGTTGGCCCAAACCGCTTCGCACGTCCGCCCGTTGAGAACCATATAAAAAACCGTCACAAACACGTCATCGGGCAACAACCGGCACAGGGCATTGTTAACCCGCTGAAGGACCACGGCCGGCGAGTCCTGATACAAAGCGTAAGCTTGAAGGGTGTACTTGACCATGGCCGTGTGGACGGCCGCGGCGAGTCCTTTTCCGCTGACGTCGCCTATCACGATTCCGTACCGGTCGTCACCAAAATCGATGAGGTCGTAGAAATCGCCGCCCACGTTCGCTTCCTCGAGTGCAGAGTGATAAGCGTTGGCAACCTGTACCATTCCGATCCGGTCCGTGATTGGCGGAAGCATGGCTGTTTGAAGTCGCTGGGCAATGCGGCGTTCGCGCTGATAGGAACTGCCGTTGCTGATGGCCATGCCGGCGAACGCGGCTACCGTTTTGAGCAGTTGCGCCTTCTGATGAGGCAGGACGTGAGCGTCCTTGCTGATGGCCAGTAGAAACCGCATGCGCGATCCTTCGCGTTCAAGCGGGGCGGCATAGAGGGTGCGGTAGCCGTAACGGACGGCCGCCGCCGCCACGTGAATCGACTTGGAGGTTTGCATATCGGCGATGATGAGCGGATCCCCGGATCGCTGGATGCCCGTTCCCCACGCCTGTATCACGGTAGAAGCGGCATCCGCCAACCTGGCTTTCTCGTCCCCGCGGCAGGCAGGTAGTTCCAATTCGGTGCCGTCCGAAGAAGCTTCCACAAGGCATGTGCATGATGTGTGCAGTAGACCCTCCACACCTCGCAGAACAGCGTCCAGTACCACAGAAATATCCTCGGAACGCTGAACCATGGCGGCAACCGCCTGTGTAACGCGGGTTGTCAGGTTGAAAAGGGCTTCCAGTTCGGCATTCCGGTCGCGGGTTTCACGCAAGAGGCGTGCGTGCGACAGGGCGGCGGCGGCCCGGTCCGCAATCTCTTCCGCAAGGATGATGTCCGCCGTTGAGTAAAGGGCATCCGGTTCGGACCTCGAGCACGAAAGCACCCCTATAATCTCACCTCTGGCCCGGAGTGATACGGCCAGTGTTGCGCTGATTCCGGCTCTCAAAAGGTATTGACGGTTCGGATACCACTTGGTAAGTTCATCGGCACGTGCAACGATTGTCTGACCGTCGCGCGCCACCTGACCGATGATGCCTTCTCCCACTTCAACCGGTTTCTGCGCCAGTTCGATTTCCAGGAACTCCTGGCAGGCCGTGTTGTGGTGGTAAGACATCACGGCTTCCAGCACGTGTGTTCCCGGTTGACGGAGGAATACGGCGCATCCGGAACCCAGCCACTCGGTGGTTTTCCGGGCAAGCCTGTCCACAATCCGGCGCTCGTCGTAAGCGCTGTGCAGTAACTCGTCGAGTTCGTTCAGGAACAAAGCGCGCCGTTCCGAGCGGACGTGGCGGCGCTGAAGGCGGGCCTTCTCAATTCCTACCGCCATTTGTCTGGCGATCACTGAAATCAAGGTGCGAAAGGCGGGTGAAAATACGCTGTGCCGGTTGCGGGCGATGAACAGCACGCCGATGATACCGCGCGTGGAATCGAGGGGGGCGGCCAGGATGGAAGCGGTGTCGGCCAGACGCGCCGGCAGGCTGTTGCGCAGGTTGCACCGGTTGGCGATGACAATTGGATCGCCGGAACCTGCCCCGTGGTCACGCCAAGCCGAACAGAATCCGGGATCATCGGTGTCGGTCTCCAGGGGTAGACCATATTGAGCGGTGCATTTCCAGCCGGCGTCGTGTCCCGCAGTCAGATAAAGGGCAATTCCGTCGCAATCCAAAGCCGCCGCGAGAGTCCGGACAACCGTATCGCACATCGGTTCCAGCGCTTCACCGGCCGTTGTGTCCGCAATCAACCGCGCTATTTGAAGAGCACGGATCGTGTCCAGATCATCAACAGAATCCTCGTGTGCCGAAACGATAGTGGCGATAAAGCGGGAAAGAACCTGGATATCACGAGGCGGCCACACAAGGATACCGCAAGCGCCCGAAGTAAGCGCGTTGACCACGGCGGCAGGGTGGGGATCCGGAAGAATGGCGAGCACTGGAACCGGTAAGCCGCTTTCGTGGGACAATTCCTCCAGACGGGAGGGAATGGCCGCGATAACGTCTAGGTGTTCGGCTGTATCGGGAGCGGGTTGGCAGAAGGCATCGATACCGTTAAAGGCAAATGCCGTGATGGTTCGAGCGGGCCAACGCGAGGGCTCGTCGAGAATCAGCATACGCAAGGTACGACCCTGGCCGGCAACCATGGGATGAGGCTTTTTCCCGGAACGCTGTTTCGAACACGCAAGGAACAGCGGCCAACAAGAAACGGGCTCGCGCAACGCAAGCCCGTTAGAAAGAAGATGGTCGCGAGAGTATGGAGCCGACGATCGGACTCGAACCGATGACCTGCGGTTTACGAAACCGCTGCTCTACCAACTGAGCTACGTCGGCCCGGGCAGTGCGCTTCGATCGCTAACACAGCGCTGATGGTGCCGCGGGACGGAGTTGAACCGCCGACACGAGGATTTTCAGTCCTCTGCTCTACCAACTGAGCTACCGCGGCGCGGAACGCGTTGGCGTTACCTGGCGGTCCAGACGGGACTCGAACCCGCGACCTCCGCCTTGACAGGGCGGCACTCTAACCGACTGAGCTACTGGACCAGATTGTGTGAAGGACGCGCATCACGCATGCCGTCCTGGTGGGCGAAACAGGGCTCGAACCTGTGACCTTCTCTGTGTAAGAGAGATGCTCTTCCAACTGAGCTATCCGCCCCGAGCGCCTTCCCCATTTTAACATGCCGCCCTGCGCGAATCAAGCGACAACGGTATTGATTCTGATTCGTTTTACATCTCCGCGTCAAGCGGTCACTCAAAAGCATCGAGATAGGCGAGCATTCGGACGAGCGCGCACAGGGGTAGCCCGACCACGTTGAAGTAGTCTCCGATGATGCCCTCGATGAACATGGCGCCGTACCCCTGGATGCCGTAGGCGCCAGCTTTGTCCCTGGGTTCCCCCGTGGCGATGTATGCCTGCAGTTCGCCTTGAGTACAGCGCCTCATGCGCACGTCGGTGGACACGTGTTCCACCGTGCGTTCCAGCATCACTCCGTCTTCCACGTGAATCACGGCGATACCGGTGATGACCTGGTGGGTGTGTCCCTGCAGATGGTTGAGAATCTCCATCGCGTGCGTGTCGTCTTCGGGCTTGCCGAGGATTCGGCCTTCCTGAACGACAATCGTATCCGCCCCGATAACGTAGCCGGAGGAAATCTCCGCCGCGATGACCTCCGCCTTCAACTCGGCCGCCGCGCGGGCGTAAGCCGCCGGGTGCTGTAACTCGATCACGGCGCCGTCTTCCGCGTAACTGGGGCGGACCTCGAAATCAAGTCCCAACTGCCGGAGCAGAATTTCGCGGCGGGGGGAGGCCGAAGCGAGTATCAAAGGTTTTCGGGGTTTCAACATGGCTGAAAAAACGATATCAACGGGGTAGCAGAGTGAGCATACCGTACTGATCCGCGCGCTTCGCGAAAGCAATTCCGCCGCCGTAGGCCATCCAGCCCTCGCGGCCGGTTCCGTCGCAATCATTGTAGATGAACGAGAAGCCGATGGTGCGGGGATGGGGCGTCTTATCAAGTCCAAGTTCCCTGAGCGGCAGAGAGGCGAAGTAACGGATCTGGTTGCCTTCGCGATTAACCTCCAAATGCGCGCCCGGTATAGGACCGACCGGTCCGCCAAACCAGCGGTGTATCTGAGGACCCTCGGGAGTGAGTGCCAAACCGAACTCGACAGCCCCGCTTGCGTCGGGCCGCCGTCTGCCATCCGGCTCGATTGCGATTTGGAACGAATCCTCCCTCCACACTTCGCCATCGGTTCGATTCTGCTGAAAGACGTCGTCCTCCACAACGGCGCGGATTTTCAGAGCCGTGTCCGTCCACGCCACCGCCAGGCGAACGCTGAGATCTTCCGGACCTGTCCAATCCCCGTCCTGGCTCTGCCAGAACGCCTTGTCGCTCAGCACGACGTACGGGCCGAATGAGTCCTTTTTTGCCGTAAGGAAATACAACGGACCGGTCCATGAGGCCGATCCGGCTGTACCGGAGACATCGACGTGAAGTTCGACGGGCCGGGCCAGAGAGGTAGGTGGTTCCTGAAGAGACCGGACCGGCATTACTTCCACGCCACCGGAAGGAATGGCCGTCTCAAGCAGGGATTCATACGCGTCCGTCACGCTGGCGAATATGCGGAAACGCGTGGGTCGGTCGCTGTTGTTTTCCACCTTGACGAGCGCATCCCGGCCGTTGACAGGATACGGTTGAACGGATATGCGAACGGGAGGCACGATCTCCAGTGGAAGGACCGCCGACCACGAAGTTCCGTTCGGAACAGGGTAGCGAACGCGAACGGCATACCGCCCCGGCTCAAGTCCGGTCGGGAGTCGGTAGCCCGTGCCGACCTTCTCCAAGACGGCCAACGCAGTGGTTGAGGATTCCTTTTCAAGCGTGACGGTTGGCTGTATCCGGCGGCACGCCTGCAAGGCAGTTGCTTGCCCCCGCAAAGGACTCAACTGGAGAACGGCGCCGCTCGCCATACGTCGGGATGTGCTTACAACGAGGGGCGAGGCTGTGGCCCACGCCTTCGAGATGCCCCGGACGTATATCGGAACCTGGGTGAGCGCCAGTGAGGCGTGCCCGTCGGCCACGGCAAGTTTGTGCGATTGGGTGGTTGCTTTGGATTCGGGACCACCGGGCGAGAAGACCGTTGGCGTCCGGGAAAGCCCGCGCAGGCCGATTGTGACGGGCGGCCCGTCGGTCCACGCGGCGGTGATTGGTCCGTCCGGTGTGTCATAATTCAACAGGTGTACACGCTCCGGCGTCAGAATCGCCCCTTTGTATGTCCCGTTGGTCAGGAACCGGGCCATTGTGCGGAATGCGTACCACGACGGCTTCTTCCGGAACTCCGCGGATATCGTTCCCCAGGTCTCGAGCGCCCAGTCCTGAAGGTTGAACCAGAAGACGCGCTTGACGTCGACCCGTTGGGCCAGCAGGAACGAGCGGACGAGGTAATTGGCCTGTTCGTCTTCCGAAACGCGTCCCGTCGGCTGAGGCCGGCCTTTCGCAACAGCCGGATCGGGAACGGTACGGTTTCCCATCTCGGTGATCCAGATCGGAAGCCGGGTGACGGAGTAACGCGCCATCAGAAGTCGGAGTTGCTTGATGTCCTCAACGAGGTTGCCTTCCTCGGGTCCAACGCTTCCGAGGTTGCCCTGGTAGGGGTGAATGCTCAAGGCATCCATGTGCTTGCCGGCGCCCGCGCGCAGGATGCCGTCGATGAACGAACGGTCGATTCCCGCCACGGCGCCACCAACCACTATGACGTTGGGATCCGCGCGCTTGGCCTCACGGTAGGCGACCTTCAGCAGTTCGGTGTAGTCTTCCGCGCTGGGATTCTTGCGCCAGTACATCGAAAGGTTCGGTTCGTTCCAGATTTCACAGGCGCTGATGCGGCCTTTGAAGTGCTTGACCGTTTCATACACGAACCGGCCGTATTCCTCACGGTATTCCTGCGTATTCGGCGACTGTTCCGGGTGCCATGCGGCGTCGTAACAAAGAATGGGCATAATGTGCAAGCCGCGCCGGACGTATTCATCGACCACCCGGTCGTAATCCCGCCAGACGAACCTTCCCTTTTCCGGCTCGATCCGGTGCCACCAGAAGTCGCACCGGTCCCACGAAGCCCCCATCTGCTCCAGAGCATCCAGGCGGCGGACGCCCGTGTCCCAGTCAAACTCGTCGGTATTGGCGCCGAGGTGCGACCAGCAGGCGCCGTTGATGCCGAACGGGGAGGAAGCGGGCTTCGCGACGGCTGGCGTGGCGCAAACGAGGAGGATAAGTATGGCGCGGAAGAGTTTCGAGGGCATATCGGATTCCCGGAACAGGCAGAGACAAAGATCCGTTCCTGTCGGTATCTTAGCGCGCGCCGGCGTTTCGACGCTTGGCTGAGACAAACTCGCGGACGGCATCAAGCGATCCGGTGTTCAACACCTGGTTCGGACCAACCCAGCCCCTTCGGGCGACGGAAGTTCCCAGCGCCACCCACGGCAGGTGATCCGGATGATGCGCGTCGGCGTTGATACAGATGGTAACATCGGCTTCCGCGGCTTTTCGGACGCTCGTGTCGTCCAGGTCCAGCCTGTCCGGCCCGCAGTTGATTTCCAGCGATGTGCCCGTGTGCGCCGCCTGGTCAATAATGATGTCGAGGTTCAGGTCGTACCCGTCCCGCCGTCCGAGGATGCGACCGGTGGGATGCGCGATGAGGTTCACGTATGGATTGGCGATGGCGCTGAGTATGCGCGAAGTTTGCTCGTCGCGCGATTTGCCGAACGCGCCGTGCACGCTCGCGATTACCCAGTCGAGTTCCGCCAGGACTTCATCCGGGTAGTCCAGGCTCCCGTCCGCGCGGATATTCACCTCGTTGCCGTGCAGTATCACGAACGGGGCAAGTTCGGCGTTCAATCTGCGCACTTCCCCGGCCTGTTCGCGCAGGCGTTCGATGGACAATCCGTTCGCCACCCCCAGACCGATGGAGTGGTCCGTGACAGCCATGTACTCGTAACCGCGCTCGATGCAGGCTTTCGCCATTTCCTCGATGGTCGCCGATCCGTCGGAATACCGCGAGTGCATGTGCAGTTCGCCGCGGATCAGTTCGGCCGACAGAGGATCGGGTAGACGGCCGGCAAGTGCGGCTTCAATTTCGCCCCGGTCCTCGCGCAGTTCCGGCGGTATCCACGGCAATGACAACTGGGCGTACAGCGCTTCTTCCGTGTCGCAGGCCGGCAGTTCCGGCGAACCGGCTATCTGGCAAAGCCGGGCAAGGTGCGCCGGAGAACCCGTGGAGGTCACCCAGGAGGTTCCGAACGAAGACGGCTCCGCGAACGACAACCTTAGAACCGAGCCGTCATTCATGCGAATCTCCTTGAATCCGTCAACATCGCTTGCCGCAGGAAACTTACACAAGACTCCCGCCGGATCGTTTGTCTCCACCAGAAGGTTGATGTTTCCGACACTGTCTTGAAACCGGCGAACGGAACCGGCGACCTCCACCCGTGTCACGCCCGGTTCTTTTCTTATTTGTTCGGCGAGGGCTTCGGCTCTCGGCCAGGCGTCCGCCAGCAGGAGACGCGAGCCCCAGCGCTCCAGTGTCGCCAGCCGTTGGCCGATGCTTTGCGCCGTCTTTTCGCCGAAACCGGGAACAGCGGCGAGGCGGTCCGAGCGAACAGCCTCCTCGAGTTGCCCGATGGTGCTGATGCCGAGTGTCTGGTAAAGGGTTCGCGCCCGTTTCGGGCCAAGGCCCGGTACCGAGATCAGGTCCATCAGGCCCGGCGGAACGGTCGCGAGCAGTTGCTCCAGCGTGTCGGATCGACCGGTGGTGACCATCTGGCCGATGGCTTCCGCCAGTCCGGAACCGATTCCCGGTACCGAGGTCAGCCGGTTTTCGGCGTGAAGAACCGACACGGCTGTCTCCATCTGTTCCACTTTTCGCGCCCCGTTTCGATATGCGTTCGCGCGGAACGGCGATTCGCCCAGGATTTCAAGCGCGTCGGCAATCCGCACCAGTGTGTCAGCCACTTCCCTGTTAGTCATATGGAGCCTCCCGCTTCAACGAATATGGTTTTCTCGCGCTCGTAGGTCACCCGGCCGGGAGTGGCGTTGCGCGGTTTGCGGACGTAACGGCGCAACGTGTAGTCCACCGGAATCACACCTGAGCCCTTGACCTCACTGCGCCGTGCCACCTGTTCCGCGGCCCATCTCAGCGTTTCCGGTGGGACTTGGTCCGAACGCCGCGCGGTGCGGATGACGGCGTGTGCCGACGCCGCCGCGCGCACGTGGAACCAGATGTCATCCGGATCGGATGCCTTTGTTGTAAGGTAGTCATTTCCTGTTGCGTTTTCCCCGATCCACACCGGCCAGCCCTGTGGAGAAGTCAGGCGCTTGATGCGTACTCCGGGTGGAAATGCCCGGGTCTGTTGATCATTCCCGCCTGCTCTGGTACTTCCGGGCGTATCCATGTCGAGGAGTGTCGGAAAATCGGCTGATTCAACGGCTTGCCGGCGAATCTCCAGAGCCTCCTCGAGTTCGGCAATCCGTTGCAGATCGCCGGGTGCGCGTTCCGCCGAGGTTTTCGCCTTGCGAGCCTTGCGGAAGTAGGCTTCTGCGTTCTCGCGAGCGGACAGCGACGGGTCGAGGGCGATTGTCATCGGAGCCGAGTTCTCGGCGTAGTAATTGGCGAGCGACACGGATTTTGCACCCCGGGGAATCGCGTGAGCATTGACTGACAGGAGTTCGCCGGCAACGCGCCATTCCTCCGCTCTCTCAGCCTCGGCGATGTGGCGACGGGCGTCTTCGCGACGCGCCTTCAGCGTGCGGGCTTCCCGGTCGATGGCGGCAAGCAGTCTGCGCGCGATGGTATTACGTTTATCCGCATCCGACCGGCGACCGTAAGCCTCTTCGATTGCCCGGCTCATCGTTTCGGCTGTCCGGACCTGCGCAGGAGGCCAAGCGGGCGGAACAATCGGCCATGCGCCCACCGGGTCGTTGTTCCCGTCAAGAAGAACCACCGGAGAGAACCTTCCCTGCCGAACGCATTTTCGAAGTGACACGAGATATGCGAGAGGATCGTCGGCGGACAGGATGGTTCCCGCAAGGAAAGGGCTCATCCCCGAGAAACTATCTTGGACCTCCTTCAACACCGGAGGTTTCGCTAATGCGTTCCACACGCCGTCAATCACGGTATCCGGTGCGTCCCACACGGACGGTCTGGTGTCCGACACAACAGGGTAGGGACGGTTTGGGAGGATGATTCGAATTGCGGAAGGCGTTCCGAAGTGCCGGATCGCTTCGACGATGCGGTCGTCTTCGTCAACCAGCACGATGTTCGCGTATCGGCCCAGAAACTCTGCGACCAACCGGAACGAACCGAGCGCGGCCGAGACGGAAAGGACGAGGATGCGGTCCGCGCCGACCTGTTGAACCGACAGAATCCGGCCGCCTTCAAGAAACCTCCTGAGCGCCATGCAGAACGCTGGCGGGCCTTCGGGGTTGCGGGGATCGGATTCGGTTAGGTGCGCGCGGAACACGCCGGGGTTTACGTTGATTAGCAGGCGCCGGTTGTGCGGGTACTTGTGGGCCTGCAGAACGACGGTTTGTTCGTCTGGCTGATAGACCTTCTGAACCTGCGCGCCGACGAGGTCGCGGTCGAGTTCAGCCGCCAGTGCGCGTATCGTCAGGCTGTCAAAGGAAGGAGGTTTCATCGTTTCTTACCGTTCCAAGCGTATCGCTTTGTCCTCGCGCCCGTCAAAACGCGCCCGGATTGACCGGACATCAGCCGGAACACAAGCATGGATGCAAGGCCGACCATTTGACTGTCGCCGGAAGGAGTCTCCTGTGACCCGACCTCTGTTCACACTTGTGCTTGCCGCCGTTTGCGTTGCCTCTGTCGCATCCGCGCCGATCGAGCCGATGGACCGCAAAACGCTGGAACCGCTCGACGCGCTGATCCGAAAGACGATTCACGAAGGCGACGCCGCCGGGATTGTCTGCCTCATCGGGCGCGACGACCGGATTGCTTATCGCAAAGCGTTCGGCTATGCCCAGGTGGAACCCGCGAAACGGTTGATGACCGTCGACACGGTGTTCGACATGGCCTCACTGACCAAGGTTGTGGCGACGACCACATCTGTTATGAAACTGGTCGAGGAAGGAAAACTCACGCTCGACACACGGGTGTCCGACGTGTGGAAGGAATACGGGGTGAACGGTAAGGAACGTATCACCATCCGGCAACTGCTGACCCATACCGGCGGACTCGCGGCCGGTCACAACTACTTCGCCACCTATTCCGAACAGAACAAGGCGAGTTGGCCCGGCGCGGCAAACTGGAACAACAAATACACGGCGGTGATGGCGGATCTGGCCAAGACGCGTATTCAGTACCGGCCGGATTCCGCGCAAGTCTATTCGGATGACGGCTTTATGACGCTGGGCGAGGTGGTGCGCCGCGTTTCCGGCAAGCCGTTGAACGAGTATGTGAAGGAGAAGGTTTTCGCTCCGCTGGCAATGAAGGATACCGGATTCCTTCCCGGGCCGGAACAGAAAAAGAGATCGGCCGCCACCGAAAAACGCTACGGTCGCTGGCTTGTCGGAGAAGTGCATGATCCGCAGGCCTGGATTGCCGGGGGTGTTGCGGGACACGCCGGTCTGTTCTCAACCGCGGACGATCTGGCGCGATTCTGCCGAATGCTGTTGAACGAAGGAACGCTGGACGGTGTGCGCATCCTCGGTCCCGCCACCGTTCGCGCCATCACGAATCCTGCCACTCCGGAAGGGCTTCAGGTTCGGGGGCTCGGTTGGGAAATCAACACAAGATGGGCGCACCGGGGCGACCTGTTCGCCGCCGGTTCCTTCGGCCACACCGGTTGGACCGGAACGAGCGTCTGGGTGGACAAACCGACCAAAACTTACGTGATAGTCCTGGGCAATCGGACCCACCCGGACGGTCGTGGTTCGCTGAACGACATTCAAAACCTTGCCGCAACGCTGGCCGCTTCCGCCATCAACGATATTCCGGCGTACGCGACAACCGCCGAATACGCGCCTTATCCCAACAACAGGACCGAAGTCACCCCAATAACGGCTCCGGCCCCCGAGTACGCAAACGTTCTGAACGGCATCGATGTGCTGGAAGCCGAGAAGTTCGCGGCGCTGAAAGGCCGCAAGATTGGCCTGATCACCAACTCCACCGGTATCAACAGGGCCCGGAAAAGCACGGTGGATATCTTCTTTGACCAGCACAAAGCCAAAACTTTTTCGCTGATCGCCCTTTTCGGGCCGGAGCACGGCATCCGGGGCGACAAGGACGAACTGATCAAGGACGAGGTCGACACCGCCACCGGCCTGCCCGTCTACAGCCTCTACGACTACACGAGGCGCATATTCAAGCCGACTCCGGCAATGCTGAAGGGCGTCGACACCATCGTGTTCGACGTTCAGGATATCGGCGTTCGATACTACACCTACATCACCACGCTGGCCTACGCGATGGAAGCCGCGAAAGAGAACGGCATCAAGATTGTCGTCCTGGACCGCCCGAATCCCATCAATGGCGTCACGGTGGACGGACCGAACCTGGATATCACCATCCGCCATTTTGCAGGCTACTACCCGATTCCGTTGCGCCACGGCATGACCGTCGGTGAACTCGCCCGCCTGTTCAACACTGAGTTCAAGATCGGCGCCGATCTGGATGTCATCGCCTGCAAGGGGTGGCGCCGCGCGATGTGGTTTGACCAGACCGGCCTGCCGTGGGTGAATCCGTCACCGAATATCCGCAACCTCACCGAAGCGACCCTTTACGCCGGAATCGGTGTGCTGGAGGCGACAACCCTCAGCGTGGGGCGAGGCACCGACCGCCCGTTTGCCGTGTTCGGCGCGCCGTTCATCAACGACGTGGCGCTTTCCGAGGAACTCAACCGACGCAAGTTGCCCGGACTTTCGTTCGTGCCCGTTCGGTTCACGCCCGTATCGCGTGAGCACCGCGGAACCGAGTGCAACGGCGTAGCGGTCCAACTGCTGGACCGGGATGCCTTCCAGGGAACGCGCACGGCGGTGGAAATCATGGACGTTCTGCGCCGGATGTACGGCAACGACCTCGTCAAGGTACAGGGCACGAAGGGCATGTACGGCCGCAAGGAGATACCGGACGCCATCATTGCCGGAGAGCCGGTTGAGAAGATTGTCGCCACGTGGCAGGAGGATGTGGCGGGATTCAAGCGGACGCGGGCGAAGTATCTTCTGTATGATTAAGGCGTGAGGAGGTGTTCGACATGAGCGACACAAAAGTATACGACAACGATAATCCCAGGATAGTCTCAAGGGGTGAGTTGCTGGCCGCCGGACTCGAATATGTGGGCCGGAACGAGAGTTTCGAGATTCCGCAGGTGTGGGAGCAGTTTACCAGGCGCTTGAGCGAACTGGAAGCGTTGAGAGCGCCCAATGGCCTTGTTCTCGGCATCGCGAAGGAAGGGCCGGAACCGGGTGTTTACGATTATCTGGCGGCGGTTGAGGTTACGACGCTGGTGGGGCTTCCGGAAGGCATGGCCGGTTGGGTGATACCGGCGCAGGACTACGCCGTGTTCTGGGTGGACAACCTACGCAATATCCGGAGCGTGATGAGCGCCGCACACGGCCTGTGGGGATCAAAATCGTCCGAATGGGCGATCCG
This sequence comes from Armatimonadota bacterium, assembly GCA_029564025.1. Lineage (GTDB taxonomy): Bacteria > Armatimonadota > DTGP01 > JAKQQT01 > JAKQQT01 > JAKQQT01. Next base: position 1,414 of record JAKQQT010000292.1, on the reverse strand, counting down.
TGAAGGTCTACTGCTCGAGGTCTATCCCGAAGGATTCCCGGACAATCCGGAGATGTGGCTCTGGTTGCCGGTGGAGAAACGATAGGGCAGTTTTCCCATACGGGCTTGGTCGATGCGATTTGCTTCCCTCCTTTTCAAGGAGGGGCTGGGGGGTGGTTTTTCTCGTTGAACCAAGAAAAAGAACCACCCCTAACCCCTCCTGAAAAAAGAGGGGAACCTCACCTGAAATCCCGTCCCCTGAATCCTACTTCTTCAGGTTTGCCGCGTAGGTTTTCAACTCGGCATCGGTGGATGGCGGCGTTATTATGCCGTTAATCACCTTCTGTTTCAGTTCCTCGATCTTCACCAGCAGTTCCGGCGGAACGTCCTTCTTGGTGTGGGTCATCGGGCTGAGGCCGACGCCGTCTTCCTTCAATCCGTACACGTGGTCGCCGGGTGTGAACTTGCCTTCCTTTGTTCGCTTGATGAAGTCGAAAACAGCCACGTCGATGTTCTTCATCATGCTGGTCAGCACCTTGCCGGGGGCCAGGTCGTCCTGATTCGAGTCGACGCCGATGGCGTATTTGCCCGCCGGTTGGCCCTTGGCGGCGTCAATCACACCGATGCCGGTTTTCCCGCTGGCGTGGAAGATAATGTCCGCGCCTTGCGAGAATTGGAGCAGTGCGAACTCCTTGCCCTTGTTCGGGTCCGCCCAGGATTCCGCGTACTGGCTGATAATCTTGATGTCCGGCTTCAGGGTCATCGCGCCGGCCTTGTAGCCGCACTCGAAACGGCTGATCACCGGTCCGTGCTGACCGCCGACAAAGCCGATAGTCCCCGACTTAGCCATTCCCGCCGCCAGGATACCGGCCAGGAATGTGCCTTCATGCTCCTTGAACTTGATGGAGGCGGTGTTCGGCGTGCCGGGATTGTCGCCGTCGATGATCACGAATTTGGTGTCGGGATACTCGGCGGCAACCAGTTTCATCGCGTCCTGCATCGAGAAACCCGAGGCAAACACGATGTCATAGCCCTGCTTCGCGAACGATCGCAGGTTGCGGGTGAAGTCGGACTGCTCGCGGCTTTCCGAGGGAAGGACCTTGACGCCGAGTTCCTTCTCTGCGTTCTGCAGGCCCCGCCAGGCGGAGGCGTTGAATGACTGGTCGTTGATACCGCTTTCATCGGCGACCAGGCCGACCTTGAAGTCCGATGTCCCTGCGGCAGGGGTGTTCTCCGCGGGTTTCTTGCACCCCGCCGCGAGGACGAAGAGCATTGCGGAACCGATCAGTAAAGTGCGCATCAAACGTATTTCCTTTCTGGAAGAGTTCTGACTTTATCTTGGTTTCCGAGGTTGGGTTCGGCCAAGGGTTAGGAAAGGTCTATCGGAGCCGTCAGGTCCGGACGCAGGTCGTGGATCGCGCCGACCACCGGGACG
>JAKQQT010000290.1 GCA_029564025.1 Armatimonadota bacterium | reverse complement strand
TCAGGTCGGCGAGCGCTGGCTGGTGGCAAAACTGGACAGCAAGGGCGATCGTACCCTGCGCAACAACCGCTATGAAGCCGCCTTCGTGGCGATGACCTTCCACCCCATCTTCCGCGAGAACGCCAACCTGGGCAACCGGGTGCCGTCGGTTGAAGGCGACCCGTGCAGTCTCGAATACCTTTCCCGTAAAACCGCCGACGCCGAGGTGTGCGTGTGGGAACGCTCGCGCACGATGAAGAACGAGGACGTTCTGCACCGGATGTACTTCGACGGCTACGAAATCGGCTTCCCCGACGACGAAAAGGACGAAACAAAACGCCTCGCCGCGTGGAGAACCGTCCAGGACAAGTGGGAGGGCTGGCGCGAACTCGACATCTGGTGGGGCGACAACCAGTCGTGGGAGAAGTATGACTGGAGCTACGCGGCGGAACTGCACGAAACCGGGCACCTGTTCCACCCGCTGGGCGACCTGTACGGCAACTACGTGATGCCCGTGTGGCTGAGGCACTGCAAGATGGCCGACGGCACGCCGGTCCAGCTTCGCACGAACCTGTGGGGACCGGACCTGTTCGGCTCCGGCCACGCCATCATCGGCCCGAACGCGGTCGAGGTGATGCGGCAGTACCTTGTCGGCGCGCGCGGCTCCGGAATGGAACCGTGGTGGACCGTGGTTCCGAAAAAAGTGAACGTTCGCGTTCTGGATCGTAACGGCAAGCCCGTCCCCGGCGCCGAGGTCACGTGGTGGAGCGACTCGCGCGCCACACCCATCGGTTCCGCAAAGGCCGGCGCGGATGGGCGCTGGGACATCAGTTCGTTCTTCGGCAAGCCCAGCGAACCCGACAAGAACGGTTTCCGGCACTACTGGGGCCATCAGAACAACGGACTCACCGACCACAACGCCCACCTGTTCACGGTGAAGATCGGCTCTTACCAGGACGCCGCCATCATCGGCACCACCGACATCAACAGCCACAGCCGGCTCACCTTCCTGTACCAGAGCCTTGTCAATCCGAATGAATGGACGTGGGACTTCAAGACGAACTACGCGCCCGGCGCGCCGGAGCCCGACTTCAAACTCGTTAGCGCCGTCCGCGGCACGAAGATTACCATCAACGTGGAAGGTCCGAAGGGCAAGTACGCCCTTTACCGAAGTTGGGAACCGGCGTATATCCGCACGAAGTTGATGGAGTTCACAGCCGGCG
>JAKQQT010000289.1 GCA_029564025.1 Armatimonadota bacterium | reverse complement strand
GTAGGTTCGGTCCAGAACACCGGAGTTCACGCCGTAGCGGACGATGCTCGTGGACGGTTCGCTCGTTGTCCAGTTGACGGTCGCGCCGGTCGGCGTGATGTCCGTCACGTTCACGGCGCTGATCGTTAGAGTGGTCGTCTTGAAGGTCTTCTCGGCGGAGGTTACCGGATTGTAACCTTCCAGGTTCGAGGAGGCCGTCAGGTACCACTGCGTGTTCTGGTCGAGGTTCTCGATCAGCACGGCGTGGTTGGTGGTCAGCGCGTTGTCCGTAATGTTCTGGTCGTAGTAACCCGAGGAAGATCCGAAGTCCACCACCGAGTTCGAGGCCAGGTTGGTGGTCCACTTCACCAGTCCGCTGTGGAAGGTGATGGGATCGATGGTCGGCCCCGATGTGATGCGCACCGAGGTTTCGGCGGTGACCATGAACGGGAAGGAGCGAACGCTGTCACTGCTTCCGCTGTCCGGCGGGGCCAGGACAAACAAGCCGTCACCGGTGGTGCCGGTGAGGTTGCTCGAGTATGTTACAACGTAGATGTTACCGTTATGACTAACCGCCATGGACTGCGGATTCGTAAAGCCGGCGTTGGCATCAATCTGGTAAGCGGCGCCTTTGTCGGCGCCTGTGGCCGGATTGACGCCCTTGACAATCTTGTTCTCCTGAACGACCGGATTTGCCGTCGAAGGTGCGCCGTCATTGATGGAGACCCAAAGGGTTTGTTCGTCCGGTGACAGCTGTATTCGAACGGCTTGGTATCGTGTCGTCTCCGGGTAAGTTGGCAAGGAGACGGTGAACGTCATATCCCTGGACCATACACCGGTCCCCGAATCCTTCTTGTATTTCCATACAAAAGCCAGGGGATTAGAGGCGGTTGCGTTACCGCCCGCCAGCCATATCGTGTCCTGCGCCGCATTCACAACGAGATCACGTGGCCAAGGTATGGTGCCGGGAAATTCCGACGCCGGGATAATGATGGTCGGGGCCGGCTTGGGCGCGATGCCCAAGTCAACAAAGCAGATGTCGTACGTGGTGTAATGTATGTAATACAGAAGCGGCGCATCGCCCGTCCCGAACGCCCGACTGGGACGAGTGTTGATCGAATCGGCGGCGGCGACTCTGACAAACCGCTTGTACTCGGTGCCGTCCGGGTTCATCACTAGAACGTCGCCAGAAGCCGTGCCGGTCAACACGATCTTGCCGTCTGACA
>JAKQQT010000040.1 GCA_029564025.1 Armatimonadota bacterium | reverse complement strand
CCTTTGGCATCCACCGGCTTTAACAGATCGTGTGCACGCCCCCGGGCCGGGTCAAGAGGGGCGGCCCTTCCGCAGGAGCGAACCGCCTGGGCTATGGGCGAATGTAATTCGCCCCTGCACGGGCGTGGCGGGCGCGTGTTGCGTGGTTCCCTCAGGCTGCTTGCAGATGCTGATGACGGGGACAGGGTCAGGAACAGGGTCAGGATCAGGGTCTGGTTCCGGCGTAGGGGCGAATCACATTCGCCCTTCTGGTCTGGTTCCGGCGTAGGGGCGAATCACATTCGCCCTTCTGGTCGGGTTCCGGCGTAGGGGCGAATGATAATTCGCCCTTCTGGTCAGGATCCAAAAAAATCAGAGAGTTGGAGTTTTCGCAGACACCCCGGCGGACAGAAGGGCGTCGGCCACTTCCAGGACGTCGCAGGGCCAGTAGATCCGGGGCCGGGGGTGGGTCACGCCGGGCCGGCCCGCTTCTGGGCGGCAGGAGCGCAACGCGGACACCCATCGCCCGGGCACGGCGCCCGCGCCATAAACCGACCCCAGCAGGGCGCCGCAGATACAGGCGTTCGTGTCGGTGTCGCCGCCCAGCATCACGGTGTCCACGACACCATCTTCCAGACCGGGCGCGTGCAGCAACTGCCAGAACGCGTTCTGAAACGCGATCAGCACCCAGCCCTGGTTTTGATGATCGGCAACCGGGCGACTGACCGAGGCAGCCTGAAGCGCCCCCAACAACGCTTCGTCAACATCCAGCCGCCGCACCCACTCCACGACGCGGTCATACAGTGCCCGCGGCCCCGTCCCGTTGGCGATGGCATCGGCGATCGCCATCACATACAGGCGGTTCGCCTGTCCACACAGCGGATTCGGATGGGTGATCGCCGCATCGATGGCGGCCAGTTCCCCGGCCGCTTCGGGCCCTGCGACGGCCCCGAAGATTCCAAGCGGGCTGCACCGCATCAACGCGCCGTTCGCCTGGCTGTCCAGCCGGGGCCTGCCGGACAGACCCGCAGAGGTGGTGCCACCGATGTCGAAAGGTTCCGATTCCATCCAGTCAACGTACGCGGCCCGCACGGCAGCCACGTCGTACCGTCCCAGCCGCACCACGGTCCTGGCCAGCGCCAGCGCCATCTCGGAATCGTCGGTCAACTGGCCCGCGACGTTGTTGAAGGTTCCCCCGTCGGCCAGATCCCGCACGCCATCCGGGTACCTGCGCGCGATCCACCCCGCCTTCTGGAACTCGACCAGACTGCCCAGCGAATCCCCCGCGAACTGCCCCAGCAGACACCCCCTGGCCCTCTCCGCCATCGACTCTTTAAACCAAACCACGCTGCACCCCCTCTGTTCCCTGGACACCGTCCCCCGGAACATCAAGACATTACAACAAAAAACTTAACAAGCGATGAGTCATTTCACCTCGACCGATCAAAACCGCAAACGCGTGGGTGCAAGGACAGACCGGATCGGCGTGGCCGCCTGATGAATCCGAAGGAACCGAACCGTCCACGGATTCCACCCTCTTCCGGCATGAACATGCGACTGGCAGACTCACATCGTCGGGAACCGTCACCGTCACGTCCAAGCCGTCTCCGCAGTCGACCGTGAAACGACTTTCGTCACCCACCCGAACCGGATCACCGATCGGATGTTCGGCCAGGATCCGGCGCGCATCGGCCATGGCCAGTTCCGCCTGCTTTCGATTCTGGTCAAGGCCGGTGTCGACAGGAACGGCCGGAGTCAGACGTGGCGGCGGAAGCAATGCTGTGCCGTTACAGAACACAAAGCCTTGATCGAACAGTTCGTCGATCCACTGTTCCCACTCGACCAGGAGCCGCCGGAAGACAACCCCCGGGTTCTTGCAGGTTTCAAACCGGTAATAGTAGAAGCTGCGCCCGTTGATCTTCCGGATGGTGTAGACCGCGCCCATGTACCTCATATCGGACTGGACAAAATAAAGGTCGCCCTTCCTGGGACCCGCCGGATGTGGAATCGGACGCACCGCCCACTTCCTGGCGTGCGGGTTGATGCTCGGATGGTGTTTGTGAAGGTTCATTCCCTGACCTCGATGACCCGCCCCCACGGCGCGACGCCGTGATCCGCGGCAGGCACGACCCAGAGCACCGGCCACGGCGGCCGCCTTTCCGGAAATCGGCTATGCAGATCGGTCATGCCCACGAACAGATCGGGCCGTAACCGTGCATTGCGAATCCAGTTAAAAACAGGACGATGGTCGGTGCCGCCGCCCCCGCGGAATCGCCCGGCCTTCAAGAAATTCTCGATGCGGTCCGGGCCGACGACCTCGTGGACCGACGCATCCGCCACGATAAGGGTCAGTTCGACCGCGGCCTGCGAAAGCGCGTTCAACTCGACAGCCACCGCCCGCAGGGCAGCCTCGGACATGCTGCCCGAGGTATCCAGCGCCACCACCACATGGCCAGCCTTCTCGGAATAGAGCCCCGGCACCACCAGGTCTTCCTGCATGTAACGCCGGTTCGGGCGGGATAGGCTGTAGTCATCGCGCGAGACCGCCTGTCCCGCGAACTGACGGAAGACGCGCTGCCAGGGCACCAGCGGTCTGCCACGCGCCAGAATGTTCCGGACCACGTTGCCCGGCATGTCTCCCACACCATCCTGACGTTCCCAGGTTTCCAGCGCCCCGGACAGGCGCTCGATCAGTTCCCCACGCTGCCGCGCCGACAGGTTTTCCGGCAGATGGATATCGATTCCACCGCAGTGGTCGGTCAGGTTCGGCACGCAGAAATCGCCGCCGCCATCATCACCTTCGCCACCTGTAAGATGAATCGTAACCGACACCGGTTCAGGCAGTTCCTCGGCCGCCAGGTACTCGTAGATCGCCTCGGCAATCATTCCTTTCCAGCGGTCGTCCAGCAGGATCCTGACATTGCCCAGACCCGGGATTTCACCCTGGGGCGGCTCGTAAAGAGGCGAATTGGGCCGCGCCGGGTTCCCGATATTGGCGACGATTCGATTGATGGCGTAGTCGGTGGCGCAATTCCACAAAGAAAGGTTCCTGCCACGCCGACGACCCTCGCTGGCGAAGATCTGGTGCCCAACCTCGTGGGCCAGAACGAACCCGAGTTGACCCATCGACAGATGACAGGTCAGCAGGGGGTTGTACCAGATATGCCGGATGCAGTCGGTGGCGGCGAACGCTTCCAGTTCCGGCGCCGCGACCAGTTTCATCTGCAGCAAAAGGTAGCCCCAGAACGGATGCATCTGAAGCATCTGCATCCGCAGGAACGAAACCCGCCGCGCCTCGGCCGCAATCACATCGGACGGGGTGTCCGTCTGCACATCGGCCATCACAGCGGCTTTCCCCCCGGCCTTGCTGTCCGGCTTTCCCGTCATTGATACAACCCCATGTGCAACGCCACGAGTTCACCGGCAAGCGCTTGATATTCCGGCAGCACCTTGAGCCTTTCCAGCAGGTTCGGATGCCGTTTCAGGTGCCGCAGAAACAGGAAGACGTATTCCGGATCGAGCCCTGGCGACCGTGCAAACGCCACGATATTCGGCAGATGTTCGTCGGCGATTTCCGGCGTGCTGTTCAGGAACGCGGCCACCGCGAACACTGCGGCGTAGATGAACGAAGGCTCGGCGGAACGGCCCCGGGTGAAATTCATCTTCTGACCCTTTTCGATGATCTTCCGGGCATTCACCTGCTGGTAGATTCGCTGGTAGTTTCCGAATTTTTCAGCGGCCGCGAGTCCGACGCACGACGCGATCAGCCGCTTGTGCATCTCGGGCGGAGCGCCGGCCATCAGGCGGCTCGCCATCTCCCAGCTTCGCGGTGTGGCGAAGGCGTAATCGCCGGTGTTTTCGTAAAGGACCTCTTCACCGTAGCGACCTATATATGCAAGCAGCGCGTCATCGATACCGGCGCCGCTGCCCCAGTCCAGCCACGCCCGCGAATCGACGCGCAGGATGTAGTGCGCAAACCGGTTGCACAGGGCGGACGACAACGAACTGACGATGGCGTTGTCCTCTTCCAGGTTGCCGGCGGCCATGACCACGGTGCCGGGGTGGAAAACGAAGGGGCCCACCCGCTTTTCCAAAACGATCTGGTAGGCCGCGGCCTGATGCAGCCTGGTCACGGCCGCGTTGATTTCGTCCAGGAAGACCATCACCGGTTCAGCGCAGGCCTGCCGCACCCAGTCGGGCGGGAACAGGGCCAGTTCCCGGCGATCGCGGTCCGGAAAATAGACCCCGGCCAGTTCGGCCGGGTCGCGCTGCGCCAGCCGGATGTCGACCAGCGGCAATCCCATCGCGGCCGCCAGCTCACCTGCAAGGGTGGACTTGCCGACACCGGGATGCCCCCTCACCAGAACCGACACGCCGGCCCTGAGAGTGTGTTCCACCAGTTCCTTGAGTTCCGCGTAACTGTACCCTTCAATGCGCCGCACGACCGACGCGTCGCCTCTGGCATCCGCCATCTCATACCCCCTTCCCGCCTTACAGCAGGATTTCCAGCAACTGATACTGGAGTGCCTCTTCGCGGATCAGCACCGCGATGATGTGTTTGCAGTAACCGCCGTTCAGCCGGCCCCCCTGCTGCGCGGCGTCAGGGCATGTACAGGCCGGTTTCGCCGCCCAGCGCGGATTGATTGTTATCTGGTACTCCTTGCGGCCGCCCTCGACCCGGAATCGAATGGGGTCGCCGGGTGAAGCCGGTTCCAACCGATGAAACCGATACCGCTTCAAGACGTCGTGGGCGGCCCGCATGAAACGCAGGTCCCTTGCCACCAGATTGACCGTGACGTTGATGTCCATTTCGGAGTCACCTCATCGATGCGCCCATCATAATCAGGGGCATCGGTCAGATGATGTCCGATAGTCCGGAATATTTCGCAAACGTCCGAAATCAGCGACAAGCAGACCCGAACTGGTATAAAAAAGGGGGTATCGGTCACGATTTGTCCGTTACTATGGAAGCCGTTTCGCGTGAGGCGCACATGTCGAAGTTCAAACCGCAGTACCGCAGGCTCCTTTTCATCGATCAAAGGCTTCGCGACGCGTGTGGCGCGGAGTCACTGCCGAACTGCAACACTCTGGCGGCGGAATGGGAGACCAGCCCCAAGACCATCCAGCGCGACATCGAGTTCCTGAAGTGGGAAATGGGCGCTCCGATCGTTTACGACCGCGCCAGGCACGGTTACCGCTATTCGGAACCGGATTTCGTGCTGCCCGCGTTACGCATGTCCGAACAGGATCTGTTCGCTTTCTGTCTGGCGGAAAAGGTGTTGCAGCAGTACGAAAACACCCCGCTGCATTCGCACCTGGCATCCATCTTTTCCAAAATCGAACAGTACCTTCCCGAGAATGTGACGGTCGTTCCTGCGCTGCTGGACGGGCGGGTCTCGTTTTTCGCCGAGGCGACCACCACGATCGACCCCGCCATCTGGGAGGCCGTTTTCCAGGCCCTGCGACTGGGGCGCACCCTGAACATCACCTACCAGATTCCCGGACGTGACAAACCTTACGACACCCGGGTGGACCCCTATCACGTCGTCGGGTACCGGGGTGAATGGTACGTGGTCGGCCGCTGCCACCTGAAGATGGCCCTTCGCGTCTTCGGCATTTCCAGGATGCACGCGGCAGCCATCTCTTCCGACCGCTTCACCCTTCCGCCCGACTTCGACTTCGAGCAGCAGTGGCGCAACCACTTCGGCATCATGATCGGTGGTGAAGAAACCACGGTTCGCGTGCGTTTCCGCCAGGACCAGGCCCCCTACGTCCGCGAACGCGACTGGCACCCCGCCCAGCAATTCACCGACGAACCGGACGGCTCCCTGACAATGACCTTCAAGACCCGCCACCTGCTGGAAGTCACCCGCTGGCTTCTCTCCTGGGGCTCCGCCGCCACCGTCCTTGAACCGCCCGAACTTGTCGCCGCCGTCCAGTCCGAACTAACCGCCGCCGCCACGAACTACGGGGGGTGATTTCACGTCCATTTCGGCTGCTACAATCCGCAGAAGATTGACGTTTCAGGCATTTCAGCCGCCCAAAGTACTTGGGCAGGCGCTGTTCGATGTCTTCTAGGGGGCAAATGATTTACCGCGGTGGGATTCTGGCTTTGCTGGCTTTCTTCTCCTCGTCTCTGCGGCGGGCGTGATCCCGGGCCTCCTGCTGACAATTCAAAATCCGCCCTATGAATTCACCAAGTGCGTCAGACACACCCAGGCCAGGCTCGAACTGAACGGCTTGCGGGATTCGGTTGATTTCAGCCGACAAGCCCTGCTTGTCCAGCCTGACGTTTCTTATCCACTGCCTGTTTCTGTGTTTCCAGCACAAGGTGAGGCAGGAATCGTCACTGCCAGTAGGATACCAACCGGAGTCCCCAAACAACTGGATCAATCTGTCCTCGATCCGGTTGTCCAGGTCGAGCTTCCGGATCAGGTATTCCAGGTCGGCTGATCCCGCAGCCCCCATCAGCTTTGGTGTCTCGGGCTCGATCCGGGCCATGCCGTCGCCCTTGCGTGCGTCCGAATCAACCCATCCCGACTTCAGCTCGGCAAGCCACTGCACGAATCCCTCCTTGATGTGCTGGCGCCGAGCCTCAGTCCATTTATCGAAAAGGTCCTTGAGACATTCCCTGTTGGCGCCTATCGCCATATCCGCATTTAGAAGCGGCTGAATCTTCCGGTAGAGACCCAGCGACTCGGCCCCAAGACAGTGTGCGTCCAGGTTGCCCTGCTCCTCACCGGTAAAATCAAGCGGCGTCGAGCCCAATCCGTCAAGGCCATTCATGTCGTGCGAAAGGTAGGTCAGGTTTCCAATGTTGTTGATTGGATGCGAGCTGATCCTGCCGCCCGACTCCACTCCGTAGGCCTGCGTGAGCAATGAATACGGAACGATATGCTGCTTTTCAGGACCGCAGTTTTTGTCGATTGGACGAGGCGCGCCTTTAAACAGTTCATGCTCCTTGAAATCATAGTTCCCGTAGCTGAAATCGCGCGCACCCCTTGAGCGCTCAAGGCCGTAAAGAATCAGGACGGGGGTGCTCAGCAACGAATTGGATTCCTTCAAAACATCATTTAGCGTGGAATCGAATTTCTTGAAATCAACAGCCTTGACCAGTTCGTCGACGCAGTCCCGGGCGGACGTCCTGACGCCCGCGATGAAAACGACCTGTTCCATAAGCCACCGATCGTGCGTATTCCGGAGCAAGTCGCACACGAGTCCGCTTGAAGTCGCACACGAATCCGTTTGAAGTCGTACGGGATTCCGCTTGAAGCCGTACAGCGTTCCGCTCGAAGTCGTACACGATTCCGTTGAAGTCACACACCTGATGGACGCCGCCGAGCGTGTGGTGTTACCAGACCTTTGGTCACAAGACTGAAGGAGTCTGCAATGCCGGCGAAGAGGATCGAGATGAGGAAAATACGGGAAGTAGTGCGTTTGCACGCGGCAGGAATAAGCCAGCGTGAAATCGGTCGAGTGACGGGTGTATCCGCGTCGACGGTCGGGGATTTGCTTGGGCGCGTTGTGGTTGCCGGTCTGTCGTGGCCGCTGTCAGAGGATATCGACGACGAACAGCTTGAAACGCTTCTGTACCCGTCGAATCCATGCGGCCGGGGCAAGATAGTTCCGCCGGACTGGTCGTACATACATCGGGAGCTTCGGCGGAAACACATGACGCTGATGCTTCTGTGGCAGGAATACAAGGTAGCGCACCCGGAGGACGGGTATCAATACAGTCATTTCTGCGAGAAGTATCAGCGGTTTGCGAAGAAAGCGGATGTTTCGATGCGCCAGGTGCACGCGGCCGGCGAGAAGGCGTTTGTGGACTGGTCCGGCGACGGCATAACGATAACGGACCCTGTGACAGGCAAGGAGAGGCAGGCGGGAGTGTTTGTGGGCGTGCTTGGGGCCAGCGACTACACGTATGTGGAGGCAGCGTCGTCAGAGGGCCTGCGTGACTGGATCCGTTGCCACATCCACATGTACGAGCACTTTGGCGGCGTGCCTGCGCTGACGGTGCCGGACAACACGAAGACGGCGGTGACAACCCCGGACCGATACGAGCCCGAACTGCAGGCGACGTATCTGGACATGGCGCGGCATTACGGGACGGCAGTGCTGCCCGCCCGCGTCCGTAAGCCGAAGGACAAGGCGAAGGTGGAGTGCGCGGTGCTTCTGGTACAGCGATGGATACTTGCGCCACTGCGGAATCACCGATTTTTCAGCCTTGAAGAGGCAAACGACGCGATCTGGCGGTGCATGGACGACCTGAATGCGGCTCCTTTCCAGAAGATGGACGGCAGCAGGCGGGAGCTTTGGGAAACGCTGGACAGACCGGCCCTGAAGGCATTGCCGCCGACCCGATACGAGTACGCTGAGTGGCGTCGATGCAAGGTAAACATGGACTACCACGTGGAGGTGGAAAAGCACCTGTACAGCGTGCCGTACCAACTGAAGCACGAGCATGTGGACGTGCGTGTGACGCAGACGACTGTGGAGATATTTTTCAATGGCGAGCGGAAATGCACGCACCCTCGCAGCCTTGGACATGGCTTTACGACAGAGCCTGCCCACATGCCGAAGGCTCACCAGGAGTACGCGGACTTTACGCCGTCACGGATCATGTCGTGGGCGTCGGAAACCGGCCCAAACACGGTGAAGGTGGTGGAAACGATCATAGCCCGGCGGGACCATCCGGAGCAGGGATACCGGTCGTGCCTGGGGATAATGCGCCTGGGGCGGACATACGGAAAGGACCGGGTGGAAGCGGCGTGCAACCGGGCAGTGGCGCTGGGTGCTTACGGATACCGGCATATCAGCTCGATGCTGAAGTCCGGGATGGACGGGCAACCTTTGCCCGGGGCGAACACGGAACGCAAGGCATCGGCCCCAGCGGACCACGCAAACATCCGTGGTCCCGGGTATTACAAGTAGGAGAACGACATGCTTAATGAAGAAACCCACGACAAACTGAATGCCATGAAGCTGTACGGGCTTGCGGCGGCCTTCCACACGTATCTGGAGCAGGCCCGCGGCCCCGATGAACTGTCCTTTGACGAGCGCTTTGGCATCTTTGTGGACCGGGAATGGACGGACCGGCAGGACCGGCGGCTGACAAACCGGCTGAAGGGGGCAAAGCTACGGGAGCCGGCCTGCCTGGAAGATGTGGACTACCGCCATCCGCGCGGCCTGGACCGGTCCGTGATGCAACGCCTGACGACGTGCCAGTGGGTGAAAACCCACGAAGCCGTGCTGATAACGGGCGCAACCGGTCTGGGCAAGACGTGGCTCGCCTGTGCCCTGGCGCACCAGGCCTGCCGCGAGGGCTACACGGCACTGTATGTGCGGGTGCCGCGTCTGCTGCACAGCCTGACGCTTGCCAGGGCAGACGGCTCGTACGTAAGGGAACTGGCCCGCATGGCCAGGACCGACCTGCTGATACTCGACGACTGGGGCCT
>JAKQQT010000271.1 GCA_029564025.1 Armatimonadota bacterium | reverse complement strand
CCCCGAACCCGACGCCCTGTTGTCCGAATTGTCGCGGGACGGCTTCCATACCGTCGCGATCCTGGATCCGGGTATCAAGGTAGAACCGGGCTACGGAGTTTACGACACGCTGATGGACGGCGGATTCTATGTGAAGTATCCGAACGGCAAACCGTATATAGGCCGCGTCTGGCCGGGTGATTGCGTGTTTCCCGATTTTACCGATCCAAAGTGCCGTGAGTGGTGGGCCGGATACCTGAAGGAGACGGCCCTCCAAGGACTATCCGGTGTGTGGAACGACATGAACGAGCCCTCGGTCGGGATGGTCGAGGGTGTTACGATTGCATCCGAGACCCTTCAACACGGCGACGGTTGGCCGGGTACTCACGCGCGTTGGCACAACACTTACGGTATGCAGATGATCCGGGCGTCGCGCCAGGGACTGCTGACAGCGCGGCCGGATGAGCGCCCTTTCGTCCTCACCCGCGCCAACTATGCGGGAGGACAGCGGTTCGCCGCCGCGTGGACCGGAGACAATGTCGCTGATTGGGAGTCCTTCCGCATGTCCCTGCCGATGATCTTCAACCTCGGACTCAGCGGTCAGGGATTCAGCGGAGCCGACATCGGCGGATTCTACCGCAATCCGACGCCCGAGCTGTTCGCCCGATGGTTGCAAATCGGAGCTCTTTATCCGTTCTGCCGCGTACACAGTGCGCATTCCGTATTCGATAACGGGGAAGAGGCCGAGTCAGCCCGGCAGGAACCATGGTCATACGGCGATGAATGGACGGCCATCAACACCGAATCGATACGGCTCCGCTACCGGTTGTTGCCGTATCTTTACACGCTGTTCGAGGAGATGTCTCGCACCGGAATCCCGGTTTTCCGCCCGTTGTTTCTGGAGTTTCCGGACGATCCGGGCTCGGCGGGCGTCGAAGACCAGATGATGCTGGGCTCCGCGCTGATGGCCGCGCCCGTGCTGGAAGAAGGCAGAACCAGCCGTCCGGTATATCTGCCGCCTGGAACCTGGTTCGACTGGCACACGGGCGAGGGTTACGAAGGCGGACGAAATATCACCGAGGAAGCTCCGGTCGACCGATTGCCACTGTATGCCCGGGCCGGTTCCGCGATTCCAACACAGCCCGTTGTTCAGCATACCGGCGAGATGGAAGGACTGCTGATGGAATGGCTTGCCTGGACAGACGGCTCACCGGCTCAAGGGGTCTGTTACGAAGACGACGGTGTCTCTTACCGGTATCAAAACGGCGAATTCAAACGCACTTTTCTGACGGTCAGCCCGAATGATGACGGGTACGTACCATCGTTCCAGATCGAAGGCGGATATCCCGGCAGACCGATAGCCGGTGTTCGCGTCATCAGATAGGTCCGCAAGCATCAATGGAACCAATCACGACACAGGTTACCTGGCATACCAATACAATCCAGGAAGTAACCGCCAGGTTGCGTGTCAATCCTGATGAGGGTCTGACTTCCTCGGACGCCGAACAGCGCCTCAAAGAGTTCGGTCCGAACGCAATCAGGACCGAGGAAAGCCGGCCGGTTCTCTCCATGATTGTCGCCCAGTTCAACGATATGCTGATCTGGGTGCTTATAGCCGCGACGCTGATCTCTCTGGCGATTGGCGAGGCCACCGACGCGGTTGTCATAATGGCCATCGTCGTTCTGAATGCGATTCTGGGCGTGGCGCAGGAGTATCGGGCGGAACAGTCGCTGACGGCGCTCAAGAAGATGGCGGCTCCGTTGGCACGGGTGCGCCGCGACGGGGCGCCGGTGGACATTCCGGCGGAGCAGGTTGTGCCCGGAGATGTGCTGTTGCTGGAATCCGGCAACGTGGTGGCCGCCGATGCCCGGCTTATCGAAAGCGCGTCTGTCAAGGCGGACGAATCGGCGTTGACAGGCGAATCAGAGCCGGTTGACAAGTCCACGGAAGTTGTTTCGGATCCCCGGGCCGGAGTTGGGGACCGCGTGAACATGGTGCACAGCGGTTGCGCGATAACGTTCGGGCGCGGAACCGCCGTTGCCGTGGCCACCGGCGGCGGCACCGAGATGGGGCGCATCGCCACGATGCTGGAGGGCGTGGATTCCGAGCAGACTCCGCTCCAGAAGAAACTGGCGCATCTGGGAAAGGTCCTGGCCGTCCTTGTTGCGGTCGTTTGTGTAATCGTTTTCTTCGCCGGCGTGATGCATGATCAACCGCCGGGAGAGATGTTCCTGACAGCGGTTGCCCTCGCCGTTGCCGCGATTCCCGAAGGCCTGCCCGCCGTCGTCACCATCGTACTTGCCGTCGGTATGCGCAACATGGTTAAGCGGAACGCCCTG
>JAKQQT010000224.1 GCA_029564025.1 Armatimonadota bacterium | reverse complement strand
GTCACCTTCGCCGTGAAGGATGACGTCAACAACACCACCCCGTTGACCGCGTCGTTCGACCTGGGCGGATTTTATGAACCGGCCAACACGCCGAGCGCGACCCTGGTCGGTGTTGCCAACAGCCCGGATGCGGCTGGGGCCTTCGGCTCCGGTGCGGCGAACAAGTTCATTTACACGATCAGCAATATCGTGCCGCCTGCAGCCGGACAGACTGCGGAAGGATGCTTCACCTTCGTAGTGGGTGGTCCGACGACGAACCCAATCAACCAAACCACTGCGGCATGGACGGATTCGAACATGCCGGGTGCGGAGATCCTCCTTGACGCGACCGACGCGATCAACCTCAACAACTACATCCACACGCAGGCACAGGTTGCGTATTTGAAGTCCGCGACGCTCGAAGTGGACAACCAGGCGCCCATATTTGTGGCGCAAACACTGGTCAAACCGGACGGAAGGCCTCTGAGCAAGGAACTGACCAGTGACAAGGTTGATGAAAAAGCGGATGTTCATGTTGCGGTACGGCAGCCGGGTAGCGATGTCTGGCAGATCCTGGATCCCCCGTCCGTTATGAGCATCAGCCAGGATCCGGCCAATCCGACATTGATCCGCGCTACGGCGACGGTGTACTCGGACAGCTTACCGTCGTTCACGACCAATCTGGTTACGACGTTCAACAGTGACGGGAACACCCGGCTCCAGAACCTCGTGACAAGTATCGAGAACACCGGAACGCACAGGTACACGTTAAACGCGACGGCCGCGATTGCGCCGGATGCGAAACCGATGCAGCCCCAAGTTGTGACGTTCACGGCTGTGGACAACCTGGGCAATGCGAAGACATCGGCAAATGCGAACCTGCTGGGTATCAACGCGCAAGGTGTGTTCGTGCTGGAAAGCACCTTGTATGTGAACGGTGTTAATGTGGACCAAGCGGGCGGCGGAGCGGCGCAGACGGGTAGCTCGGCGCCGGATCGTCTGCTTCCAGGCGCCGGTGTAGATGAACTCCGTCCGGGCGACGAGATCAAGTATGTCGCGACGTTCGGAAACGATTCCGGAGCGCCGGATGTTATGACGGCGAACTTCTCCGCCTTCTATCCGCCGATTCTGAAGCCTTACGTGACATACCTGGTACCAAGCGCGACCCAGGCAGGCTCCGGCAATACGAC
>JAKQQT010000222.1 GCA_029564025.1 Armatimonadota bacterium | reverse complement strand
AAGGGCTGGAGTTCGATGTCGTTTTTCTGATCGGCATGGTCGAAGGAGTCTTTCCCGACTACCGGGCGCAAACGGGAACCCGCCAAATGAAAGAGGAGCAGAATGAGGCGTTCGTCGCTATGACGCGTGCACGCCGCCTTCTTTTCATGACGTATCCAAAGAACAGACTCATGCCTTGGGGTGATAGAAAACCGCAACAGATGTCGCGTTTCTTATCAATGACCACGTTGTGTCCGACATCTGCCGGTGAAGGGTCTGTCTTGCGTGTCGCGGAATAGTGGCACATGGCTCAAGGCGATAGAGATTGGAATTGTGCTTACATGAAAACACCGCAACACAAACCGCTCAGCGTGAAGGACCTCGACCTGCCGGAGATCGACGGGCGTGACCCGTACTCGCTTCCGGTCAGCCACCTGGTGCGCAAGGGCGCGGACGGCTGGAAGGAAACACCCGGTCGGCGGACCAGCAACACCCTGCTGGTCAACGCCGTGCGGCGCGAGGTCGACGCTTGGCGCGACAAGGGCTATCCCGGCGTGTCGGAAACCTCTCGCCGTCTGTTGCGTTTCTGGTTCCACGAGGACCACATGGGCGATGGCCACCGTTTCCGCTACTACTTCTGCCAGCAGGAGGCCGTCGAAACGGTGGTCTATCTGGCCGAGGTGCGCAATCTCACCGACGCGGCGGAACTGATCGGGGCGTACTTCGAGCAGACCGACTTGCTGGGGTTGCAGTTCGTGACCGCGTCGAACGGCGACCGGTATGTGCGGCGCTACATCCCGGAGATCAACAAGGACGCGGACCAGATTCTGCCGCCGCAGGGCTTGCCGCGGTATGCCGTGAAAATGGCCACCGGCAGCGGCAAGACCATGGTCATGGCGCTGCTGACGGTCTGGAGTTTCTTTCACCGGCGGCTGGAAAAAGGCAGCCGGATGGCGGATCACTTCCTGCTGATCGCGCCCAATGTGATCGTGTACGAACGCTTGGCCGAAGACTTTTCGGCCGGTAAAATCTTTTGGCGTTTGCCGATGATCCCGCCCGAATGGCGTCGGCTCTTCACGCTTCAGTGCATCCTGCGCGGCGACGCTGCGGATGCCGCGCACGGCCACGGCGCGCTTTTTCTCACCAACATCCAGCAGATTTACGCGCAGGAAGCGCCGCCTCCGCCGGTCAACCCCATCGCCGCGATTCTCGGCAACGCCCCGAAGCTCAACGCCCGCAACGCGGTGTCGATGCTGGACCGGATCCTGCGTTTGCCGAACCTGATGGTCCTGAACGACGAGGCGCACCACGTCCACGACGACGAGTTGGCTTGGAACAAGACGCTGTTGGCTTTGCACGATGCGTTGAAGTCCAAGTACCGTACCGGCTTGCACCTCTGGCTGGATTTTTCGGCCACCCCAAAAAACCAGAACGGCACCTACTTCCCCTGGATCGTGGTGGACTACCCCTTGGCCCAGGCGGTTGAGGACCGGATCGTGAAGGCCCCCCTCATCATCCACCAGACCGACAAGAAAGACCCGGACAAATATGCGTCCAAGGACGCGGGTGACGCCTACAGCGAATGGATCACCATCGCCATGCAGCGGTGGCGTCAGCACTGCGAAGACTTCAAGTCGGCGGGCGAGAAGCCACTGCTATTTGTGATGGCTGAGAACACGAAGGATGCCGACGCGATAGCGGAACGGTTGCAAAGGGAACCGGATCTTTGCGGAGCCGGACACGTTCTGCTCATTCACACGGACAAAACCGGCGAAATCACGGCGAAGGATCTGGACAAAGCTCGGGAATTGGCCCGGACGGTGGACAGCGGCAAAGCCAAGGCCAGAGCCGTGGTCTCGGTGATGATGCTGCGCGAAGGTTGGGACGTCCGGAACGTCACGGTGATCCTCGGGCTGCGGCCTTTTTCTGCCAAAGCTCGAATCCTGCCTGAGCAGGCCGTGGGGCGCGGCCTGCGGCTGATGCGGAACGTGGCACCGGACAACAACCAGGTGCTGGAGCTGATCGGCACAAACGCCTTCGAGAATTTCATCAAGGAGCTGGAAGGCGAGGGCGTCGGAATCCCCACAACGACGACCCCGCCCAAACCGGGCGTGACCATCATGCCGGTCTCCGACCGCGAGATGTACAACATCCACATCCCGCAGACCTCGGCCTTGTATCAGCGCGAATACCGAAAACTCTCCGAACTCGACCCCTTGAGCCTGCCGCCGTTGTCATCGGAGGAGAACCTTTCTGCGGAAGTGAAAAACCGCGTCGAACTGATCCACGGCATTGTGCAGGTGAAGGTCGGCACGGACGAGGTGGAGTTCAACGCCGCTAATCTCCCGCCGATCGAAAGCATCCTCGCCGCCCTGACTCGGCGTGTGGAGAAGAAAGCCAAGCTGACCGGGTTCTTTGCGGAACTGTACCCCAAGGTGGCTGAGTATATCCAGAACCGTTGTTTTGGCGGCATGGTGGCCTTGGACGACGCCGCGTTGAGGCGAGAACTGAACCACTCGGATCTGCTTGAGGCGGTTGCGGTCCTGTTCAGCCGGGCCATCGGGGAGTTGACCGCCAAGCCCCAGCCGGTCAAGCTGCAGGGTGACAGGTTCTCGCTTTACAACACCGCCCCGTTTATGTGGCGGCGGATGACGGTAGACGCCGCGCACACCGTATTCAACAAGGTGGCCTGTTTCAACGCTCTCGAGGCGGATTTTGCCACATTCTTGGACAGCACAAGCGACATCGAGCGCTTCTCGTCACTGTCCGAGTGGTATACGCGGTTTTGTATCCAATATCTCGATGAAGAGGGCGGTATCCGCCTCTACTACCCCGATTTCGTGGCCATTCAAAAGACCAATGAGGGGCTGGTCCGCTGGATCTTGGAAACCAAGGGACGCGAATTTGCCAACACCGATGCCAAAGCCCAGCACATGACCCGCTGGTGCCAAGACGTGAAAAAAGAGACAGGCGAGAACTGGCGTTATCTCAAAGTCCGCCAGATTGATTTCGCCGCTTTCACGAAAGAGCATCCTCACGGTTCCTTTCAGAAGTTTCTCGACTGGCTTGAGAAACGCGACCAACAGCAATCTGTTCTTGTGCTGGGTTAGGGGGCGTCGGGGCCGTACCTAAAAATTGTAAACAGGATTTGCCAAACACTGCATCCATGGTTTTCGCGATTGCGGTGTTGCCTCCGCTAATGCGACGCGGCGGACAAGTTCCGCCTTGTCCGTCTCGGCACGGCAGTTCGCCTTGTCTTGGCGGGCCAGATGAACACTACCCCCGCTCCCGTGGTAGGGCATCCAAGGTTGTATCACAGTCATGATTGCACGTTGATCTGTCTGTTTTTCTGCCTTGCATACCTACCCGCAGGTATGTATAGTGTGTGCCATTTGTGCGGAGGGAGGCGTGTGAATGGCGCGAAAAACAAAGGCCGAGGCAGAAAAGACGCGGATGCGGATCATGAAGGCCGCGCTCAAACTGTTCGTGGAGAACGGGTATGAGCGCACGACATTCGCCGACGTGGCGCAGC
>JAKQQT010000210.1 GCA_029564025.1 Armatimonadota bacterium | reverse complement strand
CGTCCGCAACCAGCCTCTCGTCAACACGGACAGCCTCGCGGTACGGCTGAGGGTCAGCCCCCGAGCCGCACTCGCACCCGAAACAGGGGGTGTCCTGCCAAGAGCAGTCGGCATAATCGCCCCGCGCGATCGACGCAGCATGCGGGCAATGAAAACAGTCCATGACAGTACCCCCTTCCAAGACCTAACGCCCGGCCCCCTCCGTCAACATCCTTACAACCACCGCCACAACCTGTGCCGCCTCGACAAAGGCCTCTTCCTGACGGCCAGAGGAAATATCCGCAAGAAACTCCAGGCACTCTTCTTCGAAAACCTCGTCTTCACAAACCGTCACCGAACGCCCCTTGCGGTACCGCGCCAACACCGCCGGCCAATCGGCTTCCTGAAACCCCTCGCCACCCACAAACTGCGGATGCTTGCGGCGTGCCCGCCGAAGCTCCTTGTCCGCCCGGTGCATCAACTTCTCAAGAACAGCGTCCATTCAACCACCACCTTTCACGACCGAGCCAGAGCGAAATACCCCGGCAGAGCCGGATTCTCGACAACCACCACGGCCACACCCTTCGCGGCCAACACCTTTTGTTCGGCATCCAGCCAGTCACGGTTGCGCATCAGGCCGCCCCCGGCATGGCAACTCGGCTCACGGGTCCCTCCGCGCAACCAGCGCGTCACAAGCGAATCTTCATCGACAGGCACGGCAAGCGTGCCAACAGCGGATCGTCCCTTCATGTCAAACCTCCGACACCCCACGTTGTTTCAAGTTGCGCCGAACCGTCTCCGGGGGTAAAGACGGCACGACAGCCGCTAGCGCGGCACGAAAGCCCAGCACCCGGCTGGGCAAATACACAAGCCGCCGGGTAGAGATAAACACAAGCCCGGGACTGGCCAAAAATCGTTGTGTGTTGCGTAAAACGCCCCCTGCTCCCGGCCTGCGCACAGCACCGCAGAACGTCCTGAGCTAACCGCTCCACACTCAGTTGCCGGGCATTCATCCTCTCTCCTTCCTGCAACCTGTCAAATTGCTGGGCACTAGAAAGGCTGGACGCTATGCGTGCCAGGGCTGTCAAAAATGTTATATACATACCCCCCCTTAAGGGGGGTATGTATAACAGTTTGACAACCCGGGCAAAGCTAGGGTTGTTAACAAACCTGTCAAACACTATTTTGACAACCCTAAAAATTGACATTTGCGACCTCCCTTTTACCCGCTTCGGTAAGCGAATAAGCGTTGGCTTGGCCAACCCTATCCGCCTGGAGCAGACCGAGCCTCACGGCATCCAAAAGTCTATTGCGGACAGTACCGCTGGAAACGTTCAAAACCACGCTGATTTTCTCGCGATATTGATTCTCCGAAAGTCCGGGATGGGAGTCCACATAGGACACATACTGCATGATGTCGCCCGGGGATTCATTGACAGAAGCCTTGTGGGAAGGCTTCTTCATGACCTCCTCGACAGCCTTCGCGTCGTCATCCGTGGCGTCGCGCCAGAAGATGCAGCCGTTCTCCGCGTGGCGGATCAGCTTCTGCTTGCAGGGCTTGCCGTCCAGGCCTACCCAGTCGAGGCGCTGCCAGCGTTTGCCGCAGATGTAGCGGAACACGCCGGGGACGCCGGACGGCATGAGGGAGAGGATGACGCGCGCCCAGTTGACGATCTCCGCGCCGCCGGCGCCGATGTACTGCGCGAACTCGTCGTTGCCCCATTCCGCCCGGAGGTCCTTGTCATTCGGCGGCTTGTTCGTGTGGTGGATGAACATGATGCCCGCGCGGTCGCGGCCGAGGTCGTCCGCGTCCTTGATGACCGGATCGAGCTGAGTCCGGAAGAACCGGGACAGCTCCACGTTGCGCCCACAGTCACCGCCGAAGTAGGACTGGAACGGGTTGACGATCACGAGGTCGACGTCAGGGTTCATTTCCAGAAGGATGTCCAGTTCCTCGACAAAGGCATCACCGACCTTGCCGACGGCCTTGTAAAAGAACACGCGGGCGGTGGCCGGATCTTCCATGCCCAGCGCGATCCGGATGTCGTAATCGTCGAAGTCGAAATCAGTAGTAAGGCCGTGGCGGAC
>JAKQQT010000185.1 GCA_029564025.1 Armatimonadota bacterium | reverse complement strand
TGCTTGCCCGACTTCAGTTGGCCGGCGGCAGGACGGTGGACGATCCTATCGCTGAAGCCCAACGCCTCCTGTCCAAGGCGCAGTCCACGGTTTCCGAAATCGAGGCCGGACTGCAGGGCGCGCGCAATGTAACGGCGCAGACCGCCTGACGCCTGTCGCGTATTCCCGGCAATCATCTTTTTCATCCAAACGGGCCAATGCTGTGGTCGGGCGCGTTTGTGTGCTTGTTTGGTTTTTCCGCTTGCCCGTAGACTTCCCGTCGCCCGTCCCTTGCGGGCGCGTTTCCTGATGCACCGGCGATCCACACGAACTTCTCTATGGATACTGTCCTCGTTCTAGATTTTGGCGCTCAATACGGCCACCTGATCGCGCGGCGAATCCGCGAATGCCGTGTCTACTGCGAAATCATCAGCCACGACACGGCCGTCGAAGAGATTGCCGCGCGCCAGCCGAAAGCCCTGATCTTCACAGGCGGTCCCGCCAGCGTTTACGAGTCGGGCGCACCGCACTGCGACCCCGCCGTGTTCTCGCTGGGAATACCGATTTTCGGCATCTGTTACGGAATGCAGTTGATGGCCTATCTGCTGGGCGGCGAGGTATCGCCGGCGGAACGCAAGGAATTCGGGCGCACGGAAATCAACGCCGCCACGGACGCGCCGCTTTTCGAGGGCCTGCCGCGCGACCTCGTCGGGTGGATGTCCCACGGAGACCATGTCCTTCGGGTTCCGGACGGATTCCGGGTGACGGCCACCACGCGCACCACGCCGGTGGCCGCCATGGCCGATGTCGACCGCAAGTTGTACGGGGTGCAGTTCCACCCGGAAGTGGTTCACACACCGTGGGGGGCGGACGTACTGCGGAACTTCCTGGTGAACGTGGCCGGTTGCGACACCTCGTGGACGATGGGCTCGTTCGTCGCGCAAAGCGTGGAGGAGATTCGACGCGAAGTGGGCCACGCTCGCGTGGTATGCGGACTCAGCGGAGGCGTGGATTCGTCTGTTGTCGCGGCCCTGGTTCACCGCGCCATTAGCGACCAGTTGACTTGCATCTTCGTCGACCATGGATTGATGCGCAAGAACGAAGGTGACCGGGTGGCCGCCACGTTCCGCGAGAATTTCGGCGCGAATCTGGTTTACGTGAATGCCCGTGAGCGCTTCCTGAAGCGCCTTGCCGGCGTGGAAGAACCAGAACGCAAGCGGCTGATCATCGGCGAAGAGTTCATCCGCGTCTTCGAGGAAGAAGCAAAACGCCTCGGGCAGGTGGATTTCCTGGCGCAGGGAACCGTTTACCCGGACGTGATTGAAAGCGGCGTCGGCAACTCGGCGGTCATCAAGAGCCACCACAATGTCGGCGGCCTTCCGGAACGGATGCACTTCAGGTTGCTGGAACCGCTGAGAGCCCTTTTCAAGGACGAGGTTCGGCATGTGGGCCTGGAACTGGGACTGCCGGAGGACATCGTCTGGCGCCACCCGTTCCCGGGACCCGGCCTTGCGATCCGGGTGATCGGCGAAGTCACGGAGGAACGGCTGGAGATACTGCGCAACGCCGACGCCATCGTGGTGGAGGAAATCCGCCGGGCCGGCCTGTATCGGGATATCTGGCAGGTGTTCGCCGTTCTGCTTCCGATCCGCAGTGTGGGCGTGATGGGCGACCAGCGGACCTACGAGTACCCTGTTGCCGTGCGCGCCGTGACCAGCGATGACGCGATGACCGCCAACTGGGCGCATCTGCCCTACGACGTATTGGAACGCATCAGCAACCGCATTATCAACGAGGTTCGGGGCGTGAACCGCGTTGTTTACGATATCACCAGCAAACCGCCCGCTACCATCGAATGGGAGTAAACCGTTGTTCCCACCCTGTTGCCGGAATGACCTGAAGGAAGTCCTGATCACCGAACAGCAAGTCGCCGATCGGGTGAAGGAACTGGCCGACGAAATCTCGCGTGATTATGAAGGCAAGGACGTCGCTCTTTTGGGCGTGTTACGCGGCGCCTTCGTGTTCATAGCGGATCTGATACGCTACCTGGAAGTCCCGTTCTCCATCGACTTCCTGGCCGTGGAATCCTATTATTCCGGAACCACCTCCTCGGGCGAGGTACGCATGACCAAGGACCTGGACGAAAGCGTCGCCGGCCGGCATGTGCTCGTGGTGGAAGACATCATCGACAGTGGTTTGACACTGCATTACCTGCTGGACCTCCTGGAGGCCCGACACCCGGCGAGTCTGTCCGTTTGCACTCTGCTGAGCAAACCCAACCGCCGCAAAGTGGAGATTCCGGTTCGCTACACCGGATTCACCATTCCCGATGAATTTGTTGTGGGCTACGGACTGGATTATAACCAGAATTACCGCGGCCTGCCCTGTATCGGTATATTGAAACCTGAAATCTATGGCTCCTCGTAAGCAAACCTCCCCGCGCACACCGCGCACAAACACAGAAGAAGTCACTCCGGAACTGGTGGATCTTGAGTCCCGGGACATCAACGATCTGTTGGAGATGGCGCGCCAGCTCAACATCGAAGATGCCGAGGAACTAACCAAGCAGGACCTCACGTTCCGCATTCTCGAGTCCGAAACCGAACGCAGTGGCTTGTCGCTCGGTTCCGGCTGGCTTGAAACCCTGTCCGACGGTTGGGGCTTCCTGCGCCAGACCGGTTTCGACCAGACCAGCAATGACATCTACGTGTCGCAATCGCAGATCAAGCGTTTCGGTCTCAGGACGGGAGATTATGTTCAGGGACAAGTTCGTCCCCCCAAGGAGAACGAAAAGTACCACGGATTACTGCGTGTCGTCGCCGTGAACGGGCTGAATCCGGAAGAGGCCAAGCGCCGCAAGGATTTTGACCAGTTGACACCGATCTTTCCAAATGAACGCATTCAACTGGAAACCGACGCGAAAGACATCGCCGCGCGGATCATCGATCTCGTGGCTCCGATCGGACGCGGCCAGCGCGGAGTGATCGTGGCTCCGCCCAAGGCCGGAAAAACAACCCTCCTGAAAACGATCGCCAACAGCATCACAACCAACTACCCGGAAATCGAACTGCTGATTCTGCTGATCGACGAACGCCCGGAGGAAGTTACCGACATCCGCCGCACGGTAAGAGGGCACGTCATCGCTTCCACGTTCGACCAGTTGCCTGAAAACCATATGCGCGTGGCCGACATGGTCCTCGAGCAGGCCAAGCGCCTGGTGGAAAGCGGACGCGACGTGGTGGTCCTGCTGGACAGCATCACCCGCCTTGCCCGCGCCTCCAACCTGACTGTCAATCCCTCGGGACGGACACTTCAGGGCGGTCTGGATCCCGCCGCCATCTACCGGCCCAAGCGCTTCTTCGGCGCGGCCCGGAACATCGATGAAGGCGGAAGCCTCACCATCATCGCCACGGCGCTGGTGGACACCGGCTCCCGCATGGACGACATCATCTTCGAAGAGTTCAAGGGCACCGGCAACATGGAACTGGCGCTGGACCGCCAGATGCAGGAACGGCGCATCTTCCCGGCCATCGACGTCAAGCGCTCCGGCACGCGCCACGAGGAACTGCTGTTCCCGAAAGAGGAGCTGATGCAGGTGTGGGCTCTGCACCGTGTTCTCGCCGCGCTGGGCAACATCGAAGCCGCCGAACTGCTGATCGACCGTATCCGCAACACCAAGAACAATCGCGAATTCCTGCAGATCATCAGCAAGACGGTAAAAAGCGTCGAAGGATAACGTTTTTTGTGTGGCGCGATCGGCGCGCGGGATGTATGATTAGCATGGTGGACGTGATCATCCCCACCGCACACGATCATGGGCACGCACGATTGGGACGAACCGGAAGGCGAAGAGCCGAACGGCCCCTCGGGACCGTTTGAACTCGACTGGCGTCGTCTGTTCGGCGAGGATCATCCCCTTTTCGATGATTCGCCGGCAGAGGACGAAAGCCATGCGCCACGCGACCTGAACGAAAAGCAGGTCCGCGTCGTCGGCATCTACGAACAACGCGCCTCCGACAACCAGATGGTGTACTTTGTGCTTGTGCGCGACCACCGCGACCGGGAACTGCGCATCTACATCGGCCAGCACGAGGCTTACAGTATCCACGTCGCCATGGAGAACCGCGGCTTCGTTCGTCCTCTGACCCACGATCTGTCGCGTATCCTCATCGAAAAACTGGGATGGGCCGTGGAACGGGTGATTGTGGATGACGAATACAAGGGCATCTACTACGCCAAACTCTGCCTGCTCTCCAACACCGGGTGCGAACCCGTGGAGATTGACTGCCGTCCAAGCGATGCAATCGCCATCGCCGTGCGATGCCAGGCGCCCATCTTCGTCGCGGAATCGGTGTTCGAGGCCGAGATCCGCAAAGAGCAGGAACTCTGAAAGGCTGGTTTCCACGCACTCATGTCAGCCCGTGAACGCGTCCGCTTGACCACGATGGCGACCAGCGCCGGTTGCGCCGCCAAGATCGCCGCCGCCGACCTGAGCCTCGTTCTGAAAGACCTCCCGCAATCATCCGATCCCAGCCTGCTGGTCGGCAACAACACCGCGGACGACGCCGGCGTCTACCGCATCGGTCCGGATATCGCCCTGGTTCAGACCGTTGACTTCTTCACCCCGATACTGGACGATCCGTATGACTTCGGCCGCGTGGCCGCGGCGAACGCCCTGAGCGACGTGTACGCGATGGGCGGTATTCCCGTCACCGCGCTCAATCTTCTGTGCTACCCGCCGGGCGTTCTGAGCCCGGAAGACGTGGGCGACATCCTGCGCGGCGGCGCGGACAAGGTCAACGAAGCCGGAGCCGTGATTGTCGGCGGTCACTCGATACAGGACCAGGAACCAAAGTACGGCGTCAGTGTTACCGGCCTGATCCACCCGGACCGCATCGTGCGCAACGTGGGCGCGCAACCAGGCGATCTGCTGGTGCTCACCAAGCCTCTCGGTACCGGAGTCATGACAACCGCCATCAAGCGCGAAGCGGCCTCCGAAGACGTGCGCCGAACGGTAACCGAAGGCATGGCCATGCTGAACCGCGAGGCATCCGAGGCGATGTTGGAAGTCGGGCCGAACGCCGCCACGGACGTCACGGGATTCGGACTGCTGGGCCATCTTTGGGAAATGGTTTCGGGATCGGGTGTCTCGGCCGAGATATGGCTGAATTGCGTGCCGTTCTATGAAGGATTCGCCGAACTGGCGGCTCAGGACCTTTTTCCGGGAGGCGCGCACCGCACCAAGGCGTACATCAAGCCGCGCCTGGTGATTGGTGAGGGGATCACAGATGCCGAGGTGATGACGGTATGCGACCCGCAGACCTCCGGCGGACTGCTGATTGCCGTTACGCCGGCCCGCCACCAGGCCCTGGTGGAAGCATTGCGGGCGCGCGGCACCCTCGCAAGCGCCACCGTCGGGCGCATTGTCCCGGCGGACG
>JAKQQT010000182.1 GCA_029564025.1 Armatimonadota bacterium | reverse complement strand
GCGCTGATCGTCACGTTGTCGCCCGGCATCACCATCTCCACGCCTTCCGGAAGGTCCATCGAGCCCGTTACGTCCGTCGTGCGGAAGTAGAACTGCGGCCGGTAGCCCTTGAAGAACGGGGTGTGGCGTCCGCCTTCTTCCTTTGAAAGCACGTACACCTCGCCCTTGAACTTCGTGTGAGGCTTGATGCTTCCAGGCTTGCACAATACCTGGCCGCGCTCCACGTCCTCGCGGCCAACACCGCGCAGAAGAACGCCCGCGTTGTCGCCGGCCTGTACTTCCGTCAGCGTCTTCCGGAACATCTCCATCGACGTCGCCACCGTCTTCCGCGTCTCGCGGATTCCAACGATCTCCACTTCCGAGCCGGCCGTCAACACGCCGCGCTCCACCTTGCCCGTCACGACCGTGCCGCGACCCGTGATCGTGAACACGTCTTCCACGGGCATCAGGAACGGCTTGTCCGTGTCGCGCTCCGGATCCGGAATGTACGCGTCCACAGCCTCCATCAGCTTCCGGATCGATTCCTCGTGCTCCGGGTCGCCTTCTCCGGCCTTCAAGGCCGAGCCCGCGATTACAGGAATCTCGTCCCCGGGGAACTCGTACTTCGTCAGTAGATCGCGCACTTCCAGCTCAACCAGTTCCAGCAGTTCCGGGTCGTCCACCATGTCCGCCTTGTTCAGGTAGACCACGATGTAAGGAACGCCCACCTGGCGCGCCAGCAGGATGTGCTCGCGCGTCTGCGGCATCGGGCCGTCCGCCGCCGATACCACCAGTATCGCGCCGTCCATCTGCGCCGCGCCGGTGATCATGTTCTTGATGTAGTCCGCGTGGCCCGGGCAGTCCACGTGGGCGTAGTGACGCTTCTGCGTCTCGTATTCCGCGTGGAAGATGTTGATCGTTACACCGCGCTCGCGCTCTTCCGGCGCTACGTCGATGTCTTCATACTTCAGTACTTTCGCCAGCCCGTCCTTCGCCAGAACACTGCTGATCGCCGACGTCAACGTCGTCTTTCCGTGGTCCACGTGACCGATCGTTCCAATGTTCACGTGCGGCTTGGTCCGCGCAAATGCCTGCTTGCCCATC
>JAKQQT010000180.1 GCA_029564025.1 Armatimonadota bacterium | reverse complement strand
ATAGAACGCCCACATCCGGATCGTCTTGATGGCCGGATCCCATTCGCCCACAATCATATAGTCGCAGAAGTGTTTCCCTTCCAGGGCATAGTTAGGGCTGTCCGAGGCGTATTCGCCCGTCCCCGGCACATAGATGCCCGCCCTCTTGTCGTGACCATGAACCTTGCCGAAGAAGATTTCCTCCTCATCGGCCGCCGACCCGCTCATCAGCGACAAGCCCACATACTTGTTGTTCAACTGGTCATCGTTGCAACTGACCTTGTAGTTCATCATAAAGGCGATGAACGTCCGCCCGCTGCGCTGGACCGCCAGCTTGCGGATCACTTCGACATTGGTCGCCACCTGCGAATTGGGTGTCCACTGCAGCTTGTTGGCATAGGGGTCCGGATACATCGTAACGCCGTGCAGCAGGTTGGTGTCGTCGATCCGCAGCACCGCATTGGAATCGCCGAACCAGCCGCCGTCCCAGCCCTGGCCGGTCGCCGGCCCGTTGTTAACCAGCATTACGCTGTTGGTGTAGGCGAACTGGTCCACGATTTCGCCGTCCTCGTATTCCAGTGTGGCGACCGAGCCCGTGGGTTCGCTGTAGCCGGACGAATAGACCGTGCCGTTGGCACCGAACACCCGGAAGTAGTGCGTGGCGCCTTCCGGCACCACCACTTCCGTATGAACGCCGCTGGTCACCCCGCCGGACACCACATAGCTGTTGGTGCCGCGGTAGATCACCTTGGTCCCCTCCGGACCGTCGTCGTTCTGGTTGTAGGCCTCTCCCGGCACCAGGGCGTTGGCCGTGATCGGGTTCGTGCTCCACAGCACAACCACTTCCTGCGCGGCGCCCTTCTCCCATGTCAGCACCGCCATCTCCATCCCGTCGGCCAGCGCCGTGGCGTTGGAAGGCGTCGGCGCTTCCGAATCCACGATGTAGAAGGTGAACGCATTCGTCACGCTCAGGAAATCGCCCGGGCGGTCCGTGTCGTAGTCCGTGCTGACGATCTGGAACGTGAAGGTGTAGTTGGTCGTCTCGAGATCGCTGTACCCGATGGTGGCGGACAGGGCCGCCGGCGCAACCGCCGTCCCCTCCCCGTCCGTGTCCGGCGTCATGGTCATGGAGCCGGTCGCCACCTGGATCGAGTTGCTGAACAGCGTCCAGACGTTGCTGGTGCCGGCATACACGCCGTTGGCGTCCGCCACCAGGCCCGTCACCGTCAGGCCGCCCGGATTGATGGAGGCCAGAGTGAACTGCCGCCCGTCCACGTTGAATCCGCTGTGCTCCGGTTCGTCCATGTCTTCGTCATAGACCAGGAACGTCATCAGCGG
>JAKQQT010000169.1 GCA_029564025.1 Armatimonadota bacterium | reverse complement strand
GCCGAGATCGAGCGGCTGCGCCACCGTGTCGGGCGACGCGCCGCGCGTACGCACGATCGGCAGCGTGCCCGCCACCTCCGCCGCACGGATCAGGTGCTGGAGCGTCTCCAGATTGACCGGCCCGTGCTCCATATCGAGAATACAGAAATCGAAGCCAGCATACCCGATCACCTCGATCAGCTCCGGCGCAGTGGTTTTGCAGAAGACGCCCGTCAGGACCTCTCCCCGTTTCAGACGCTCGCGCGTCTCGTGTAAACTCTGTTTCATTCGCTTTCCTTAGATTTCAGGGTGAGTGACAAGTGTGACACAACTGTGCTATCATGCGGGTCGGTGATTTTGGAAAGGGGTTTGACATGGATATGGTAACGGTCCGAGATTTTAGAACTTCCCCGACGAAGATTCGAAATCGGTTGAAATCGGGTGCGACGGTGGTATTGACCAACCATGGCGTCCCGATGGCCATTTTGCTGGGCACGGACGCGACCTCGCTGGTAGACACGCTGGCTGCCATTGATCAGGCGCGGGCTGTGCGGGCGGTGGCCAGAATGCAGATGGCCGCTCGGCAAAGCTGCCCCGCCGGCATGGACATGGACGACATCGACGCCGTCATTGCCGCCGCGCGGAAGGACAGAAAAAACGGGCAACGCCATGTCAAACGCGGTCATTGACACCAACATTCTGGTTTCGGGGTTGTGGAATCCGTCCGGTGCGCCGGGGAATGTCTTGTCGATGATTCTCGCCGGACGTATCACGCCCTGGTATTCGGGCGACATTCTTTGCGAGTACGCGGATGTGTTGTATCGCAAAGAATTCCCTTTTGCAAAGGCCGACGTGGATACGTTGTTGGGTTTCATCCAAAAGAAAGGCATTGCCGCGACGTTCACGGTGAGCCGCGTGCCATTCGCGGATGAAAGCGACCGTATCTTTTATGACGTGGCCGTCTCCAACAACGTTCCGTTGATCACGGGGAATCTGAGGCATTATCCTGCGCATCCGCTTGTCCTCTGCGTGTCCGCGTTTCTGGCCGACATTCCCTGAACCATATTTCCCCGATCAATCATTAAGGGCGGCCTCTATTGCGCATTGCCGATCACTGCGTGTCCGACCGTGTCGGTCGGCCCGGTGTATCCCGGACCGCCACCCGCCACATAGCCGTCGCTACGGCCTGTGTCGTCGCGGCTGACCCAGAAGGCATATAGCGCGCCGTTGGACAGCGTGAAGCGGAAACGGACCGGCCGGCCGCGCAAGGCCTTGACGGTGTCAACGTCCTGCCAGATGACGCGGTGCAAGGTGCTGTCGACAGAGACCGGCCGGCACTCGGCCAACGCGAACCCCGGAACGGCCGCCCCGCTTTCAGCATCCTGCAGCTCCACGCGCAGCTCGCCCTGCGGACACGCCACATTCACAAACGCGCATGCGCCGCTGAAGAGCAGCGGCAGGGTCACGAGTTCGCCGCTGCCCGTTGCCGTCATGGCCGCGAAGCCGTCGCGCCGCAGGAAGGCGATACCCATCGCCCCGTTGTCGTACATGCCGTTCTGCAGCCAGTCGCCGCTGAGGCGGTTGGTGTCGCCCTGAAATCCGGAATAATAGAACCAAAGGCGGTCTTTCTGGATGGTGCAGAGATTGCCGAGCGACTGCACGTAGCCGGTGTCCCACTTGCCGCTGCCCCAGCGCTCCGCGCGGATGTGCGCCCGGCGGTCGGGCCGCGACCAGTGGAAGCCGTCGCGGCTGTAGGCGAAATTCAGCTCCGTGATTTTCGGCAGACCGACTTTCATGCAGTCGCCGTTCTCCGGCCCGTGGTGAATCTCAAAGGCACCCAGCATGATACTCTCG
>JAKQQT010000017.1 GCA_029564025.1 Armatimonadota bacterium | reverse complement strand
GGAAAAACAGGAAGGAATACTTGCTGATGGCGTCAAGGTTCATGTGGCTTACCTGAGACTAAGGATATCACGCGTACGCGGAGTCGGGTCAAAGAGCGCCGATTCGTCACGCTCGGATCGACGGGCTTTCAACGCCGATCGGCGGTGTTCGGAGTGGTGCGCACCGACGTTATCGGAGGTTCCTTCTCCAGTAGAAGGTTCGTTTCGTCCTGCATCTGTTTCAGCATGGCCGGCACGTCTGCCTTCTCCAGCCGTAGCATCTCATCGAACATCGGAACCGAGATGCGGAGCGAGTATTCCGGGGCGCCCACGACGGGCGGAAGCACCGGCAGGGAATGGTAGAGGCTGTCGACCATCGGCCGGTTGTTTTTGGGCGGCGGCTTCATGAAGTAGTCCGGGCTGTAAGCGTATTCGCGGATGGCGGTGACGCAGTTCTTCAGTTCGCCCAGGATTCGGCCTCCGCCTTCCGGCGAGCAGTAGAACTTCATCCAGCGCCATGACGCTTCCTTGTTCTTGCTCTGGGTGGACATGCAGATGCCGCCGACCGCCAGCCGCGACGCTTTCTTCTTCATCCCCGGCATCATGCAGACGTTGTACCGAAAGTCCTCCACCTTGTTCAAGTCCACCGTCATGTACGTTCGTCCGGGAAGCATCGCCAACTGGCCCAGTTTGAACATCTGCATGCTGTTGGATTCCTGGATCTGTGCGGGAGACGGAGCGACCCTATCGACCCACCGCAGGCGACGCAGTTCTTCTATGGCCTCAACGGCTTCAGGGCTGTAAACGACACTGCGGGTGTAATCTGCGTTGAACGTGGAACCGCCGTTGGACCAGATGGTCATCGTGGGATCGGGCAGGAACATCCCGAATACCTTCTGTTTCCCGCGCGTGTTCGTCAGGCGTCGCGCGGCGTCGGTGAACCGGGCCCAGGTCCAGCTGTCGTCGGGAAACGGCATACCGGCCTTCAGGAAAAGGTCCTCATTGTAGAAGAGGACGTCCGTGCTGAAGTGAACGGGGTAGCTGAAGATCCCGGTTTGTTCGCGAGGGTGTTTGGGACCGGGCGGCGGATACCGCAACACGTCGACGGCCTGCTCGAAGAAGATGCTTGGATCGGCTGTCGGGTCTTTGGCAAACCAGTTCGTCAGCGGTTCGATGGCGTTCTTTGAGGCGAGGCGCGGGATGTCCGTGCCGACGGCATAGAACGTGTCCGGCCCGGTTCCGGACGCAAATTCCACGTAGATCTGGTTCTGGGCGCGGCTGTTGAACTCGACCTGCACCTCGATATCGGGGTTGAGTCGCTCGAATTCGGTTTCGATCTTCCTCACCAGGTTCATCTGTTCCTGGCCGATTTCGTAGGTCAGGAAGCGGACCACCGTCTTGCCGGATGGCGGCAGGGGCCGGCTGAAGTAGAAGACGGCGAACACGGCCGTGGCGAGGAAAAACAGGAAGGAATACTTGCTGACGGTGTCGCGGATCATTGGTGGCTCCCGACATAAGGATATCAGTCGGAACGTGCGCGGAGCCAAGCCCAAAGGGGGTTGAGACAGTCGTTGACTCCGTTTGCGGGGTGTGGTAAACTTATGTTGCACGGAGTGGTGGCCGAGCGGTTTAAGGCGATCGCCTGCTAAGCGATTGTAGGGGTTTAAGCTTCTACCCCGGGTTCAAATCCCGGCCACTCCGCCAGACGGATACCAGGGGGGCGCCGACATGGCGTCCCCCTTTATTAATGCCTGAAAGAAAATCATTACGATTAGGTTGGTTGAAGTCGGGAACGCAAGAGGCCAGCCGGCGTCCTGAGCGTGTCCTATCAAACTACCGAGCCGACACGGCTCGAAAAGGAAGGTATCCGATGAGTTTAGGAAAGACCCTGACGCTTTCCCTGGTGACCGGGCTCCTGGTGATGGGAGCGGCCATCGCTCAAGGGCCGAAGGGCCCCGGAGACGGGACGTGCGACGGTACCGGCACCGGACCGGGAACAGGCCAAACCGGCGGTTGGTGGACCACTGTGACGCCGACCACTCCGGAGCAGGCGGCTCTGCTGGAAGAGATCGGCGACCTGCACGCGCTGATCCGCGACTTGAACGTTGAACTGGCGGCTCTCCGCGCGGCGGACGCTTCGCCCGAGGTGATCACCGCCAAGGTGGCCGAACTGGTGGCCGTGCGCGAGGAACTGCGCGCGTTGATCCTGGCGAACCTGGATCTTCTGGAAGAGATGGGCGCCGTGATCAACTGCAATGACGGCATCTGCAACCGGGCCAAAAAGGGCACCCCCAAAAACAACTCCGGCGGCAGTATCCAGAACAACCCGGACGCTGTGCGCGACGCGGTCCAGATTCGCGACCGGGACCGAGACCGCACGAACTATCAGGACAACAAGCAGAAGTAGACTGCCAAGTCCGCGCCTGACAAGCAGTCGGGGCCCGCAAGGACCCCGACTGCTTTTTATGTGGCGTCTTCTCCGTTTTTTCGCTAGAATTATACTGATTTTGCCGACGAAACAGACCTATCCGGAGAAATGCCTTGGAAAACACGACGAATCACAGATTGACACCCCAACGGCAGGCCGTGCTGTCGGCCGTGCGCGACAGCCGCGGTCATCTATCCGCATCGGAAGTCTGGATCAGAGCGCGCAAGTTGCAACCACGCATCAGTTTCGCTACGGTGTACAACTCCCTGCACTATCTGTGCGACGCCGGGTTGCTGATCGAAATCCCCTTCGGAAACGATGCCAGCATTTTCGACGGACGCATCGATCCGCACGACCACGCCGTGTGTCGGGAGTGCGGCCACATCGCCGATTACGAATGCAAGGGATCGCAGGAACTGGCCCGGTGCGCCAGCGAACAGACCGGGTACGTCAACACGGAAGCCCGAATTACCGTGGTGGGCACCTGCCCCAACTGCGCCGACGGGGAACAACCCCGGCACTGACGGTGTAATCCTTTGGGAAGCGAATGGTCTTGCGGGATCATTCTTCCGAATCATCGCTTGAACCAAAGGAGATAAACCGAATATGAGCGCCAAAGT
>JAKQQT010000119.1 GCA_029564025.1 Armatimonadota bacterium | reverse complement strand
CGTCCGGGAACTTGCGGCGGAACCACTGTACAAACGTCCGCTGCTCCTCGTGCTCCGTAGGGATGTGCTCAGGAGGCTTTGCTGTCATTCCAGAACCTCGCCGTCACGCGGTCGAACTTGCCGTCCTTCAGCTTGGAGATTGAAGCGGGGGCAGGCACGCTGTTCATCGCTTCCACTACCTCGTCCAGATCGTATGGATTGCCAATCACCGCGCCGCTGTTTCGCGCCATGCCCATCAAGGTACGCACGGCCTTTTCAGCGGCATATCCGCCGTGAAGCAGGCAGAGATATTCTGTGACCGATTTCCCGAGTTCGCGCCCGTAGTATGTGACCGTAACCATCTCCTTACCGCTCGCGGAGGTGTAGCGCCGCCACGCCCACCCGCGTACCTCCATCCGGTTGTCCTGTCCCATGATGTCGTCATCGTGGAGTTTTAATTTCGGCGGCGCGGGTACCGGAAACTCCCATCCACATTCAGGACAAATTCGAGTCGCCAGCGGTACGAGTTCCTGGCATTGTTCGCAGAGTTTGACCGGTGCTACTCCCGTTCCGTTCCCGCCCTTTTTCGATGGTGGATTGACGTTGACGATAGGCCCGTGCGTTTGAATGACGCCCGCGAAGTCGAGGACCAAACAGTCCTTACAGTGTGACTTCGGCCTCATCCCGCGCCCGGCCATCTGCACGTACAGCCCCGGCGACATCGTAGGACGGCACATTGCTATAAGATCGATGTCCGGGTAGTCGAAGCCCGTTGTCAGTACGTTCGCGTTCGTGATTGCCCGCAACTCTCCCGCCTTGAAGCGCTCTAGAATCTTCTCGCGCTCAGTCTTCGGCGTCTCCCCGAGCACGCACGCCGCGTTGATACCGTGCTCCTCCAGCACCATCCGCATGGTCAGAGCGTGGTCAACCCCGGTGCAAAAGAAAAGCCATGATTTTCTATCCGCGCCGCGTGCTATCACCTCGCGGACAATCCTCTCGTTCTGACTGCGGGTATTGACGGCGGCTTGCAGCTCGCTTTCAATAAATTCCCCACCGCGCTTGTGTACCCCTTCCGTGGAGAGTTTGAGGTCCGTTCCCTTGGAGCGAAGCGGCGCAAGATATCCTTTGCTCACTAGCTCCTCGATGGAAGTAGGGTCTATCAGGTCGTTGAAAAGCGCGTCTCCCTCCGTGATAAGCCCGTGACCGAGCCTGTACGGTGTAGCCGTCAGACCGATAACCCGAAGCGCGGGATTGATCGTCTGAAGGTCTTTCAGGAATGTCCGATACCCGCCTTCGTCCTTGTGTGAAATTAGGTGC
>JAKQQT010000014.1 GCA_029564025.1 Armatimonadota bacterium | reverse complement strand
GGTGGGATTCGGTTCCACGTAATTCTTGTCCAGCTGACTCGCGGCTTTCCGAATCGCCTCGATGGAGTGCCCGGCGAGCCGGCCGGACTCGTGCGTGATGAGCGCCAGCTGGTTTGAGAGATCCTCGTAGGCCGTGTTGATTGGTGTTGCCGTGAGCAGGATGATATCCTTGCGTCGTCTCAGGTGCGGCTTGATGATGTCAAAAAGGTTCTCGTAACGATTGGCAAATCGTGTGCGGAAGTTGTGCGACTCGTCAATCACGATCAAGTCGGCGCGCTCCGCCAGGCTGTTCAATACCCGCAGTTTGTCTTCCGGCGGTTCCTCGTGGTCGAACCCGAACCAGGTCATCGCCTCTTGTTCGATACTCCCGAACGGAGCGCGATACTCGGCCATGTGCTTCAAGAGATAGGCGTCCCAGCTGTTGGTGAGGATGTTCTTGGGGGCGATCAGGAGAACGCGTTTGCCCATCTGGCAGTAGCGGCGCATCAACGCAAGCGCAATGTAACTCTTGCCGAGGCCGACGCCATCGCAGATCAGTACGCCGTGCTGTCGTTCCAGAATCTTCAGCGCCTGCCAGAATCCCTGGCTCTGGTGTTCATCCAGGAGTTTGTAGAACTCCTCATCGGTCACGACGTCGCGGCCAACCCGGTCCTGTCCCCACATCAGCAGGGCCTTAAGGTATAGATACCAGGGCTTGTAGAGCTCGATCTGGCGCCGGATTTCGTCCAGCAAGTCATCGGTGACAACGTCCTTCACGGCTTCCGCCCAGCGCTCCTCGTACCACTGAGCCAGCGCTCCGGTCTGTTCCGGCGAGAGAACGACATTGAGCTCGATGTTGTGCAGGAGGCCGGAACGTGTGAAGTTTCCGCTACCAATGACGCCCATCTGGTTCGGGTAAACCTCGGGGCGGCCGATGACGTAGGCTTTGGCGTGGAACTTCTCCCTGGTGTAGCACCGGGCCTCGACCTTGCCGGCCTCGAACAGCGGTTTGATGGCGGCCAGCGAGGACAGCAGGGGCGAAGACTCTCGCCGGGCCAGAAGGTCGGCATCGG
Organism: Armatimonadota bacterium; assembly: GCA_029564025.1. GTDB lineage: Bacteria > Armatimonadota > DTGP01 > JAKQQT01 > JAKQQT01 > JAKQQT01. The sequence goes on along the minus strand of JAKQQT010000014.1, from coordinate 12,502 downwards.
AAGTCGCCCGCAGGATTTCGAGCAGACATTTTCTCTGGATCGCGCTGGCGTCACTGCCGAAGAGGATGCGGACGCGCTGATACTGAGAAAGCGTGTCGGCCATCAGGCTTAGGGCATCCAATGAAAAGAACGCGGAGGCGACGGCGATGTCTTGTCCGCCCGCGCCCATTTCGCCCAGCCTTGCCAACAGTGTGTTTTCGCCGCGGTTGTCAACGATCGATGTGGAGTTTTCCATAGATGATTCCCGAACCTGTGATGTTGAGTAGCACTGCCATGGTATCCTATCGCATTATGGGACGCTAAAGGCCATCAGCGGCTGGTCCAGAGTCATGGTGATACGGGGACGTGGATGGACGCATGTCCATTCGATACACTGGGAAGCATTTGCCGGCTTTCGTCTCGCCCCTTGGCCCAACCGGGCGAAACGAAGTACGATACCAGTATGGGGACCGATGATCATCAATGCTGGATCATACGCTCCGGCGGTCCGGGGGACAGGGACGGCCTGACGGCCGTGCGCCGGGACGCCGTGTTCGCCCAGTGCCGCGAGCATTACACGGACGAGCAGATGACCCTCTGGACAACGCCTTCCGACAAGCGCCGCGCGGGCGCGCCTCAGCCCTCACCGATTCTGTACATCGCGGAAATCGAAGGCTACCCCATCGGTTTCGGCGCCATTCAGGCCGACGGCACGTGGATCCGATCCCTGTATATCCGCGGCCAGTACGCCGGGTGCGGGTTGGGCCGCGAACTGATGGAGATCATGTTGCGCGTCTCAGCCGAAAAGGACGTTCCGGAAGTGCGCCTCGAATCCTCGATGAACGCCGTGCCATTTTACCGGCGCTTCGGCTTCGAGGTGGAAGAGGAAACGCTCTACCCGCTATCCGATACCGTCTCACTGCCGTGCGCGCGGATGGTCAAGCGCCTGCGAGACCGCCGACCGGGTGACCCCGAATGATTGCGGACACAATCGCGGCCATTTCGACGGCGGTAGGCGAGGGAGCCATCGGGGTTGTGCGCCTCTCCGGCCCCGATGCCATCGCCATAGCGGGCTGTTTTTTCCGCGCGGCGTCCGGGCGCAATATGCAAACGCAGGAATCGCATACCGCCCGGTTCGGCCGCGTGGTCGATCCGCACACCGGTGATGAAACCGACCAGGCGGTGGTCACCGTTTTCCGCGCTCCGCACTCGTACACGGGCGAGGATATTGTCGAAATCAGCACGCACGGCGGCCCGGTTCCCCTGCAACGGACGCTCGGTTTCGCCCTTCGTTCCGGGGCGAGGCCGGCCGAACCCGGCGAGTTCACCAAGCGCGCTTTCCTGAACGGGCGCATGGACCTCTCACAGGCAGAGGCCGTGATTGACGCCATCCGGGCTCTAACCGATGCGGCGCTTACGGTGGCGGTCCGGCAGATCGAGGGTGTGCTGTCCAGGCGTGTCGCGGGTGTGCGCGACAGCCTGATGTCGGTCATTACCGACATCGAAGCGAGCACCGACTTCCCGGACGACGTGCCGGAACCTAACCGCCGCGAAACGCTGTTGCGCGTTCAGCACGCACGTGATGACATCGACCGCCTGCTTGTCACCGCCGACAGCGGCCGCCTGTACCGCGAGGGCGTGGCGTGCGCCATCATCGGGCGTCCGAACGTGGGCAAGTCTTCGGTTCTCAACGCACTTCTGCGCGACGCCCGCGCCATTGTGACCGACGTGCCGGGTACCACCCGCGACGTGCTGGAGGAGAGCATCGCCCTGGGCGGTGTGGCCATCCGCCTGATGGATACCGCCGGCCTGCGCGAGACCACCGACAAGGTGGAAAGCATCGGCGTCCAACGTGCGCGCGACGCCATCGCGGCCGCCGACGTGCTGATGGTGGTTCTGGACGCCTCCCAGCCGCTCTCGCCCGAGGACGAGGAAGCGCTGGACTCGGCGCGGGGAACTCCGGCGGTGGTCATCCTGAACAAGAGCGACCTGCCGGCGTTTCTGACCTTGGCGGATATCTCGGTCCGCCTTCCCTCTGCGCGGATTGTGACTGCTTCCATGGTGACGGAAGAGGGCATTGGAGACATTGAAACGGCGCTCGCGGAGGTTGTACTTCAAGGTCATATGGCGCCCGCGGACGTCACGGTTTGCCGCGCTCGGCACGTGCACAGTTTGGAATCGGCCAGGAACGCTGTTCTATGCGCGGAGGACACACTTTATTCGGGAAGGCCGATGGATCTGGTGTCGGGCGACCTGCAGGCCGCGGTATCGGCGCTGGGCGAGATATCGGGACATACCGTAAGCGACGAAATAATCGATAGCATTTTCTCGCGGTTCTGCGTCGGGAAATAGAAGGGGATACCTGAATGGACTGGAAACTGGATGAAAAAAGGCTGGCGCGCGTACAGCCTGCCCTGGAAGGCTTTGTGGAGAAAGGCGCATTCCCGGGTGGAGTGTTTGCCGTTGCGAACCGAAACGGGATCATCAAAATGGAGGCGTTCGGCCGGAGGGACGACGAACCCTCCCTTCCCGCCACAGTGGACACGCTGTACGACCTCGCCTCCGTCACGAAGTCTGCCGCGTGCGCTCCGGCGGTCGTAACGCTTATAGAACGCGGATTGCTGATCAGCGGCGAGGAGGCCCGTTCTTTCTTCCCCGAGGCGTCCCTGCCGCACTGGGCCGGCATCACCATCCACCATCTCCTGACCCACACCAGCGGCCTGCCCGCCTGGAAAGCCCTGCACGAAGCCGGACCCACTGAGGCCGATATGCTGGGCAGTCTGTTCACCGTGGAGATGAAGGCGCTACCGGGGGAAGCCTACGAGTACTCCTGCCTCGGCTACATCACACTCGGCAAGATCGTGGAAAGGGTGTTGGGTGAACCGCTGGACACCTTCCTGGCACGCGAAGTGTACGAACCACTGAATACGCCGACTCTCCGGTACCGGCGCATCTCCACGACACCCCAGGCGACGCCGGAGGACAACATCGCCCCGAACAGGGGAGGCGACAAGGACCGCGGGAAGATATGCGGGCAGGTCCACGACGGCAACGCTTGCGGCCTGGACGGGGTCAGCGGGAATGCCGGCCTGTTTGGAACGGCCGCCGACCTGGTTCGCTACGGACGTATGCTGTTGAACGGCGGTTCGCTGGACGGAACACGCATCTTCGGGCCGGCCACGGTCAAGCGCATGCTGACTCGCCAGATCGATATGTCGGTTGGCGGGCACACGTGGGGCTTCTTCTGCGCGCCGAACGGGATGCTACCCTCGGGCGACCTCCTGCGCGACGGTTCCGCCGGCCACAGCGGCTTCACCGGCACGTCCCTGTTGATCCACCCGGAATACGGACTGGTGACCGTTTTGCTGACCAACCGGTGCCTCTGGACGAGTTCCCTGCATCTGCGGGCACGGCAGGTATACCACAACATCGTGGCCTCGGCCCTTGAGGAAGCCTGATTGGCTGAACGGAGCCATTTGACACCGGAGGTTCGCGCGCTCATCTCGGCGTGCCGCGTCGATGACCGGGTGGAACTGGCCACCGGCATCGACACGGACCTTTTCGTCAAACTCGCCCGTTTCCACCGCGTGTCGGCGTTTGTTTGGGAGCGTCGAGAAGCACTGGGGCTTAATGAGGCCTGCTCGAATGCCCTGCGTGCCGAGATGCTCGCCACCCTCCACCGGAACCTCCACTTCGCCGCGGAACTGAAGATAGCGTTGACGGCGCTGAACGACGCGGGCGTGGAAACGATCCTGTTGAAGGGCGCTCACCTGATGGACGCCCTCTACCACGACCCCTCAAAACGCCCCATCAGCGACCTTGACCTTCTGATACGGCCCGTCGATGCGGACGCGGCGCTGACAGCCCTTCGCTCCGTTGGTTATGATGCCGACCCGAAGACGGCACGGTTCGGCCTGCTCGCCGATCGCGAGGTCGCGCTTGAGAAGAAAGGCTTGCACACGGTTATCACGGAATTGCACACCGACCTGAACCGCTCCACGCGCCACCACTGGTTCCCGATGGATGCGTTGTGGCAAAGGGCAGTTCCGCACGTCGTGGACGGCCAATCAACGCGGGCGCTCTGTTTGGAAGACAACCTCGTCTACCTGTGCGCCCACGCGGTGCCGCACGCTTTCTCGCAAATTATCTGGCTCAAGGACATCGCCTCGCTTGTGGAAACGGGACCGGGCTGGGATGCCCTGGTGGAACGGGCGAGGGAATCGCACGCCGTGAGGGCGGTTTATGCCGCTCTGGTGCTGAGCCGCGATCTGCTGGGCGCGTCCGTTCCGGAGTCAGCGGTGTCCTCATTGAATGTCATTGGCCTTGATGAGCATCTGGATCCGGCGCGCCTGTTCGGTGGAACACACTATTCCACCATCGGTTCACTGGGATGGCGGGCGAAACTGGCTGACAACGCCGGCGACGCGCTTTCCATCGTCTTCGGTAGCGTTCTGCATCGTCTGGGAGAGTGGCGCAACGGCATCGTCCGCCGGAAGAGCCGGTTGCGTATGTGACCTCAGCGCCGGTGTGAAGAACACCGTCAGGATGGCGATGCCAAGCGCGATGCGGTACCACAGGAACACATCCATTCCCGCGCGCTTTACGTAATCCATCAGGAACGCGACGGCAAAGTAGCCGGAGATTCCGCTGGCAATGATGCCGACGGCAATCGGACCGAGGTTGCCGTAGATAGATGGATCCTTTTCCACTACCACTTTGGCGGTCTCGTACAACGCCACGGCGGCGATGGTGGGTACGGACATCAGGAACGAGTATCTAACTGCCGTTTCCCGCGTCAGTCCGCGGAACAAACCGAACGTCATCGTGGTTCCGGAGCGAGACGCGCCGGGGAACGCCGCGGCGATGGTCTGGCCGAATCCCACAATCAGCGCGTCCACCCAGGTCATCTGTGCGAGATCGCGGTTCTTGCGTCCTGCGACGTCTGCGTACTTCAGCAGGAACGCAAAGAGGATCAACACGATTCCGACGATCAGGGGCGCCTGGACGAAATCGTGAGGATCGCTGAACTTCTCAACGATCTTGTCTACCGGCAACACCAGCGCGGCGGGAAGGCACCCGATGATGACAAGGGTCAGCAGTCGGCGGTCGCGCCCCATCATTACGTTCCAGAGGTCCTTGCGGAAGTACACAATCAGCGCCAGCAGGGTGCCGATGTGCAGGGCGACGTCCATAGCCTTGGTCGGATCCGGCCAGCCCAGCGCCCAGGGGATGATGACAAGGTGCGCGGTGCTGGATATCGGGAGGAATTCGGTCAGTCCCTGCAGTATTCCAAGGACCAGGGCTTGAAGAAAGTTCATATCACTCCATTCGTCAGTCTAGATGTGCGTGGCTCCGGGCTTCACCACGTACATCCGAAGAAGGACGCGGATGATGGCGGCAACGGGGGCGGCGAGGAACATGCCGAACAAACCGGCGAATTCCCCGCCCAGCAATAGCACAATCAGCACGAGGGCGGCATGGATGTGCAGTCGCACGCCGACCAGTTTGGGAAGCAACAACTTGCTCTCAACGAGATGCAGGGCGCTGAAGAAAATCAACACGGCGATACCCAGGCTCAGGCTTTGTGAAGCCGTCAGCAGGACGATGGGGATTCCGCCGATGATCGGTCCAATGATGGGTATCGCGCGCGTCACGCCGGCCAGCACGGCCAGACTGAGCGCGTAATTCACGCCCAGCGCCCGCAGTCCGACATACACGACGATTCCGGCGATGATGCATAGCAGAACCTGCGCAATCGTGTAATCCCGCAGGATGCGGCCGGTCAATCGCAAAAGCAAGAGCGGGCGTCTGCGGCGCTTCGGTGGGATAAGCCCGATGAACTCGCGTTTCAGGCCCCGGCCTTCCACCAGGAAATAGAACGCCAGAACCGGGATTAAAATCAGGTCCACGATATGCGTGATCCACTGTACACTGGTCACCGCTATGCCCGTGACGAAGCGCGTGGCCCACTGAGTGAGATTGCTGTAGTCCTGCGCGTTCAGTACCTTCTGCGCTTCGGGAGGCAGGGTGCTGATCCACTCGCGCGCCTTGGCAAGGTGGACCTCCCAACGCGCGGCTTCGTGTGTAATCCAACCCCCCAGGCTCTTGACGTCGGTGTGGAACGGCGCGACCAGAAGTTCGTAGGCCAGCCACAGCAAAATTCCGATGAGCACGAAAACGACAAAGGTGGCAATCGTTTTGCGTACCCTCCGGCTTCCCCACAATCCCGGCCACCGGGAGATGCGGTCCACCGCAGGGGACACTGCCAGCGAAAAAATGGCCGCTATCAACACCGTGGTGAGGATGAATCTCGCCCGGTAGACAAGGTATCCGAACGCGGCGACAACGGCCAATCGGAGCAGAACGCCTGTAATCAGCGAGAACGTGACCCGGGCGCGCCAGTCACCGGGGTGTGGTTGAGGTGCGACCCGATTTTGGCCGGGATACAATCCCGCCGGAGTCTTCCTGTAGACGTTGTCGCGTTTATTTGGCATCCTAGTCAGACAACCCGAAATGGCGGAACAGTGATTCCCGAATGCGAACGGCGGCTTTCCCGTCACCGTAGGGATTGCGCGCTTGCGCCATGGAGCGGTAGGCTTCCGGGTCCACCAGCAGGCGGGACACTTCGTTCCGCACGTCTTCCCGTTCCACACCGATGAGGCGGACGGTGCCGGCGGTTACTCCCTCGGGGCGCTCCGTGGTACGCCGGATGACGAGAACCGGTTTCCCGAGGCTGGGCGCTTCTTCCTGCACGCCTCCGCTGTCGGTCACGATCAGTGTGGCGGCCTTCATCAGTTTAACGAACGGCACGTAATCGGCCGGTTCAATCAACTTGATCCGGTCGTGATTACCGAACACCTCGCTGGCGATGGCACGGACGGCCGGGTTCCGGTGCATCGGATAGACCAGTTCCACGTCCTCGAACCGTTCCAGAACGTCGCGAAGGCCGAGGAAAACCTGTCTCAGCGGTTCACCCCAGTTTTCGCGCCGGTGCGCCGTCAGCAGGATGCGGCGCCGGCCCGATTCCGGTTCATCCGGTATTGTCGCCGCAACTCCCAGCAAGGCGTCGATGACCGTGTTTCCGGTCACAACTATGGAATCGGCTGAAACGCCTTCGGCCATCAGGTTATTTCGGCTCTGTTCGGTTGGCGCGAAGTGCAGGGCCGCGATGCGCGTGGTCAACCGCCGCATCATCTCCTCCGGGAACGGGTCGTACATCGTGTTGGTGCGCAGGCCCGCTTCCACGTGCCCGACCGTTATCTTGTGGTAAAACGCCGCCAGCGACGCCGCAAAGACGGTGGTTGTGTCCCCCTGCACCAGCACGATGTCCGGTTTTTCGCGTGCGAATACCGGATCCAGTCCCTCGACGGCGCGCGTTGTGATCTGCGCGAGGGTTTGGCCGTGGCTCATAATGTTCAGGTCCACGTCGGGTTGGATTTGAAAAACCTCGAGCACCTGATCCAGCATCTCGCGGTGCTGGGCAGTCACCACCGTGCGGACGCGGACTCTCTCCGGAAAGCGGAGGAGTTCGCGGATAACCGGGGCCATCTTCACGGCCTCGGGTCGTGTGCCGAAAACCGGCATGACGGTGATGCATTTGCTCATAGAAGCTCTGGTAGTGCCTTATTCGCGAAGGATACACACAGTAAACGAAGCCCTTTCGGGCTCCGTTCCTGGAAACCGGTCATCGGCGGTTTTTCGGCGGAAAGAATCACATTTTCCAGCCTGTGTAGTGCCCGATCCAGTCGTAAACGATAAAGATGATCCGGCTGATGGCCAGTGCCGCGCGGGCGGTGATGGTGGAGCCGAACATCGTACCGAACGAAATCATCAAGAGCCATCGCCCAAGTTGCGCCGTCTTCACGACAGCTTTATTGCGGTGCTCAAAACTGAAGAAGAAGTACGTCATCACCGCAATCAGCGTGATGAAGAAGACAAGATTGTTCGCGGCTTCCTGCCAGGCTGGTTGCGTCGTGACGACATCATTGGCGGCGCGAACGGCTTCAACGGCGGCCGGCGTGAGCGGACGGAACGAATCGCGAATCTGCGGGAAGTACTGGTTCACGACCTGCGTGAACTGATACCCCGCCGCCAGACCCATAAGGGTTCCGATAAGCGTGCGTGCCATCCACGAGAACTTGCCCGAGTACACCGTGAAGTACAACAGGCCGAAGAGGAACGGGATGAACCACCACCACTGGCCCTGTGTCAGCGGGTCCCACAACTTGGGTATCATCACGTCCTTGTACAGGAACGAGAAACCGTAGGCCGATCCGAGACCCAGGAACATGTACTCAAAGATACGGTAAACCGGATTCTCCTTGTATAAAAGTGAGTAAATGGCCAGGGTACAGATGCCGGCGAACCACAGCTGAATCAGGGTAAATTGCTCGGGAGAGATATTCGTCATTTCGTCACCTCACCCTTGCGAAGACTGCGGAAGTACGTTACATTGCCCAGTATGATGAGAATCATGATGTACGCGTTCAGGGCGGCCATCGAGGTCATGACCCGGGTGCCTACCGAAGACTGGTCCGCCATCTTGTTTTTTACCAGTAACGACTCGTATTCCGCCGCGCCCAGCACCCCCCTAAGTTCACCCTGGGCCTGGCCGGAGATCAGGTAGGGATAGGTGTCCGGCACCATCACCGACGTGGGAGCCAGCAGGAGAGGAATATCGAATTTGCTGGTCAGCGCCTGAATCCAGAGTTCATAGGAAGCAGTCGGCGAGACGTCGATAACCATGCCGATGTCGTCGGCGGTTTTGATGTTGTCCATCACGGGCAACTGATCGACCGGCGTTCCCCTGGAGTCTTTGGTGAAGAAGCCGGGAACGTTACGCGCCATACCTTCCAGAATGGGCGAGGAGGCAGGTTTGTAGCCCATGTTCGCCCAGTCCTTGCCGTATGCGCGAGGTTTGCCTTGCTTCGTCAATTCGGCGGCGATAGCCTTCGCTTCGTCATCCACCATCTGCTGGCCGGCCACACCCGTTGAAGACATCGTGTAAATGATGAACTTCTTGGACCGCTGAAGCATGTGCACAACCATGGCTCGCGCTTGCGGCAGGGATTCGCCTTTCGTGTCCGGCGAGAAGTTCACGCTCAGCAGGATGACCTGATTGCCCTTGCTCTGGTCCACCTTCTCGATGGCATCAAAAGCGTCCAGCGATCGCTTGTTGTCGGCGATTGGCAGGGGGAGCTTGAGGAACAGCGGCAGGGTCATCACCAGCAGTGCGATCAGATATAGAATTCGTCTGTCAATATTGCCCATTTGCGATTGAGTGAGGGAGTTGCTACATTTCCACGTCGAAGAACTGGCCGCGCTCCAGGCTCAGCCATATACGAAGACTGGTGGCGATCAGGCCGACCGCGATACCGAAGATGAGCGCCCGTTGAGCGGCTCCGTTCAGGATCGTAAGAATCCACTCGGCTATGGATTCCATTTTCAAACCCGCCAGTGCGCTGTCCGGCTGAATCCAGCCCGTCAGGAAGTAGGTTCCCAGCGGAGTCAAACCCAGCATCATGATCATCGCCGCGGCCAACAGCATTACGGCTTCCGGACTGCGAACGCGGAAGGCCCGGTACGCGGCCGAAACGATATAGAAGGCAAGCAACGAAAAGACCGTTGCTCCCAGTGCGGAGAAGCCTCCGTAGAACAGGACGTTGTACCAGCCCTTCCACTGGTCGGCGCCGTTGGCGAATGTCTGGGCCAGCGGTTTCAGTTTGGCGATTTCCTCCGGGGTTCTGCCGGTGGGGAAGTAGAAGTTCAGCATCGCCATTGTGAGCATCGAGAAGAAGCCGATGAAAAAGGCCAATCCGTTCTGCCACCCCGTCTTGCGCCGCATCAGCAATCGGCCGTTGATGCGGAACAGGTTGTAGACACCCAGCAGAAGAGCCAGCGAACCCGTGATCATCAGCGCCGTGCTGAGCGGTTCCTTGAATGATGTCAGCGGGTTGGTGACGACCCGACTTCCGATGTGCGTCTCCGCGGGAATCAGAAATTCTAGAAGATAGTACAGCCCCGCAACGAATGTCAGAACGATGGTCATTCGCTTCTTGAACGAAGACGGGGTTAGGTGGATAACAAACAGTATCAGGAAAAAGATGACGGCACATGCGGTGATGAAGCCGGTCAGTTCCCATCCGTGTCTTGGTGTTGCGAAGAATTCTTTCATAGATGATGGCCGCAAAGGCTGAAGTTGTGTTTCCTGTTATCCCGCCGGGAAGAGGTTGACCCAGTATTTGACCCAGTTCGCGTTGGGCGCGACCGACAGCGCCAGTGTGCTGAAAACAATCAGAAGAAGGATGATGATCTTGCCCCAGTCCTGGCCGACCACACTGCCCAACAGCGTCGGTTCCCGGGTCAGGTAGGCCGTGGTGGCGTAGTATTCCTCGCCCATGATCGTGTAGTCGCACGAGACGACGAAGAACGGCAACTGCGTGGTGGCGGGCGTACCGGCGACCTGCATCGCGCCGATGCTCTGACCGGCTTCGGACAGAATCAGGGCTTCGGCGTAGTAGTATCCGAAGAAGAAGTTGCTGGAAACCTTCTCGCGGAACATCACGCCGGACGCGGCGGTGGCGAAAGCAAATTGCTGGTCCGAAAGAAAACGCACATCCTCCGGCACGAACAATTCGGGCCGGCCGGCGCGCTGGTAGGCATCGCGCACGGTTTCCTCGCCGATGGCGTATAACTGCGGATCGGCCACGCAGAGGATCAGGCGGGTGGCGTAGCGAGCGGCCACGCGGGCGACGTGCCCGGCAACGGCGAGAGCTTGCAGTCCGTTGATATCCAGGCCGCTGAGGCCCGTGGCGAACAGCATCGGCCGGCCCATTTCAGCGGCGCGGCCGACGGCCTCATCGATGGCATTCAAGCCCGGGATACGGCGGATGAAAAGGCGTTTTCCGCGGCGCGCCGTGAAGATGGCGTACAGAATCAGCCCGGCCAACAGCGCCAGCAGAATACCCACAGTCCACGAAGCATGTTGCATAGGATCTAGTCCGGTTGGTCCGACGCCCGGTTTGCCTGGGCGTCCAGTTTGTTAATCAGGTCGTCGAAGGTACTGCGGTCGCTGAGCATGGAGGCATAACGTTCGGTTTTGTCCATACCAAGGAATGCACCAATCATCGGGGTGATCATGTGCGAAGCCGTCCCCGCGAGGCTGAACAAGGGGCGGTGCATCTCCAGAAAGAACACGGCGGGAGTCTCCAGGCGATATCTGTGAATCACCCTGGCAATCGACTCCAGCGCTTTTTCCCGCTCTTCCGGCGTCAGTTTCTCTTCGTTCATGTAGTTGGAGAAGAATCCGGTTCTCTCACATAGTATCGGCGAATCAGGCTCAGAACGTCAGATGCATTGTCTTCCGAATATCGCAGGGTTACGCCCCGCACAAGGCTGAACCGGTTCTCGGTTTGCAGAGGGCTCAGATGAACCCCGTCCTCACCGTGCCGGACAGACCGAACGTCCTTCCATGCCAGCACCCTCATCTGCCAGGCACAGCGTGTCGATACGCCGGTTCCGTCAATCGAGCAGTGAACCGGGAACAGGGTCTCGACGATTGCGCTCAAAACGGCGACTGCGCCGACCACGGCAATAAAAACGTTGTGCGCCACCGAGATGCCGAACCACGCGACAAGCGCCACAATCATCAGCGCCACCGCGAGACGGACAGGCGGACGCCGAACGCGCGTCGTCCAGACCAGCGAGTCGGTTTTCCCGGCCGGACTTCCGCTGGATTCCACTGTTCCTCCGTGCATTGACGTATTTTGGGGACGCAGGCGGGAACTAGTCAAGAGAATAGGGGTCTCCGGGGTGTCAGTAATCGGCCGTTAACCGGTTTGTTTTCAGGAATCATGGTGTCCGATCGGGTATTTGGAACCATTCTACAGGGCACGCTCGTCTCATCTTTGGGGTTACAGTTGAAAGTATACCAGTACCTGATGGACAATGACACCAGTCTACACGACGCCGGCGCAGGACCGGGCCGGAGCCATAAACGTGGATACGAACATAAGACCGCTGACAACTGAAGATATCCAGAACATCGTTGCCATTGGGCACCGGAAGGGCGCGCTGACCTATGACGACCTGAACGAAGCGCTCAAACCTTTCGACGAATTGGACGCCGAAGCGCTTGAGGAATTGTTGCAGAGTCTCGCCGACGAGGGTATTGTGGTTGCGCGCGATGCCCGGGAAGCGGAGTCAATGGCTCGCGCGGCCGCTTCGGAAGCCAATGCCGTTTCCGACTGGGATGGGCGTTCCGTCGCGGAAGCCGATGCCGCCATTGAGGAAATGGAGCAGGCCAACGTTGAGGATCCCGTCCGCATGTGGCTTCGCGAAGCCGCCAAGGGCCGCCTCTTGAACCACGCCGAAGAGATCGATCTGGCGAAACGCATCGAAAAGGGAGATGCCGAGGCGAAGGCGCGGCTCGTGCAGGCGAACCTGAGGTTGGTCATCAGCGTGGCGAAGCGCTACATCGGCAGGGGCCTCAGCCTTTCCGACCTGATTCAGGAAGGCAACATCG
>JAKQQT010000102.1 GCA_029564025.1 Armatimonadota bacterium | reverse complement strand
CTCGGCGAGGCGTCCCTACCAGAAGCGGTTTTGCGTGACCGTCATGACCGCTCAACCTATTGCACGGCACGTTGTTGCGGGCGGGGACGCCCGCGCTCCCGTCTCGCCATCCTCCCTTTCATCAGAAACGCACGATCTTCGCACACCCCTGGTCGCTAGCCGATTACGGTCAGAAATCAGAGGGCAGGGGATCAGAGCGCTTACAGCCAAAGGTTGGATAGGCAGGAATGTCTGTCCAACCTTGGCGGGGGCACCCCTGCGATTTTGCAAAATGGCGCTTTTTACAAAATGGCCTTGCCCGTCCAGTTTATCTCATGTTAACATCGAAAAATGACGGGGTTGTGTGCATACCCATTTTATCAGGGTGCTTCGATTTCGTCTGACGGACCTGAACGAGATGGATATGGTGGCTTTTTTGAGTGCAAATCGCATGATCAGTGTGGTTAAAAAGACCATTTGCGCGGAGAGTGCCCGAACCGTGTCAATACTTTTCGTGTGCATGATCTTGGCGGCGGCGGGCTGCAAGCGCCGCGCCGCGCAGGGGAGGGATCCGGATCAAAGTGCGGAGCATCGTCCCGAGGTTGTGGTCACCAACCGCATGCAGGACGCCGCCTACGTCGAGGAGCTGGACGCGAGCCGGCGAGCGCAGACCCAGGCGGCGTCAGCGCGTGCGCCCGTAGTGGCGAAGATGGAGGCGATGGTCGCGGAGGTCCGCGCGTCGCTGCCGGCCGGGGCCGGCGATCAGGCGGTTAAAGACGAATTGGCGAAGCGTCCCGAGTGGAAGGCGCTTGAGGTCGAGAATGCGCGTGCGCTGGCCGAGATCGAGAAATCGGTTCAGGGGGCGCGGGAGAAGATCCGCCGGCGCATGGAGGCCGAGGCGCGCGACGTGAAAGCGGTTGCGGAGGGCCGGGCGGTGCCGGCGGAACCGGCGGTGCCCCAAAAAGTGAGGCAACAAAAGTAGGATTTCTTGGCCGGGCTGAGTCCGGCCGACATTGATTTACGGTGAGAACAGGAGAATACGCATGAACGTGAGCTGCATGACGAACGTATTGAAAAAGCTGGCCTTTCCGTTAGTGGCCGGCGGGATTTTGCTGGCCGTCTCGACGGCAACCGCGCAAGATTACGGCGACATCGAGCGCATCTTTAAATTTCCGGAGGGCGCGTCCAAATATCTGGCGCCCATCACAACCCCCGGCGAAACGGTGGCCTTCCGCATACGGTTGTTTAACGCCGCAGGAAACTTCAGCAAAGTGTACGTCGGCGCCGGCAGCGCCGCTCTCGATGACCTGATCAATCCGTTCATGATGCAGATCGAGACCGGGCAGGGTCTGACATACGCCAAATTGACCGGCATGACTGCCGTCTCAGATGATCAAACCGACCTCGAATTCACCTATACGGTGCGGGCCGGCGACATGGCGTTGCCGATGACACTCTATGGGAACGCCGGATCAACGACGGTCGGGACGCCCTATCAATTCTTGAATGACAATATTTGGAAAATACGTAATCTGGGCAACAGCAGCAATACCGTCTGGCGTTTTTTAGCGGGGGCTTTGAATGCCGATCCGACGTTCGCCAAGGCGAATGTCCGCCTGCAGACGGTCGATTTCGAGAGCGAGGAGTGGTCGGTCCAGAAGACCACGACGCTCCTGAACTGTCTGGTGCAGACCACGACGGGCCAGGCGGTCTCCAACAACGTGCCGCTCTACGTGTGGTCGGGTGACACCAACATCGCCCAGATTGTGGAGCAGCAGGCGGGGCAGAATTCAGCGGCGGTGACGTTGCTGCCGGGCGAAAGTCAGCGCGCCTTCCGTATCTACGGTAAAAACGAAGGACAGACGCTCATCTATCTGAGCCCCTCGCCGTCGATGACGCCCGGGGTGACCAACTACATCACCAAAACGGTCACGGTGACCGCGCCGCCGCCGCCGACCGTGGGCATCGCCCTCGATAACTCGCTCACGCCTGACGCGCTTGGGTATGTGACGCTGACGGAATCGGACGAGCCGGTCAATCCGCTGCGGGTCACGCTCTCTGAGCCCTATCCGCAAGACATCACCGTGCGGCTGGATGTCGCACCTGCCGCCGGCAACATCGTTTTTGACGCCGCCCCCAAGACGGTCGTGATTCCCGCCAACGCCACTGAGTCGCCGGTGATCGCCTTCGCCGCCGCTGACGGAACGGCATCGTCCCGCGTGGTCCCCGGAGTCATCATCACGCCGGTCATCCTTAACGCGGCGGCCAGCAACCACTTCAACAACACGCCGAACGCGGCGAAAATCAAGATTCTCAACGTGGCGCCGAGCTTTGTGATGCCGATCAACGGATCGACCAAGAACGCCAATACCCTGCAGGACATCCCGTTTGAATGGCAGCTCCAGGACGTCGCCGCCGACATGGCCGCCGGGATGACCAACATCTGGAATTTCGGCGACACCCCCACGGAGTTCACACAGGTCGGCGCCTCCGGCACGATCAACCACATGTACCAGGATCCCGGCGACTACACGGTCACGGTCTACGCGCGCGACAAAGACGGCAGCATATCGTCTATCGTGTCCTTCACGGTCAGAGTCACCACCGCGCTGCCGACCCCGTTCATCGAGCCGGTGCTCTCGCTGCCGAGCTTCGATGAAACCAACGGCGTCGGTTCGGTCTCTTTCAGGCTGTCGCGTGACTACTCCTCCGATGTCTATGTCCGGCTGATGGTCGAGCCCGCCGATCAGAGCAACGTGGTTTTCGACACGCTGGGCCCGATCCCGATCTATCAGTCCGAGACCAACTCTGCCGCCCTTGAGTTCCGCATTCTGGACGGCACCGACTTCAGCCGCCTGACCGGCCTCACCTTCACGCCGGTCATCACCAACGCGCCGGCCAACACCTTCTTCGCGCCGCGCTCGCGGCGCGGCGTCAAGATCGTGAACACGCCTCCCGTCATCACGCGCATCCTGGACCAGCGCGTCGGCGCGATCACCAACTTCGTCTCGGTGCCGGCTTCGGTGCCCAAAGTGTTCACGATCGAGGTCGCGGACGTGAACGCCGACAACAATCCGGTCACAACCTACTGGAATTTCGGCGACGGTACCGGTGATCATATGGCGCCGGCCACCTCCAACCGGAACGGTTTTGCCACCGGTTCGATCACCCACACCTTTACGGCCTCCGGCACCTATACCGTCATTGTCCGCGCGGAAGACAAGGATAACGGTACGTCGCAAGAGGTCGAGTTCAACGTCTATGTGGCCGGGGCGCCCACAGTGCGCATTCTGCCGCCATCCGGCCCCATCTTCGAGATGCCCAACACCGGCGAGAAAGACTTTATCGTTGTCCAGCTCTCCTCGGAATACACCAATGCCGTGACCGTGGACTTGGCGGTGACGCCCGCAAACTCGCCCACCGTCGGCACCCTGATTCTGAATCAGTATCAGGTGGTCTTCCCCGCCGGAGTGATCGGCCGGCTGCGCGAGCAAAAGGTCTATATCGCCGATATCAAGGACGGCACCGACGCCTCGGCGGGCTACGGGTTCACGATCACGCCTTCTGTGACCGCGACACCCGGTGCGCAGGCTTTCTACACCATCAACAGTGATTCGCTGGGCACCGTGCGGATTTTGAATGAGGCGCCGATCATCGTGACGCCGGTGGCGTCGGAGATCACCGGGACTACGGTGGCCTTCACCATTGCCCAGGATACCGATCACACCTTCAATTGGAACATCACCGATGCGATGAAGGACTGGACCGGTTCCTACATGCGAGTCACCTGGTACTGGGGCGACAACTCGTCCTCCGTCGTATATGGCAAGACAGGCAATATCACCCACAACTACACCGGCGTCGGCGACAAGATCATCCATGTGGTCGCCGAGGATAAAGACGGCGGCTACGATGACGTCTACTTCAAGATTCGCGTGGCCCCCTCCAAGCAGGTCAACGTCTCGCCGATCGGACCGATCCGGGGCGGCGAATACGCCAGTGCGCCGGGCCTCGGCTACGGCCTGATCTTCTCGCCGGACGCGGCTTCACGCTATATCGAAAACAACGTCTACCACTACCGCTATGATCCGACCGCGGTTTCCGCCGAACTGGTGGCGGTGCCCTACAAGACCTCTTTCGACATCAACGGCGACCTTGTCCCTTATCAGGTCACCAACTATATCAACCGCGTTATCGGCCTGCCCGGCACGACCGCGCTGGGTGCGCCGACCGGGCCGCTGATGCAGTACGACAGCTTTGTGTACGTGTGGCGCGGGTCCACGGAAGCGCTGGAGCCCGAGGCGTTGATCTCTGTCGCGAAACCGTCTGTGATCGTCAGCCTGCCTGAGGGTCAAACCGGCGGAGGCGACGATGCGGCGCCGGCCGTCAAGGCCGTCGGTGTGGATGCCATTTTCAGCCGCGAGTGGCGCCCTGCCGACAATTGCGGCGACATCAGTAACGACGGTATTCCCGATCTCATCGCCAACCTCTACGGGCTGCCAGCGCTGGCCGGCGGCGATATGATGAGCGCAGCCGACTACAATGGCGATCTCGACTTCCTGCCGGGCGCGGCGAGCGACGGCGGCGGCATCATCGGCGGCTCCGGCAATACGTGGGCGGCTGTCGGTCGGCCCTTCACGGCATTCCTGGAAACGCGCGGCTACCATGAGGGGTTGAACCGGATCGATTATGGTTCAAACGATGACATGACGCCTCAAGAGGCGGCGGCGGGCGCCTTGATCGGCCCGCAAACACAGCCCGCGACCAAGGGCGCCGAGCGTCCGACCGATCCCACTAAGCTGGACACGGACGGCGACGGGTATCCGGACGGCTGGGAGTATTTCTTCTGGTACGACTCACTGGTCAACCGCGTCACCGGCATGCGCTACAACCCGCTGGATATCGCGACCGGCGCGGTGATCCCGTGGGAGGAGATTTATCTGAAGTTTGACCCGCTCGTCCCCGCGACCGATCTGGTCGGGGAGCGCGATCTCGACGGCGACGGGCTGACCGACTACGAGGAACTGGTCGGCGGCACCAATCCGATTCACTGGGACTCCGACGGCGACGGCATGTGCGACGGCTGGGAAGTCATGCGCGGCCTCAATCCCACCGATGCCCGTGATGCGCTGGATACCGCACTCAACAATCCGGATGGTGACTATATGGCCATCTCGGTGGTGTCGCGCGATCTGGTGACCGCATTGGACGGCCAGACCTATCTCCAGGACCTCGACGGCAATCTCACGACGTGGTACCGCTACGGCTCTACGAACGAAACCACGCCGATGGCGGTGGGCCGCCCTGTCGAGGGCGTGAATCTGGACGGTGCGATCGATCCGCTCCCCGTCAAGGTGCTCATCCTGCATTTCCAGGTTTACCACGAGTTCGGCTTTGATCCGCGCACGGCTTGGGCCGGCGCGGTCCCACGTATGCAGGATCATGCGCAGAACTTCCCGGTGCCGGAAGGCTGGACCGCGATCAGTAGTGCGCCGGGCTTCTCGCGGTTCGGCAATTGGGTGGAAAGTGACGCGGCCAACACGCGGCCCTTCACCTCGCTCGACGAGTACCTGCTGATGAAGTTCATGTCCGAATTGCGCCTTGCCGATGCGGGTGCCAGCATCGGTGGTGCCTTACGCATGGCCGACAAGGAAAACGAGTGGGCACGCTGGTCGACCCATCCGCTGACGCCGGACACGGACGCCTCCGCCGCCCTGGCGGACGGTGTGCCGGACGGCTGGGAACTTTATGTCGCGTGCCGCCCCGGCACCCACGCCATGGGTATCACGCCTTGGTCGGCTGAAGACGGCGATGACGATGTGGACGACCCCGCGAGCCCTAACTTGGGCGAGGGCCTCTCGGTCCGCAGCGAGTTTGCCGGCACGGATTCTGTGAACCGTTACGCGAACGCGGCGCTTTACGGAGCGGGCCTGGCAACCGTGACAATCACCCGTCCGGCCGACGATGTGAGTTGGGTCAACAAGTTCTGGCCGACCGACCCGTGGGTGAAAGACACCGACGGCGACAGGCTGAATGATAACGCGGAGCGCGCCTTCCGGTACGGGGGCGGCACGCCCACCGACGACGGTTCAACCTGCGTGGCGGGTGGCGGTCTGAATCCGTGTTCAGTGGACACCGATTTCGACGGACTGCCGGACGCCTTTGAGGTCGAGTTCACCGGCACTTACCCCGCCGTTGTCACAGGGTCGATCACGAACGGCATGAACGGGACCGTGGCCGACGCCGGCGCGGACTGGGATAAGGACGGTCTCCGAAACTATCAGGAATACTATGTGCAGGCGGTGCGTCACTTCCGCTATGACATACCGACGAACGATATCGCGGCAGCCGACTCCAAGACGGGAATGAATCTGACCGGCGTGCCGATGGATGCCACCTATCATCCAGCCAATCTTTTCACGATTGTCGACAAGACATGGGACGTCGCCCGTTATCCGTGGGGCGATACGAGTCCGCAGCTCTGGGTGCTGCTGCCGGTGGGGCATGCCAATCTGTATGTCTGTACCGATCCGCGCGACCACGACACCGATCAAGACAACATGGATGACTACTACGAGATGTATCACGGGCTCAATCCGATTCTGGGTGTGGGCATTTTGGCCAGCGGTCTGGATGACCGCGTGGGCCGGGCGTACATCGAGAGCGGTGCTTGGCATATCGACTATGGCTCTTCGCTGATCGGCAACGACTGGGGTGCCGGGTTGCCAATGGATTTCGTGACCTACCCGTGGCTGGCGGGTATGCCGTCCGCGGATCCGGATGCCGACGGATTGAATAACTTCGAGGAGATGATCCTGGCTAATTCGGCCGCGCCGGCACACTCCAACACCGACCCCACGCCGCTCTGGATGACCGACCTCGGCTTCTTCCCGGCGATGGGGACCTTCAGCTTGGACAGCTTGACTGTGCGCTTCTATGGGCCGCGTGGCGCCTCCTTGGATGCCCCGCGCATGTTCTTCTGGCCGGGCACTCGCGCATTGGCCGACAGTTACCACATGTTCGACTTTGAGATGACCGAGGGATTTGACACGGACAATGACGGCGTCTCAGACAAGTCCGAACTGCTGCAAGGGCCGAACGGCAACTCGAATCCGCAGGATCATGACGATCCTTACCGCCGTCAGGCGCTGTGGCTGAGCGGCGACCAGTCGGCCGCTCAGACGCTCGCCGGTTTCAGCTATGATCCGTGGTCGCTGTTGAGCTTCACGGTAGAGCTGTGGGCCAAGCCCCAAGCCATTAAGGACGAGGCTCAGATCCTGGTCGAGCGTCCCATCGTTTACACGCAGACCGATCTCAGTACGCCGGTGGAATTTGTCCGCCGCAACTTCCAGGTCGGTATCGAGGCCGATACCGGACGCGTGTTCGCCCGCTTCGAAAACGCCGGCATGCATGACGACGAGACCGGCGTGGCCTACGCCGAAGGCCGCCCGCTGGCAACCAATGAATGGGTGCACATCGCCGCCCGCATGGATGGCAATAGCGGCCTTTTCACCTTGCTGATCAACGGTAAGGTGGAGAAGACCGTACAGACAGAGTTGATGCCGGCCAATGGCGTGGTCAGCCTGACGGTTGACCCCGGGGTGACGCAAAGCACCGAATGGGTGGTGTCGCCGGGCGTCATCGTCGTGGGCGCGGCCAATGACGA
>JAKQQT010000076.1 GCA_029564025.1 Armatimonadota bacterium | reverse complement strand
GGACGATGTCCAAAATCGTCTTCCCTACTTCATCGAGGACGTTTATAATCGCAAGCGGCTGCACTCTGCTCTCGGCTATGTGCCGCCTATGGAGTTCGAGGAAATGTTCAACCTAATGAAATCCTGTCCGGCTACCCTAACCGCATCTGTCTAACCGCAGGGGGGCACTCCACTTCGTCTGCAACTTGCTCACCTTCTCATGGAAGGAACGCATAAAACGTTTACGAGGCTGAACAGCCACCACGCGGCCCGACCGACGTACTTTCTCCGACACTCCCATTGAATCAATCATCTGTGTTTCCTTAACCGATTCCCTCTGCAGTTACTCCTCTTCGAATCCAAAAGAGTCGAAGCGCAGGGTGCGGCAATTTTCAGTGACATCGCGGATGGTCTTCTCGGTGGCCCCATCTGGCATTTCTGCCCGGATTTCCAGGGTCACCTCGACGTTGGCCCCGATATACTTCGACAGGTGTTGGATGACCTCGTCGGCAATTCGGCTGGCGTCCCGTCCGACCCGGAGTGAATCGAGTTGCACCGATCCATGGAAACGCCGATACGTGGGAGCGGGTGGTGGCGGTGTGCCTGTGTCCGCTCCACGCGTTGTTTCCGCCCCGGCCGCTTGACCCTGTTCCCCGGTCTGTTCGGTTTCCGCGACCGTCGCCGAACCGTTTCCGGCCTTTGCTTTCGCCGCTTCAGCATCCCGGCGCTGCTGTTCGGCTGCCACGTCGGGCTTCACCACAATCGAGCCGCCCTCGCTCTGAACAGCGGCAGAGCCGCCGCCCACGAGGCCTAAATAGCGGCCGTCGGCGTCCTTGGACTGTGCGTAGGCGAACGTCTCAGACTGCCAGGTCAGCAGCGTGACCCCTTCCCGGATGGCGGCGATCAGTACGTCCGAGTCGCGAAGACGGGGAAGGTACAGGTACGTCGCGAAATCTTCGACAAGCTGCTTCACCAGCACGTCATTCCCGCGCCAGAGGGGCACCCGGTCCAGTTCAAGGCGCAGCCGAACTCCGCCCATCTGGACGAG
>JAKQQT010000039.1 GCA_029564025.1 Armatimonadota bacterium | reverse complement strand
TGTCCGCATGCGCAACCTTCTGCCGGGGTGCAAGAATCTGGGCGTCACGCACATCACGAACGGGGCGTTCCGGTTGCATCCGGTCGAATGGAACATCGGCGAATCCGCCGGCGCGCTGGCCGCGTTCTGTATGGACAACGACACCGAACCGCAGGCCGTGTACGAGAAGGAAAACCGCCGTCTGGAATACCAGAGCCTGTTGCAGAGCCTGGGCATCCCGCTGGAATGGCCGCGTATGCGTCCGGCATGACCCGGTCAGGTGTCACATATCGAATAACGCATCTGGGGGCACGTGCAACGTGCCCCTACCTGACACCTGACACCTGGCATTTGATACCTGAACAATGAAGAAACTCGCAGAATACCTGTCCGTTGAAGACGCCGCTGTTCTGATGAAGGAAACCGTTGCGGGTATTGGCGCGTCCGAAGTCGCCGTTGTCCGCAACCTGGGTTATGTTTACAGCCCGGTTGAGTTGTATCCACTGGCGCCCAAGGTAACAGAACCGCTGGACCGTATTGCCGCCTTCGCCGTGGATATGGACGGCACATCCACAACTACCGAACCGCTGGCGCTTCATTCGCTGGAGTACATGGTCCGCCGCTTCACCAACCGGATGACGCGCGAGGAATGGCCGGGACTGGACCGCACGCTCGATTACCCGTACGTCATCGGCAACAGCAACTTCCGGCACACCGAGTTTCTGGTCAACCGATATGAGGCGCATCTGGACGTCGACGCCCTGCGGTCGGCCTTCATAGAAGCCCTGCTGTGGACGCTGGCGTGCATGGACGACAGGCATCGCCTGAAGGACATCCGCATCGACGCCGTGAACTGCGGGCTCGAGTCCCTTCTGTCCGATCCCGAATTCAACGCTCTGGTCGGGTCCGGCGATGTCACGTCCGAAAATGCGTCCGTGCTGGCGCATACGTTTGAGGAACGGTACCGAAATGCGTTTGACGTTTCGCACCACTCGGCGCTTGTGTCCGCCGCGCTGGACGTTTATTACCTGCGCTATCACTCCATACTGCGGCTTGTCGAACGCGGAGAAGGCAAGCGTCTATCGGGTGAACTGCTGGGCGACAGCAGTCGGCACCTGGTCGAGCCGATGCCCGGTTACGGAGTTTTCCTTGCGCTCATCAAGGGTTTTCTGGGCGAACACGCGTCGAAACTGGCCCCGGTTCTGCTGGCGCACTGCCCGGGCGACAAGGCAGAGGCCGAGAAGCGACTGGCGGACCTTGGAAGACGATTCCAAAAGCGTCCCGCCCGCATCGGGCTGGTAACGGCTTCCATCGCCTACGAGACGCACGCCACCATCCGCGCCATTTTCGAAGTGATGCGCGAGGAGGCCGCCGAGTGGCCACTACCCGACATCATCCTGTCGGACCTGGATGCGTTTTTCGCCGATTATATGTCGGCATACGACGGTTTCGTGTGCGCCACCGACGCCAGCGAAGCCCGGTTGAAACCGCACCGCGACCTGTACACCATCGCCCTCTACCAGATGTCGATTCCGCGCAAGGATTACTGCCGGTGCGTCGGCCTGGAAGACACGGAGCCGGGCATCATCTCGTTGAGAGCATCCGGTGTCGGATGCGCCGTCGCGCTTCCCAACCACGATACCACGCAACAGAGTTACCAGGCCGCCGCCCACGTGGTTCACGGCGGACTGCCCGAACTCATCCTCAAACACAACCTTCTGCTCAAGGCCTGACCGGCCGGAGGGACGTATGAGCATCGATACCTGGAAGATAACCAAAACCGATACCGATCAGCCGTCGCTGGAATCCGCCAATTCCGTGTTCACCGTTGCCAACGGCTACCTTGCGCTGAAGGGAAACCTTCTGGAGCATAGACGGGGGCGCTATCCAACCACTATCGTCTCGGGCGTATTCGACGAGGCGAACATGATAAAAAGCATCCCGCCCTCGGCCCACGAACGGCGCTACCTCGACGATTCCAAGTTCGACGACCCGAAGCCCTGCGGATCCGTCGCGAATCTGCCCAATCCGCTGTTCGTGAAGGTTCTCATCGACGGCCGCGAACTCGCCTTTTCGCGCGGAACCGTGTCGGACTTCCGGCAGGAGTACGATCTGCGCACCGCCGTCTACACGTACGCGTATGACCTGACGACGGCAGACGGCCGGACCACGCGGATCCGCATGCAACGCTACGCCGATATGAACCACGTGCACTGCGCGGCTATGCGGTACGAGATCACGCCTGTCAACTATTCGGGCCGCATCGATATCCGAAGCGGAATCGACGGAACCACGCGTTCCAACCTGCAGGGCGACAAGCAGTACGCGGTCGAGCATCGCAACGGTCACGATGACGGACGTTGCTGTATGACCGCCCACAGCCCCGCTCGCGATATTAAAACGCACATCGCAACGGCGCACCGGGTGAAGGGTGAATGCTCGCGCCGCGTACTGCTGGAAGACGAGGTGGTCTACAACGAATTCGCTTTCGAGGCGAAGGATGGCGACACACTCACGCTCGACAAGTTCATCGTCATCACCTCCACCGAGGACGAACGGCACAACACTGCCGTCGATACCCACGAGGAACTCGACCGGGTAATGACCTCGGGTTGGGAGGCGCTCATTGCGTCGCAGAAGGCGTGGTGGGACGACACCTGGCAGAAGATGGACGTCAAAATCGAAGGCGATGACCTCGCCCAGCAGTACATGCGCTTCTGCCTGATGAGCCTGATGAACTCGGCCCCGCGCCACACGGACCGCCTGAGTGTTCCGTGCAAACTCCTGACAGGCGAGTGGTACCAGGGCACGGTGTTCTACGACACCGATCTCTACATCGTCCCGTTCTACACATTCACCTTCCCTGAAATCGCGCGGACGTGCGTCAACTGGCGGTACGAAGGGCTGGAGCCGGCGCGGAAAATCGCGCGAAAGTACGGCTACGAAGGCGCCAAATTCGCCTGGCAGGCCGGCCCGTACGGCGACGAGGAACTGGCGCCGTGGTACCGGTTCGTGCACACGAACATCCACATCAACGGTGACGTGGCCTACACGCTGATGAAGTACGTCTGGGCGACCGGCGACACGAAGTATCTGAAAGAGCGTGGAGTGGACATGCTGGTCGAGTCGGCGCGGTTCTACGCCTCACGGGCGAGGATGGACAAGGCTGGAAGGTATCATCTGGACGACGTCTCCGGTCCCGATGAAGGCCACTGCGAAAGCACCGACAACTATTACACCAACTATCTCGCGCGCCGCACCCTGCTATGGGCTGTCGAAACCCTGGAATCGCTGGATGAGGCGGAACGCTGGAAGGTCGAACGGCGTTTGAGCATCTCGAGCGAGGAACTTGCGCGCTGGACCGAAGTGGCAAACGGACTGGTTTTCCTGTTGAATGAACAGACCGGCGTATACGAGCAGTACGACGGATTCTACGCACTCAAGCCGATACCGCCCGGATTCCGCGAGTCGCAGAAAGAGTGGTGGTTCACGGTCTTCCCCTGGCAGGCCATCCACCAACCCGATGTGGTGATGGCGCAAACCATGTTTCGCCAGGACGTACCGCTGGATATCCGGCGCGCCAACTGGAGGTTCTACCGCGACCTGAGCATGAACTTCAGTTCCATGTCCTACGTCATCAACTCCATCACGGCGAAGGATATGGGCGACATGGAGGACGCCTACAGGCAGTTCATCATCACGGCAGGTGAGGATCTGGACGAAAGCCTGACCGGACGCGGGGACACGGCCGACGGCCTTCACGGCACCGCGACGGGCGGCGCGTGGATGGCGGCCGTGTTCGGATTCGGCGGAGTGGACCTGGTTGGTGAGACATTGTTTGTCAATCCGAAACTGCCGGAACACTGGAAGTCGTTGAGCTTCCGAATTATTATCCGAGACATGAAACTGGAGTTCATGATCACGCAAGACAACGTGACAATCCGGGTTGAAGGCGCCTCGGACGTGCCGCTTAAGGCGATAGTGTGCGGACAAATGCACGAGTTGATGAGCGGAGCAGTTCTACGGGTGGGGTTGTGTGATGCCTGACAAATGGTAGCGGCGGCCCTCTGTGGGATCTACACCAACTATCACGTGGATTAAGCGTCAGAGTCCGTCATACTGAGCGTCAGCGAAGAATCTGCGGTTCAGGAAATTCTCGCCGTCATCCCGAGCGAATGCGAGGGATCTGCGGGTAATCCCTGCTCCCCGCACGCGGGGAGCCAGGCAACCGCAGATTTCTCGCTACGCTCGAAATGACACGATCTACGTTCATTTGCACGATTTAGTTGGTACAAATGCCACATTGAGCCGCCCTTACCGTATTCCCTACCCGAAAACCGCCGCGTAGTAGTCCCATTCGGGTTCCATCGCCGTGCGGACAAGGGTCACCTGTCCCGCGTGGTAATAGTCCTCGGAGGACATCATCGCTATCCCGGCGGCGAGTTTGAACGGGAAACCCCACATGCTGATCTCCTGGTCAAGTGGAGCGCCTGTGTACTTCGCCCGCAACGTCGCTATCAGTTTCGCGCGTGTCTCCGCGAGCAGGGCCAGCAGAGCCTGTGTATCAGGTTCGGTGACCTGCAGGTTCTCGTAGTCCGGATCCCTGCCGGTATCCAGGGATTCCAGAGTTGCGAGGTCGTCGGAGATCAGGTGCTGTACGGTTTCACGCACGCTCTTCGAGTCCGGAATCAATTTGGAGTCCCAGTGTTCCTCGGGGAATCCGGCGATGTGCTTCAAGAAGTGCGAACGGGCGAATTCCAGTCCTTCGATGCAGTTTTCCAGTGTGTAAGCCATCGTGGTCTCCCTTACCCGTGCATCTCCACATCACCATACAGACGCTGTATGTAGGCGACCTGGCCGGTGTGGTAAACGTAGTTCCAGTAAGTCATCATCATCACTTCTGCCCGCGACATCGTCATACCTTCGGCGAACGGCAGGGAGATGACGTCATCCAGGGCGCTGTCCGGCACCGCGAGGATGACCTCCGCCAGTTTTTCCATTTCATCCCTGGCGGCGGAGGCGCAGTCGGCGATGGTTTTCAGAGACTGGCGTTCCTCCTTCAACATCGCGACAATCTCCGGCGTGAACGGCCGGGGTTCGCCTGTCTCGATGAGGGGAATAATCCAGTTTCCGGTGGTTGCGCATTCCTGCGCCTGATCCAGCACGGTTCGCGCCGTCTCGGCCGGTTTCCACTCGCGCTTCTCCTCGGGAACAGCTTCACAGTTCCGGTAGAAGGATTCACCGGCGGCCCGGGTCATAGCGACGATACGTTCCTGATAGGTCATTTCAGTTCTCCGTGCCCGTTGCGGGCGGTTCATCCACGCCCAGATCATCAGCGAGAGACGATGTGGACGGGCGTGTGGGGGTGTCGTGCCGGATACGGCTGGCGGTCGGTCCCTGCTGGCCTTGATACTTGCTTCGCCGGTCCGGATGGCCGTACGGCCGTTCCGCGGGGCTCGACAGCATCTCAAACGATATCTGGCACACGCGCATATTCGGGTAGAACGCCACTGGCATTTTGCCCACATTGCTAAGTTCCAGCGTGATGTTGCCCTCGAATCCGGGATCGATGAAACCGGCGGTCGCGTGGACCAGGATGGCAAGCCGCCCGAGACTGCTTCGCCCCTCCACCTTGGCGACCATGTCCGCCGGAATCCGCACATACTCCTTAATCGAGCCGAGCACGAACTCGCCCGGGTGCAAGATGAATGCCTCGCCGTCCGGAACCGTCACGATTTCGGTAAACTCGTCGAGGTTGTCGTTCAGGGGATCGATAAACGCCCTCTGCGCATGCTTGAAGACGCGGAACTGGTTACCGAGACGCAGGTCGATGGAAGCGGGCTGGATCTGAACGTCCGGATACTCCAGCGGTCCCACATCGATCCTTCCCTCCGCGAGCGCGGCTTTTATCTCACGATCCGAAAGCATGGGCTTCTTCCTTCCGGCGACGGTCTCTGTTTATGATCGATTCGCGCCTGTTGCAATCCCGGCAAGCGCGTCTTCGTCAAGGACGGTTATGAACCGCTGATCGGTTCTGGCCAATCCTTCTCTTTCCCAGCGGCTGAGCGTGCGGATGGCGCTTTCCAGCGTCGTACCCGCCAGATCCGCCACGTCCTGACGGGTCAGGGGCGCCGTGATGCGGACCCCAAGACCAGCCGTTTCACCATAACTGCCGGCCAAAGTCAGCAGTACGGCCGCGACCCGTTGTTCCACGCGCCCGGTGGACATCATGGCCAGCGTTTCAAACGTGTTTCTAAGCCTCAATCCCGACCGCGAGACAAGCGCGTCACGCACCGAGGGATACGTGTTGTACAACGGCAGAAAAGCGGAACTGGGTATCCGGATGTACGACAGTAGGGTAGCGGCGCGAGCCATCAGCGGGCACCCCGTGCCGTCCACCGCGCCGAGCATACCGAACACCTGCCCCGGCCCTATCAGTTCGGCCGTTACCTCGCGTCCGATCGGCGTGGTTTTCACCATCTTCACGAACCCGGCAACAACGAGGCCGAAGAAATCCAACTTGCGCCCGTTCATCCAGATGATACCACCGCGCTCCACCGATGTCCCTTGTGTGGCCACGGCAAGTTCCGAAAGCGCCGTTTCGGGAATACCGGAAAGCAGGGAGCACTGCTTCAGAGCAGTCAATCGGATGTCTTCGTTGCAGTTGCCAGTCTCTATCATATCGCCTGATTGGATTTGGAAATTCCTCTGTAAGTATGACGCCCGTCATACTTCGGGTCGCAACTGGTGCGACAACAATACTTCAACCCTCTCAAGCGGGTTGATTGTTCTCAGCATGGACAAAGGAGAAACCAATTGTTTTGCTACCAGTGTGAACAGACAGTTAACGGGACCGGTTGTCTGACCGTCGGCAATTGCGGCAAGGATGCCGACACAGCCGCCCTTCAGGATATTCTGATGTACACCGCGCGCATCGCCGCGCGGTACGCCCACCGCGCCCGCCAACTCGGCGCCAGCGACAAGTCGGTCGATATCTTCATCATCGAAGCCCTCTTCACCACGGTTACCAACGTGGCGTTCGATCCCGAGCGCCTGGTGCAGGATATCCACCGCGGAGCCGACATGGCCGTTGCCGCCAAGAGGATGTACGACGCGGCCTGCGAAGCCAGGGGCGTCACTCCCGAGGAGTTGCCCTGCCCGAGGGTGTGCGACCTGAAGACCGATAAGGATACCTTGCTCAAGATGGCCGACAAGTACGGCCTGGAGACCCGCTGTTCCATCGTGGGCAAGGACGCGATGGGATTGCAGGAACTGATGACCTACGGACTGAAGGGCGCCGCGGCTTACCTGGAGCATGCTCGCATGCTCGGCTATGAAGATGATTCGTTGTATGCGGCCATCGTTGAGGGCCTTTCGTTTGTGGAATCGGAACCAACCGACGTTCCTACACTGCTTGAAAAGTGCCTCTGGGTTGGTGAAATCAACCTCAAGGTCATGGCACTGCTGGACCAGGCCAACACCGGCGCTTACGGAGATCCCGTGCCCACCGAAGTGAACGTGAATCCCGTTCCCGGCAAGGCCATCGTCGTCTCCGGCCACGACCTGAAGGACCTGGAAGCCCTTCTGGAGCAGACGGCCGGCAAGGGCATCAACGTGTACACGCACGGCGAGATGCTCCCGGCGCACGGTTACCCGAAACTGAAGGCTTATCCGCACCTGGTTGGCAACTACGGCGGCGCCTGGCAGGTGCAGGGCACCGAGTTCAAGGC
The DNA here is from genome assembly GCA_029564025.1 of Armatimonadota bacterium. Lineage (GTDB taxonomy): Bacteria > Armatimonadota > DTGP01 > JAKQQT01 > JAKQQT01 > JAKQQT01. Next base: position 8,905 of record JAKQQT010000039.1, on the reverse strand, counting down.
GTTCCCCGGCGCGATCCTGATGACCACCAACTGCATCCAGCGCCCCGCCACCGATTATGCCGATCGCATTTTCACCTGCGGGCTCGTGTCCTGGCCCGGTGTGAAGCACATTTCGGACCGCGATTTCACGCCGGTCATCGAATCAGCGCTCGCCGCGCCCGGATTTACACAGGAAATGCCGGAGAAGAGGATTCTGGTCGGATTCGGACGCAACACCCTGCTCTCCAACGCCGAAGCGATTCTGAAGGGCTTCTCCGAGGGCAAACTGCGCCACATCTTCCTGATCGGCGGATGCGACGGCGCCCTGCACGGACGCAACTACTACACCGAACTGGCCACCTCCGTGCCGGACGACTGCCTGGTGATGACCCTGGCGTGCGGCAAATACCGGTTCAACAAACTTGAGTTCGGAACCGCGGCCGGATTCCCGCGCCTGCTGGACGTAGGCCAGTGCAACGACGCCTATTCGGCCATCGTGACGGCCTCGGCGCTGGCGGACGCCCTGAACTGCGGCGTCAACGACCTGCCCCTTTCGCTCGTCCTCTCCTGGTACGAGCAGAAAGCGGTGGCGGTCCTGCTGACGCTGTTGCACCTGGGCATCAAGAACATCCGCCTCGGCCCGACGTTGCCGGCGTTCCTGACTCCGGCGGCGGTTCAGGTTCTGGTGGATATGTTCAATATCCAGCCGACGACAACGGCGGATCAGGATCTCAAGGCCATCCTCGGCTGATCCCCGATGACCATTCGCGGCCCCATCCATTCGGGTGGGGCCGTTTTGTCATGGTATAGACCGCTTCCCGATGCTAGGATGCGCATGACCTTCCGATCACGGTGTATATTCCTGGAGCGGCATATGAAAATCGCATTCATCGGCGCGGGCAGTGTGATCTTCTCGCGCAACCTTATAAACGACGTCCTGTCATTCCCCGCGTTACAGGACTCCACGCTTTCCCTGATGGATATAGATTCCGGACGGTTGGACTTGATCCGTTCGCTGACGGAACGCATCGTCTCGGAGCGCGGCCTGCCCACCGTGGTGGAAGCGACCACCGACCGCAGGCGCGCGCTGGATGGAGCCGACTACGTGGTCGTGATGATCCAGGTCGGCGGCCTGGAACCGTTCGAGCACGACATAGCGATTCCCCTGAGATACGGCATCGACCAGAGCGTCGGAGACTCGCTTGGGCCGGGCGGCGTGTTCCGCGGCCTTCGCACCATTCCCGTTCTGGTGGATATCGCCCGCGATATGGAGCGGTTGTGCCCGAACGCGTGGATGCTTCAGTACAGCAACCCGATGGCGATCAACACCTGGTCGCTGTATGAGGCCGCCGATATCACGGTCGTCGGCCTTTGTCACAGCGTACAGGGCACGGCAAAGCAATTGGCGGGATACTTCGATCTGGACTTCGACCATATCTCCTACTGGTGCGCGGGTATCAACCACATGTCGTGGTACCTCCGGTACGAGTACGACGGCGAGGATGCCTACCCTATCCTCCGGACCGTGTTCGACCGCCCGGAGATCTTCGAGAAGGACAAAACCCGTTTTGAGGTCATGCGGCACTTCGACTACTACGTCACCGAGAGCACGCACCACATGAGCGAGTACACACCCTACTTCCGGCGCACGCCGGAACTGGTGGAGCAATTCGCCACACCGCGCTGGGACTACCTGGAGTTGTGCAAAAACGGCTGGCAGAACCACTACGACGAAGTACGGCGCCAGGCGGCCGGTGAGATTCCCGTGATTCCGGAACGCTCGAACGAATACGCGAGCGTCATCATCAACGCACGGGAAACCGATGAGCCGGCCCGCATCAACGGGAACGTGCGGAATACCGGACTGATCACCAACCTGCCGGACGGTTGTTGTGTGGAGGTGCCGATCTTCGTGGACAAGGCGGGTCTTCACCCGGCATTTGTCGGCGACCTGCCCCCGCAACTGGCCGCCCTGAACCGCACGAACATCAACGTTCAGGAACTTGCCGTTCAGTCAGCGCTGGAAGGCGACGCCCGCAAGGCGTTCCAGGCGGCAGCCCTCGATCCCCTCACGTCGTCCCTGCTGGACCTTCGCACCATCCAGAAAATGGTGGACGACCTCTTCGCCGCGCACAAGGCGTGGTTGCCGCAATTTGGAGGATAACGATGCAATCCGAAGCCCAACTTCCCACGGACTCACTGGTCGTTGTCGTGATGGGCAGTAAATCGGACTGGGACACGATGCGCCACACAGCGGACACGCTGAAGACGTTTCGGGTGCCGCACGAGTGCCGCATCCTCTCCGCCCACCGCACACCGGATGCCGTCATGGAATACGCGCGCGGACTGGAAGGTCGGGGCGTGGAAGTAATCATTGCCGCCGCGGGCGGAGCCGCGCACCTGGCTGGCGTGTTCGCCGCGCAGACAGTGATCCCTGTGCTGGGCGTGCCGATGCAAGGGTGGGCGATGGACGGACTGGATGCGCTCCTCTCCACCGCCCAGATGCCCGGCGGGATTCCTGTTGGGACCCTAGCCATCGGGAAAGCGGGCGCAATCAATGCGGCTTTGCTGGCTGTGGCGATCCTGTCCAATTCGCGCCCGGAATTGCGGGAACTGCTGAAGCGCTTCCGCGCGGAGCAGGCCGAAAAGGTGCTGGCGGAGACGATTGATTGACACATCGCAGCGTTGGTAACCGTCTCCGCGACACCAGCGACGCGATCAAACGCGAGTGGCGCGTGTACGACGCTGTGAGGCGCGACCCGCGCACACCCCGGGCCGCCAAATGGCTCCTGGGCATCGCGATCGCCTACCTACTGTCACTCATCGATCTCATACCGGATTTCATCCCAGTTATCGGGCATCTCGATGACGCGTTGATTGTCCCGGGGCTGGTTGTCATTGCGGTCAGGTTGATTCCCGCTGAGGCGTTGGAAGACGCCCGGGCGGCACAAACCTAGTGGGCGGCCACAGAGGGCCGCCCCTACCTAGAGAGTCCGCAACCGTAGCCTTCCCCGGATGTCGTCTGCCGTCCAGCCCTCCGGCAATCTGCCCCGATTGATGTGATAGATGCGCTCCTTGCCCGGACGGATGTGCATATAATTCGTCATCATCACTCCGGGTACACCTTCCAGCCTTGCCCAGACGTACGGCGCAAACCAACGCGTCGTCAGGCGGATGCTGGCCCACCCCTGCTCAAGCGTCACTTCCGCCTTCAGGCCCGGGTCAGCGAGTTTCAAATCCTTCGGCTCCACGAGGAACTGGAAGTCCTCATACTCCTCGTTGGTCTCGTCCAACCGTAGCCGCCCATAAAGGAAGACCTGGTCTTCGTGACCTTCCGCTTCGTGCAGATGCAACGACGCCACCCGGGATACCCCGTTGGCCTTCACGAAAACGACTGCCTTCTCCTTGTCCAGCGACGCGCCCTCGAAGTTTTCGATTCGCAGAGTGACGGTCCCCCGGATGTCCTTTGCCGTGTCATTCACCACGTAAGCGTGCAGAACGTCGTCTTCGCGGACCATCGACATGAGGATCGGGTTGTAGAACCTCTGCATGGCGTGGTAGGCCGCCTTGGGATCGCCCGCGTAATCGATCACCGACCACGACTGCACCGGCCAGCAGTCATTCAACTGCCAGAACATCGTGCCCCAGCACCGGCCTTTCAGGCGGCGATAGTGGTCAACGCCGCACTTCAATGCTTCGGCCTGGTTGAGCTGGGTGTAGTAGACGAGGTCCTCCAGCGTCACGGGTTCCGGGAAGTGGGCCGTGGTAAACCCGATGTAGGTCTCATATCCCTTGCCGGTCTTGTCGTGCCAGCGGGCAACGGGGCTGTGGGCGTACATATCTTGCGGTTCCATCGCCGGCTTCCACGCTTCGAGGGCGCAGGAGGAAGCAAATCCGAACTCGGAGACGAAGCGCGGCCGGTCTTCGGTGTAGTGGACCCAATCCCCCCTGCCGTGCCAGACGTCCCAGTTGTGCCGGTCGCCGGTATTCGGGTCGTTGGGATCGTCGCCGCCAAAGGGCGATGACGGCCAGTAAGGCCGGCCCGGATCGTGCTTCCTAACGACCTCCGGAAGCACTTCGTGATACAGCCGTTCACCCAGATAGCGCGGCGGGACGCTCTCGCCGGTCCACTTGCCGGTATGGACCTGGTGGCACTCATTGTTGCCGCACCACATGGCAAGTGAAGGGTGGTTTCGCAAACGACGAACGGCGGCGGTTGCCTCAATGCGCGAGGCTTCCTCGTACTCGCCGGTATCGGGGTAGTAGGCGCACGCATATGGAAAGTCCTGCCAGACCATAATGCCAAGTTCATCGCATATGTCGTAGAAGTCATCCGACTCGTACAGTCCGCCGCCCCACACCCTCAGCATGTTGACTCCCGCAGCCGCGGCCTGCTCCAGTCGACCAATGAGCTTGTCACGCCCTTCATCGTGCTCCAAACGTGACGGGAAGGAATCGGCCGGAATCCAGTTGGCGCCGCGGATAAACGTGTCGCGCCCGTTCACGCGGAACATAAAGCCTTCGCCCTTGCCGTCCGCGTCCGGTTCCCGAACCAGTTCAATCGTCCTCAGTCCAATCAAGCCGTCCGTGTGGTCGGTCAGGTCCATGCCCTCCAGGTTCAGGTCCAGGCAGTATAAAAACGGTTCTTCCTGCTCCGGTTCCGATCCGACCGGCCACCACAGTTCCGGATCCTTGACATCCAGGTCGAGGCTCACCGTCGCAATCGCTTTTCCCTTGGGCACCGTGACCAGCGCGGTTGCCGGGTCCGGAATCTCGTCGGGACCAAACGCGTCGGGATCTTCCACAAACTCCCGCTCCTGCAACTCGGCATAGAGGGAGAGCGCTTCGTTCAGGGCTTTCGGGTTTCGCTCGATGGTCACTTCCACGTGCACGCGCGCCGGCGCGCCAGGCTTCAGGGTGACCGTGTGATGCCAGTCCACGATGCGGGCGACGGGAACGTTCACGAACTCGACCGGCTTCCAGATGCCGCACGAAACGAGTTCCGGACCCCAGTCCCAGCCGTACATATACTGCGCCTTGCGAACGAAGGAGCGCGGACCCCAGCAGAAGGGGTGGTCGTTCAGCGTGTCGTTACCGCCTTCGTTCCAGGCTTTGCGGCGTTCTCTCCCTTCACGTAGTGCTGACCGAAACTGCACCCGCAGAGTGTTCTCGCCTTCCACCGCGATGTCGCCGACCGGAAACTCGTGCTCGATGAACATGATGTCGGTCTTGCCGAGCGGTTTGCCGTTCAGGGTAATCTCGGCAATGGTATCCAAGCCGTTGAAGCGCAGGTATGCGCACGGGGAGACCGGTTCATCAATATGGAACTTCGTTTCGTACAACCAGTCGGTTTCGTCCACCCACGCGACGGCCCGCTCGTTCATGCGGGCAAAGGGATCGGGGATGGCGCCTGCGCGGAGAAGGTCGGTGTGGATACAGCCGGGGACTACAGCGGGGATTTCGGGAACGGTGAGGGATCGTCTTTCGCCGGCGGGCGGCGTTTCCCGCGCCCGCCAGCCGTTGACAATCTCAACACGGCGAACACTCCATGATTGAACTTTGTGCACGGCGGAACCTCGATTCTCGGTCGGTTGGGCATGCCGCGCTATTGCGGTACGCCATAGAATGAATGTGGGTGTCATCCGACGCCCTACAGTCATGATGCACCCAATCTGCCGATCATACCCACTATTTGCCGTCATCGCACGGATACTTGCGCCGGCTTTCATCGCGGTGTGCCTGATGTACGGTTGCGCCCACCGTGACGCGAAAGCGCCTAAGGTCGTCACAATCCGGGTGGCGGACTGGGGCGGCGCCTCTGCCGACGAGAACTCCAACCGCATCAACAAGGAACTGCTGGACGAATTCCACCGCACGCACCCGGGCATCCGCATCCAAATGGAGCATATCCCGGACGCCTACGTTCAGAAACTGCTGATGATGGTGCTGGCGCACACGGAACCCGACGTCATCGTGCTCGATGCCTCATCGGCCGCCATGTTTATCAACAACAACACGCTGAGGGACCTGACGCCTTTCATCGAATCCGATCCCGAGATGGATTTGTCTGTTTTCTACCCGAACGTCCTCAACATCGCGCGAAGGGGTAAGGCGCTCTACGCCCTGCCCGGCGACTTCACGCCGATGATGATGTACTACAACAAGGCGGCCTTTCGGCGGGCCGGCGTTCCCTACCCGCGGGAAGACTGGACGTGGAACGACTTCCTGGCAACGGCGAAGCAACTCACGATTCGCAAGAATGGACGGGTAACGCAATACGGCATGGAAGTCACCAACTGGATGCCCGGTTGGATTACGTGGATATGGCAGAACGGCGGGGATGTGCTGAGCCCGGACGGCAAGAAGGCAACCGGCTATTTGAACAGCAAGGCCAGCATTGAGGCCGTCCGATTCTACACCGACCTTGTGACAAAGCACAAGGTGGCGCCCACGGTTTCGCAGGCGCAGGCACTCGGTAGCGAGAACTTCCTGGCCGGCGCCACGGCGATGACCGTCAGCGGACACTGGATGATTCCGCACTTCATCGCCACGGAAGGCTCCATCCCCGGATACAAGTTCTCCGACGTCGGCGTGGTCGGCCTTCCGAAAGGCAAGCACCGCGTGACGGTTCAGTATGAATCGGGCCCCGCGATGATGAAGGGAACCAGACATCCGCGGGAAGCCTGGGAATACATCAAGTTCCGAACCGGCCCGTTCTCCCAGCGCAAGATAAGCGAACAGGGTCTGGCCATCTCCGCCAACCGCCACATTGCGGACGAGTTCGGCGACCGGTCCCCCCTGGAGCCGGTGTTCCTCGAAAACATTCAGTACGCCCGGGGACCGTGGGGCGCGCAAGTTGAGATGTATGCGCTGGTTGAAGATATCGGCCGCGAAGCCATTGACGAGGTCCTGTTGGGTCGCGCCACGCCCGAAGAGGCCCTGACGCGTGCGGCGCACCGAATCGACATTCAGTTGGGGGTGCAGTGATGAAACGCGTGCACATCCCGATCGGTTGGCTTTTCATCGCGCCGGCACTCGTTCATCTGCTCCTCTTCGTCATCGGCCCGATTATCTTCGCACTGTATCTGTCGTTCCACCAGTGGGACGTGTTGAAGCCCGACAAGCCGTTCATCGGTTGGGACAACTACCATGCCGTGGCGAGCGACCCGTACTTCTGGAACGCGATGAAGAACTCGGCTGTCTACGCGCTGGCAAGCGTGCCGCTGGGGATGATGGCGGCGCTGGCCGTGGCAATCCTCGTCAACCAGAAACTGCGGGCGGTGACCTTTTTCCGAACGATATACTACCTGCCTGCCGTTTCCAGCGGAGTCGCCATCGCGATGGTGTGGATGTGGGTTTACTGGCCGGAGCGCGGTTTGCTGTCGTGGTCGCTGGCGAAGATGGGCGGCCCCGGCAACATCAACTGGCTGAATGACCCGCTTTGGGCAATGCCTGCCTTGATATTCATGAGCATCTGGACGGGCCTCGGACCGCGGATGATCCTCTTTCTGGCGGGCCTGCAGGGAATCCCGCAGGCTCTTTATGAAGCCGCCGAGGTGGACGGCGCCGGTCGTTGGGGTTCCTTCCGTCACATCACGATTCCCCTTCTTCTTCCGACGTCGCTGTTCGTGCTTGTGACCAGCAGTATCGGCGCGTTTCAGATATTCACGCCGGTTTACATGATGACGAAGGGCGGCCCTCTGCGGGCGACCGACGTGGTCGGGTACCACATCTACACCGAGGCCTGGCGATTGTTTCGGATGGGCCGCGCCAGTTCGATGTCGTACATCCTGTTCGTCGTGATTCTCATTGTCACCATCATTCAGTTCAAACTCGTGAACCGCCGTATGGAGGACTACAGTGTCGGCTAAGCCACACGGGCGCGGGCAGAACCTGGTGTGGCGAAACGCGGTCAGTTACGCGTTGATGTCGATCCTCGGCTTGCTGATGGTGACGCCGTTCCTGTGGATGGTGGTCACATCCCTTCACCCGTCACAGGGAGCACTGCCGGATCCAAGTAACTGGATCCCCAGACAGTGGCACTGGGAGAACTACCGCACGGTTGTGACGATGCCGGAGACTCCGTTCCTGCGGTTCCTGATGAACACGGTGATTGTGTGCGTCAGCGTGGTCCTTGGCTCCCTTTTGTTCTGCTCGATGGCGGCGTACGGCTTCGCGCGGACCGAGTTTCGCGGGCGCGACACGCTGTTCTATATGTTCCTCGCCACGATGATGGTGCCTGGCGCGGTAACAATGATCCCCGTTTTTCTCATCATCCGGTATCTGGGCTGGCTCGACACGTATTACGCGCTGATTGTGCCCGGCCTCAGCGGCGCGTTCGGGATTTTCCTGCTGAGGCAGTTTTTCATGACTCTGCCGCGCGAACTGGACGACGCCGCGCACCTGGACGGCTGTTCCGACTGGGCCATCTACTGGCGCATCGCCCTGCCGCTCTCCGGCCCGGCACTTGCCACGCTGGCGGCGTTCACCTTCATTGGCGCGTGGACCGACTTCTTCGGCCCCCTGCTCTACACCAGCAGTACGAAGATGCGGACGCTGGAGGTCGGCCTGTCGGTATTCAAGGACGCGTTCGGCGCCACAAACTGGCCGTTGCAGATGACCGCCGCGGTGATCGTGCTGATCCCGTGCCTTCTCATCTTCATGTTCACCCAACGGTTCTTCGTAAAGGGCATCGCCATGACGGGCTTGAAGGGCTGAAGACGATCGATTCTCTGTTCGAAACGTGCTCGAGGGGCGTTGAAAAGCCTTTACCCGGTCGCTATCATGTGTTTGTCCGCGATGTGGGGCCCTTGGCTCAGTGGGAGAGCGCTTCGTTCACACCGAAGAGGTCACTGGTTCGAATCCAGTAGGGCCCACCACCCCCGCCCGTAACCTCCGATTTCACGCTCAAACTGAGCGTTTCGTT
>JAKQQT010000035.1 GCA_029564025.1 Armatimonadota bacterium | reverse complement strand
CGGCATCCTGGTTTTCGATACGGATAATCCCAGGCACGCCCGCGACGTACTGGCGAAACGGGATGACGTGCTGGAAAGCATTTTGTTCGGAGATGCTTTGCACGTTCTCACCGCAAAGCCTTCTGAATCAGAACCGGCACTGACTGATACGCTTGCCTCCGCTGGAATCTTCGTCAAGTCCGTGTTGCCTTCAGAACCCGGATTGGAAGATGTGTTCGTTCATCTTGCGTCAAACGCGATCAACGGAGGCCGAACGTGAACGAGCGCGCCTGCGACGAACAGGCAATCGTGGTGGACGGACTGGTGAAGCGCTTCGGCGACTTCACCGCCGTCGATGGTGTATCATTCGACGTCTGCAAGGGTGAAGTATTCGGCTTTCTGGGTCCGAACGGAAGCGGCAAGAGCACGACCATACGGATGCTTTGCGGACTGCTGACGCCGACGGACGGAAACGCTTCGGTGGTCGGCCTTGACGTTGTTCGGCAATCCCGCGAGATACAAAACCGAATCGGTTACATGAGCCAGAAGTTCAGCCTGTATGACGATCTGACGGTGCAGGAAAACCTCTTGTTCTTCGCTGGCGTGTACAAGGTCAAACCGGACAGGATAGAGCAACGTACAGGCACCGTGCTCGAACTGGCGAATCTGACCGCGGAGCGCGACACGCTGACGGGAACCTTGTCGGTCGGGTATAAACAGCGGCTCGCATTGGCCAGTGCCGTGGTGCACGAACCGGATGTTCTGTTTCTGGACGAACCAACGAGCGGTGTTGACCCGATATCCCGCCGCAGATTCTGGGATTTGATCGACAGCCTGGCCCGTTCTGGCGTGACGGTACTGGTGACGACACACGTGATGGAAGAGGCAGAGTACTGCAATCGCCTCGTTATGATTGACAAGGGCCGCCGGGTAGCGCTCGGTTCGGCCACCGAACTGAAGAAAGAATATCCTTACCGGGTTCTAGAGGTCCGAACCCGGGACGCCATCACCGCGATGCGCGCCGCCGAAACCTGGCCGGACGTTGTCGAGGCCGCGCTGTTCGGCGAGGACCTCCACATCACGGTTGCCGATGACACGCGCACAACGGACCAATGGAGATCTCTGTTCGCGGACAAGGGCGTGGTGGTACAAAGCGTGAAACCGGTGGAGGTGACACTCGAGGACGTTTTTGTGTCCTTGGTCGCGCAAAGCGAAGGGAGCGATTCCGGTGAACCCTCCCGCTGACCGCTGGAACTGGCGCCGTGTGTGGACCATTGCCCGCAAGGAATGGCTCCATTTGCGCCGCGACCCTCAGTCGATTGGCCTCATCATCCTTCTGCCGCTCATCACGCTGGTGCTTTACGGTTACGCCATCAACTTCGATTTGAAACACATCCCGATGGGCATCCTGGACCGGGACCGCACACAGCGAAGCCGCGCTCTGCGAGATGCATTCCTGGGCAACGAGTACTTCCGCTTCGTGGGGGATGTCTCCAGTGAAGCGGACATCGAGCCGCTGTTCCGCCAGGGCGTAGTTCGAGCCGTCATCGTGATACCGAGGGGATTCGACGCGGATGTCAGCGCCGCACGCACCGCCGAACTTCAGGCCATTTACGACGGTTCGGACGGCACGACAGCCGGCATTGCCGTGGCGTACGCGGACGCGCAGATTGCGGCGTTCGCGGCGCAACAGGGCGCGACAGCCGTGCTGAGACGGGCACCGAAGGCAATAAGAGCGACGCCTGCCATCTCGATAATCCCCCGTATTCTGTACAACCCGGAACTGAACAGCGCGAATTACATCGTGCCGGGTTTGCTGGTTCTGATTCTGGCCATTACTTCGGCACTGCTGACTTCCACGTGCGTTGTCCGCGAGCGCGAAATCGGGACGCTGGAGGGTCTTGTCGTTTCGCCGGTACTTCCGTCGGAGTTGATGGTCGGGAAACTGGCGCCTTACGTCGCGGCGGGTATGGTGGACGTGGTACTGCTGGTTGTGTTCGGTTATGTGCTTTTCGGCGTTTTCCCGGCCGGTTCGCTGTTGTTGCTGGGATTCGGTATGCTGTTGTTCCTGGCGGGCGTGATGGGGATGGGACTGCTGATATCCTCACGCGCGCCGAACCAGGCCTTCGCGCTACAGCTGGGCTTCATCACGACACTGTTGCCTACGATGCTGTTGTCCGGTTTCGCCTATCCGCGGCAGAGTATGCCGGATATCATCTACTACCTGACGGCGCCGCTTCCCGCCACGCAGTTCATGATTTTCGTGCGCGCGGTGTATCTGAAAGGGAGCGGAATCGCCCTGCTGTGGCCGCAACTGCTGTGGCTGGCCTTCACCGCGTTCCTTTTCCTGCGGGCCGCTTCCCGCCGCTTCGTGAAGAGGCTGGACTGATGCTGGATTATCAACGCCTCCGATCAATCGTCCGAAAGGAGTTTCTTCAGAACCTGCGGGACCCGCAGACGCTGAGGATGATCCTGGCGGCGCCAATCCTTCAGTTGATTGTGCTGGGATACGCGGTCACCAACGACCCCAGGAACCTGCGCCTCGGCTACCTCGATCTGGACCGTACCCAAGCGTCGCGCGAGATGGTGCAGAGTCTTGAGAAAATGGGCACGTTCGTCGTTCACCCGGTGGATTCGGAAAAAGCCCTTGTCGAGGACCTGGATTCCGGCCGGTCGCAGATCACCATGCAGATTCCGCCCGGATTTGAGCGGCGCCTGGCGCGGGGTGAAGCCTCGGCTGTTCAAGTGCTGACGGACGGTAGTGAGACCAACACGGCCACGCTGGCGGTGGCGTATCTGGCGGGCACGGTGGGGAAGTATTCCGGCGAAGTGCGGGCGCAGTGGGCCGAGCGCCGCGGAGGTTCGCGCGCCGGCATAAGCGTGTACCGGCAGGTGTGGTACAACCCGGCCCTGCTGAGCCGGAATTACATCCTGCCCGGCATCGTGTCTCTGCTAATCACCATCCTGGCCTCGATGCTGACGGTGCTCAGCATCGCCCGCGAGCGCGAGATAGGAACGCTGGAACAGATACTGGTAACCCCGCTGACGAACTGGGAATTCATGGCCGGAAAAACGGCTGTCCCGGCCATGTTCGCTTGCGCGATGGCTGTTCCGGTGATACTGGTCAGCGTCTTGTGGTTCCGGGTTCCGTTCCAGGGAAGCCTGCTGTTCCTGGCGCTTGCCATGGTTCCGTTCGTGCTGTCTTCGCTGGGACTGGGACTGCTGATCTCCACGGTGTCGAAAACCCAGCGGCAGGCGCAGATGCTGAACTTCTTCACCAACCTGCCGCAAACCCTGCTCAGCGGTTTCATCTTCCCCATCGCCACGATGCCCGCTTGGGCGCAGTGGATATCAACAATCATCCCCCAGAGGTATTTCCTTGAAATCGTGCGCGGGGTGTACCTGAAGGGCTCCGGAATTCAGTATCTGTGGCCGCAGGTGACAGCCCTTTGCGTCCTCAGCGGTCTCCTGTTCCTTGCCGGCGCGCTGTCGTTCCACCGGCGGCTGGACTGATCGCTCAGACGTCAGGATCCGGTATCCGGGAAGCATTACCACAGAGGCACGGAGACACAGAGAAAGACGAAGGAACAAAAGACCGGGACACAAGGTGAAGCCCATAGAGGGAGGGGTACTGCACGCTGTGCCTCGCCCGGCTTCCCAAACACCACACCAACGGGCGGACTTCGCGACCGAAGTTCGCCCTTTTCCATTGCCTCGTGAGTTTTTAGCCATAACGGGTGGAACTCGTTTACATAACGGGTGTTTATGAGGCGTATAGCGAAAGAGCCGGCCATGACTGCCGGCTGAACCAGGCCGTAATGAAGCCCCTGTTTGTTGGCAAGGCTGATGTTAGCCCGGCCTGATGTCCGGATCGTATCCCATTTCTCGCGCGTTCTGCGCGGCGACCTGGACCTTGCGGAATCGTCCGCGGTCCAACCAGGAAACATCCTATGAAGAATCGTCTTCACCACGGACTGTTCGCGATTCTGGCATTCGCGATCATATCCGTTATTGGGGCGGCGCCTTCCGCCGCCAATACCACCTATACCAATCTTGTGAACGCCCCTGTGGCCGGAAATTCCGTGTTGATTCTTGATACCACGGTATGGGGCGGAGCTTCCAGCCAGGAGGCAGTGGAGGCGCTGGCGCTTGGTTTCGACGTTGTCCTGAATGACGCCGCAACCTGGAGCACGATGACCACCGCCAACTTCGCATCGTTCCGGGCCATCGTCCTGGGAGATCCCTACTGTCAGGGAACGCCGGCCCCCATCGCTCCTGCTGTGGCGAACCGAACCGTGTGGTCCCCGGCTGTGACAGGAAATATCCTCATCACCGGGACCGACGAAGCCTTGCACGGCGAATCCTCGCCGGGAGCCAAGGATATGGGCAGGAACCTGACTCGCCGCGGAATATACTTCGCGGCAAATGACCCGAACAAGACGGGTATGTACGTCTCTCTGAGTTGCTACTGGGACAGCGCCCCGGTGACCCCACAGCCGTTGACGCTGATGGACCAGTTTGGAACGTTCATGTTCCACGGCAGTCTTCAGTGCTATAACAACGCACATATCGTGGCCACGGCCCCGGGCCTGACCGGACCGAGTGTGGGTACTCCTCCGGTTCCCCTTCTGCTGGACGCCAACCTCTCCAACTGGTACTGCTCCATGCACGAAGGATTCGACTCCTGGCCGGCCAACTTCAACGTGTTTGCCATCGGAAAAGACCTGACGAATATCTACACGGCCACAGACGGCACCGTGGGAATTCCCTACATTCTGATTCGCGGCGAGAGCGTTGAGGTTATCACCAACATCCAGTTGGGACCGAAAACGGCCACCAACCCGCTGAACACAAATCATACCGTCACTGCCACTATCACTCCCGCTCCGCCGCCCGGAACCGTCGTGACATTCACGGTTGTGGCCGGGCCGAACGTGGGAGCCACCGGCACCGGACTCACCAACGTCGGCGGTTCCGCGTCGTGGACGTATCCGGGTGTGGGCGGTCCGGGAACGGATTATATCATTGCGACGTGGACGTCCAACGGTGTGAAATACACATCAAACACGGTGCAGAAGATCTGGCGCCCGTGCGACCTTCCGAACTTCAGCATCACAGGTCCGGAGACGGCTTGTACGTCGGGCACCTACTGCGTGACGCCGGCCCCTCCGGGCGCTTCCTATATCTGGGGGGTCAGCAACGGTACCATCGTGGGTCCGAACAACGGCCCGTGCGTGGTCATCAATTGGAACTCACCCGCGGGCGGCGTGGTGACCGTGTGGGTGCAGGGCGGCCCGGGTTGCCCCGAGGTAGGCAAGGAATTCCCGGTGAAGCCGTGCGATCAGCTTCCGCCGCCGTGCTGTGAGGGTGTTCAACTTTCCGCTCCGGCCAGCGGTTGGTCTCTGGGTCCGGGAGGTTCCGCCACGTTCACGCCCGCCCTCTCCGTCATCAGCGGACTGGGCAACATCACGAGAGTCACGGCCACCATCGTCACGGCCAGCCGCACGTTCAGCGGTCCTGGTTGCGGTTCGGGTGGACCCATCAATGCCTATTTCATAGGTTCCGGGTTCAATCCCAACTTCAACGCGAACATCCCGCTGGTCAACGGCAACGTGATGACTTGGAACTCCGTGTCTCCGTTCGGGCAGAACCTCGGTGCACCCCAGAACTTCCCGATGACTATCCAGTTCCCGCCGCCTCCCTCGTGGAAGTGCGCCGACTACCTGTCGTTCTGCATTCGTTACGAGTTCTGCGACGCGGAATGCAATGTCTGCCAGATTGTGCAGTGCTACGGACCGTACAAGCGCGGCGGCATCATCATCTGGGACACCCCGATCGACGTAGGCGTGGTCGGAATCCCTCTGAAGGCGTTTACCGTATCACTGCGGGATCCTGAAGGCAATCCGGCGACCGACGCGCAGGGATCGATCCGACTGTCCCTCCTGTCGGACACGCCCGATGTACCATTGGTGGGAACAACCACTCTTCCCCTCACAAACGGGAAGGCGACCTTCAGTGAACTTACCGTCATGAAGAAGGTCGACCGTGCCCGCTTGAGGGCGACTTACGAAGGCCCGGATTCCGAGCCCGTAAGTGGCGACAGCAACGAGTTCAACGTATTGCTGAGCGGCCAGATTCCCATCCATCACATCACTACGCCGATTGAAGTCGACGGAAACATCACGCCGGCCGAGTGGGACGGCGGAACCATCATCAACTTGAACACGGCGGATCAGGACATCCTGCCCGGAAACTGGACCGGACTGCCTGACTACGCCGGTCAGTTCAAGTTCAAGTGGGATCATGATTATCTCTACTTCGCCGCCTTCGTGCGGGACGACACGCTTTCACTGCCGACCGCTATGGACGGCACGGATCCCAATGACGTGGCCGGACGCGACGCGATGCAGTTGTTCCTGAGCCTGGCGGACCACCAGCATCTGCTCGGAACACCGGCCTACGCCGACCACGACTTCGATATCCGTATCTCGGCCGATCCTCCGGGAGCGGGCTTGCCCGGCTATACGGCCCGCGTTTACTCGCCGCAGAGCAAGGATGCCCTGAAGAGCATACTGAACGTCATCAAGTTCGTGAAACTCACGGGCGGCTACGGAATCGAAGGCGCCCTGCCGTGGCA
>JAKQQT010000032.1 GCA_029564025.1 Armatimonadota bacterium | reverse complement strand
CCGGGCCGTCCCTCCATGCGGTACAGGCGCCAGGGGCCGTGCAGCTTGACAAATTGCAGGATGCCGCGCAGGAGGTCGGCCTGACCTTTCAGGGACATTTGCATCAGCAGGGCAACCTGCGGGATACGTGATTTCGGTTTGCGCATGACGACTCCAGAAGCGCTTTCACAATAACCGATGCATGGTTCTTGCACAAGTCCGGCCTGCGCAAAAAGTCAGGATTTTTTGCGTAATCAGGTCTGGTTATGTCGTGCCGATATCCCGCATAGTTGCGGTGTTCTGAAAGAAGGTCGTGGCGATGACTTTTTAACAACACACGAAGGAGTGACTATGACTAGGACAGCGATGTTGGCGACAGGTGCGGCCCTGTTGACGGCGTGTGCGGCTTTTGCCACCGCGCCGGTGGTGTCGAATGTCAGAATGACGCAGCGCACGAATTCGCGCATGGTGGATATTTTGTATGATCTCGACGGCGAGGCCGCGATTGTGACGCTCGGGATCGAGACCAACGGGGTTCCGATCCCGGACAGCGCTGTGACGCATATCTACGGAGACGTGTGCAGGGTGGTTCAGACGGGTGCGAACCGGAGCATCGTGTGGAATGCGGGTGCGGACTGGCCGGAGAATCAGACGACCCAAGCGAAAGCGCGGGTGACGGCATGGTCAACCAACGCTCCGCCGCAGTACATGGTGATCGACTTGGAGAACAAGTCGGCTTCTTCCTACCCCGTCTTCTATTATCCCAGCGAAGCGGCCATACCCGGCGGCATCACGAACAGAATATACAAAACGTACCGGCTGGCGATGCGGTATATACCGCCGACAAGCGGTGCCGGTTTCTACATGGGGTCGCCAATTGAGGAGTTGGGCCGCAACACTTCAGCACGGGAGAATCAGAAGCAAACGTATCTCACCAAAGGCTACTACATCGGGGTTTATGAGGTGACCCAGCAGCAGTGGTACCAGGTGATGTACGAGGTGCAGGCGTGGCCGTCCAAATGGAGTAACGTCGATTATCGGGCAACGCGGCCGGCGGAGGGGGTGTCGTACTTCAGGATCCGTGAAAACGCCGACAGCAATGGCGCGATCACTCCGCACTGGCCGGCCACCAACAGCGTAGGAGAATTTTCCTTCATGGGCAAGCTGCGCGCAAAAACAGGCATCGAGGGGTTGGACCTGCCGACGGAGGCGCAGTGGGAATATGCCTGCCGGGCAGGAACGACCGGAGCGCTGCACGACGGCACGGTGAATATCGCCAGCGAAACGGTCGATGCGAGCCTTGCCCAACTCGGACGTTACGCATACAACGGCGGCAGACCTAACGGGACGGGAACCCCCGTCGTGAGCTGCACCACGTCCAACGCGACGGCTGAAGTGGGCTCCTACATACCGAACGCATGGGGGCTTTACGACATGCACGGAAACGTCTTTGAGTGGTGCCTGGACGGGTTCGACACGGCCAATCCGCAGTTGCCCGGCGGAACTGATCCGGTTGGCGTGACGGTGGATACGGCTCGCATTCGGCGCAGCGGCTCTTGTTTGCACCCTGCGAAAGATAACCGTTCCGCGCTGCGCAGCTACGGCGCGCCACTCTACGAAACTGAAGGTGACACCGGTTTCCGTTTGACGAGGACGCTACAGTAGCGATGCCTGGGTTGGCTGACGGACGAC
>JAKQQT010000004.1 GCA_029564025.1 Armatimonadota bacterium | reverse complement strand
TCCGATTTGCTCGGCCGTCGGCGGCGCCCACGGCGTGGCCGCGTTGCGCAAGACGAAGCCGCGCACGGTGATGAAGTCGCGTCCCGGCTTGTCCGGATAGAACACCGTCTGCCGCACGTTGATCTCCACCCGCTCGCGGTTTGGGTCGCAGCCTTTGAACTGGGCGTAAATCACGGTGCCGCCGGCCTCCACCCGCCCGAACCAGAGCGGTTGCGGACCGACGGGTTCCAGCGCCTGGCTGAGGGCCGAGGCTTCCGCCAGCCAGTGGCCGTTGAGGTAGACCGCGCCCGTATGATGCTCGCGTCCTTTCGGGATGAACCAGTCCCCGCGGATCAGATCGCCGTAGGGATTGAACGCGCCGAAAAGACTGTTCGGCACCGTAACCCTCCACGTCTCGTTCGTCAGGCGCGTCCACCCGCTGACCGGCTCCGAGCCGGTGATCACGACTTTCTCGCCGAGCGCGGCCTGATAGACGATCCGCTTCACGTCGGACTCGCCGCCGCGCGGCGGATTCACCCGCTCGCGGTAAACGCCTTCGTGAACCGTGATCACATCGCCCGGCTGTGCGACATCGGCAGCCCGCTGGATCGTTCGGAACGGAGTGGCGTTCGATCCGTCACCGGCGTCATTGCCGTCCGAGGCAACATGGAACTCCGCCGCGCGGAGGCCCCCCGCAATGAACACAGTAATCAGTATCCGTATTGTCATGCTTATTCCCCCTTGCCCTTCGACGTTAACCGTTACCGTCGCGTTTTTCGCGGCTTCGTCTCACGGCCCGCTTAAAGGCCCGCATTGTCTTTGAGTGCCTTGAACATCGCCAACATGTTTTCCGTGGGTGTCAGCGCCTGGACATTATGAACCGTGTTGAACACAAAGCCGCCGCCCTCCCCAAAGATATCGATGCGCTCGCGACACTCGCGATAGACCTCGTCGGGCGTTCCGAACTGAAGGGTCTGCTGGGTGTTCGCGCCGCCGCCCCAGAACGTGAGCTGCTTGCCGAATTCTTTCTTGAGCCGGTGCGCATCCATGCCTTCCGCCGAACACTGCACGGGATTGAGAATGTCGAAGCCGGCTTCGATGAAATCAGGGATCAGTTCCGCCACGGCCCCGCAGGAATGCATGAAGGTCTTCCAACCCGAGCGGGCATGAACAAGGTCATTCACGCGTTTGTGGAACGGCTTGAACAGCTCGCGATACGTATCCGGACTGATGAACAGCCCGCGCTGGGTGCCGAAATCCGTGCCCGTCAGATTCACCGCCTGCACCCGGTCGCCAAACACGCCGATCAGCGTTTCCAGGTTTTTCAGCCCGATTTCACATTGTTTCTCAAAAATCGCCCGCACGTAGTCCTTCCGGATCGCCGTCGACACATACCACTCTTCGATATCGCGGATGCCCTTGGGGTGCTTCATCCACGGCGCGGGCACCAGAGCGATGTCCCCGAAGGCGGTTCCGGGCATGGAGAGAATGACCCCTGTCGGCTCGCCGGCATCCAGCTCGGCGGCCTGTTCCCGATACCATTGGACATCCTCTTCGCTGAACAGCCCGAACTCTTCCAGATTGTCAGCGGGATCGAGCCGATCCTCGTCAATCGGCGGCTGCCGGATCAGCGCGTCAAAGAAATAAAAACCTTTCGGCATCCTTCCGCTAGGCGGTGCCGAAACATCGCCCTCGGGGTAGATCAACAGATCGCCGTTGACATCCTGCGTAGTGTTGAAATCTTCGGCGACAAGAACAGGCGTTCCGTCAAACAGCGAAAACGGCTTCCACCCTTTCCCTTCAAAGCCGAACAAGTTTTTGCGCGGCGTCTGCCCGATCACGTCGACTCCCAGCCGCTCGCGCAACGCTTCGTCTATCTCGCCCAGCATCTGGTAGGGCTCAATGACTTTGACACGCCAGTTCGCGTCTCCTGTCAGAGCCAACCTGAGACGATGCACAGCCCCCGCATGGATGCCGGTGACGGCGGTGCTGCCGAAGTCGACCGGGACGCGATCAGGTTGCCGATGGTTCAACGCCGCTACAAGCCGTTCTTTGCCGTTCATTCTGTTGCCCCCCGTCACACGCACAGCTCCAAAGTGTGGTCAGTATACACCCGCTTGTCAGAAGTGTGAATGCCTCGCAAACCAAATAACATATCTATCAACACAATATGGTTAACGTAATCGGCATGGATATGGGACCGTGCGATCCGTCGATATGGTAAGGTCTGTCGGCGCCGACGCTCAGAATGTTGGTGGAATTCAGCTTCCACGACGTGTGCCAAGCCGATCCCGCATGTTGAAAGGCCCCGCCTTCGATGATGACGCTACCCTTGAGCCACACCTGCTGGTCGAGGTAAAGATTGTGCCAAGGTTTAGCGGTTTTCAGAAAACGGAAGAGAGGCTGCTGTCTGCACGGCGTTTCGCGAGACGACCACACCGGCGACGGTTCCTCTCCGGGCCGTCACGGCGGGATCGATCCGGACACCGGGCGTCAC